>CAITGX010000025.1 GCA_903892045.1 uncultured Planctomycetota bacterium | reverse complement strand
ATCCAGATTCCGGTCCGCTTCCTCTTCGGCGCCGCCGCGCGCACCTAGGCCGCGAGTTTCACGCAATCGAAACCCCGTACGGCGATCCACCGAGGCGCGGTTCGGGTTCCACTTCCGGTGGTCCCCCGCGAGAGTCATCCATGCGCCCCTTCCAACGTCTCCTGTTCTTGACCTGCGCGCTCCTGGGCGTGGGCCCCTTTCAAGCCGCACGGGCGGGGGAAGTAGACTTCCCGGCACTGGCCCAGCAGTACATCGAGCGGCACCCGGTCGATGGGCGCACTCCGGCGGAGGTGAGCTTCGACGAGCTCCTCGAGGCGCACTACGCGCTGGCGCAGGTCGGCGCGATCGACGTGCGCGTCCCGCGTGAGTTTCTGGGGGACAAGGGCATCGTCGACGACTGCAAGGACGCGCTCTCAGCGGTGCTCGCGACGCACCAGCTGTGGCTGGATTGGATCGGTGCTCCGGCCGCGGAGGCGGCCAAGGCGCGCGCGGACATCGCGGAGGTCCAGAAGTTCCTGAAGTCCGCCAAGGCGGGCGCGGGTGCCGAGCGACACGAGCGCTTTCTCGAGGCGTTCTCGGGCGCGGACGGCGTCCAGTCGGCGCTCGACCGACTTCGCGACGGCTTCCGAAGCGGAGCGCTCCTCGGGGTGACGCCGCTGTCCGCGCGCACGCAGGTGCTCGTGCTCGCTCCAAGTCGCGCGCACTTCATGCAGCTCGCCGGAGTGCTCGGACAGCGACAGGAAGGTGCGCGCAGCCTGTACTGGAACGACGGGCTCGCGAACTGGACCGAGTTCGGCTGGCAGGAGACGCAGGTGCTCGCGCTGCAGTACCCGCCGATCAAGCCCAACCTGAAGAACTTCGGGGAGGGCGTGGCCATGGACTCGCGCGAGCCCACCGGTCTGTTGCAGAACGTGGCCCAGCGCGCGGCCGTGACATTGTGCTGGCACACCTTCGGCAACTCGCTCGATCCCGCCATCGAGACCGCCATCGGCCAAGTGGCGGTGATCGACCTGTACGGCGAGAACAACACGCGCTCGGGCGGGTCGGGCCGTTCCAACTCGACGGATGGCGTCACGGCCTTCATCCCCGGCGGAAACTCGAACGGTGGCGTGCTGCCTCCGACGAATGCCGAGAGCGGCTGGCGGCAGGGCGGCGGCAAGGACTACTTCGTCAAGGTGCTCAAGGACGCCCAGAAGCTGGGCGCCAAGAGCGGCGCGAAGAGCAAGGAGGAGAAGCTCGTCTACTTCCAGCTCAAGAGCGACGACACCTCCAAGCGCACCTTCGTGCGTGCGCCGTTCTTCGGTTCCGCCGCGCAGGGCAAGGAGCTCCCGTCGCCGGAGTTCCTCACCGACTACCTCGAGTTCTTCCGAGCCTACAAGTCGTGCTTCCTGCACTGGCTGCGCGAGGAGAGCGCCGGCAAGGACGAAGGCAGCCGCGGCAAGTTCGCCCAGTTGCTCCAGCAGGTGGCCGAGGCCGGCAGTGCCGCGAGCTTCGAAGAGGTCGTGGCGGAGGTCTACGCCGTCCCGCTCGCGGCGGCGGACCTCTCGAAGGACAACCTCGAACTGCGCTTCCTCGTCTGGCTCGCCGGGCAGTAGACTCGGGGACCGTTCTCGTTCCATCTCGCCCGTCGCGGCGCCTCCCCGCGTGGGAGGTGCAGTGGGGGAACCCGGTGCAACTCCGGGACTGGCCCGCAACCGTGAGGGCCGCGCGCGTCGCGGCTCGCAGTCGGATTGCCCACGGCCGCGACACATCCACCTTCGGCAGCAAGGTCTCTCGATGTTCCTCATTCCACTGCTCAGCGCGGCGTGGCGCCCTTGGGGCGTGCTCGCGCCGTGTGCGCTCGCGCTCGGCCTGAGCGCGTGCTCGCGCGTGGAGGAGGCATCCGCGGGCGCTGGGGGACGCCCCGAGCGCATCGTGGCCGCCAGCGCGACGGCCGTGGACCTCGTCGTGACGCTCGCAGGCCTCGAGCGCATGGTCGGCGTTCCCGCGCAAGCCCTCGAGTACTCCGTCCTCCACGAGGGACGTCCCGAGCCCCGCGCCATCGCTCGCTTCGAGGCCTACCTCGCCGAGCCCGTGCTCGCCCTGCGACCCGACCTCGTGGTGATCGACCCATGGCAGGCGCCCGAGACGACGGCGCAGCTGCGCGCCACGGGAATCCTCGTGCTGACGTTGCCTAGCGTGCGCAACTTCTCCGACGCGCGGCAAGCCTTGGTCGTCGCCGGCGACGCGCTCAAGGACGCCGAGCTTTCGGCGCGCGCACTGGCCGACTTTGACCGACGGCTCGAGGCCCTGCGCGCGCGGAGTCGGCAGCGAGAGCTGCGCGGGCTCGCCTATTCGAACTTTGGCGGCGCGGGCTCGACGGCGGGGCGGGACACCACGATCGACGCGCTGTTCGAGGTGCTCGGCATCGAGAACCAGATCGCGCAGCGCGGCACGGTGGGGCACGCCGGAATCTCGTTCGAGGACCTGCTGGCGCTCGACCCCGACCTGATCCTCGTCAGCGAGCCGCTTCGCATGGGAGAGGGGCCGAGCGGAGATCGCGGCGGCGCGGCCGAGCGCATCCTGCGCGGCGAGCCCAGCCTCGCGGGGCTGCGCGCGGTGCGCGAGGAACGCATCGTGACCCTGCCGGCGTGGCTGTTCGCGACGGGCTCCCACGAGCTCGTGACGGCCGCCGAGGAGCTCGCACGCCGCGTGGGACAGCTCGAGGCCCGGCTCGCGGAGCGACAGGCTCGATGACGGCTCTCGGCTCAGGCGCCCGCGCCGGTCTGGCCTACGCAGCGCTGCTCGTGCTGCTCGCGACCGCTTCCGTGCTGCTCGGCAGTTCGGGCCTGAGCTCCGCCGAGGTGCTCGAGGGCTCCCTCTCCATGCTCGGGCTGCGCGAGCCGCTGGAACGCAACGCCCAGGCGATCGTGGAGCTGCGCGTGTGGCGCGCGACGTGCACGTTGGGCGTGGGAGCCGCGCTGGCGCTCTCGGGTGGCCTGATCCAAGGCATGTTCCGCAATGCGCTGGCCTCGCCCTCGCTGATCGGAGTCACGGGGGGCGCGAGTCTCGGCGCGGCCTTCGCGATCCTCATTGTCGGTGGCTACGCGCCGCGACTGGTGCTGGAGGCCGGCACCGGGCTCGACGCGTGGCTCGTGCCGCTCTTCTCCTTCGTGATGGCGCTCGCCACGACCGCGCTGGTCGCGCTGATCGCTTCCTCGCGGGGCCGTGCGAGCGTCACGACGCTGCTGCTCGTCGGGATCGCCGTCAACATGTGCGTCGCGGGCGCCTTTGCGGCGATCCAGTACCTCACGCTGGAAGAGTGGGAGGTGAGCCGCGCCATCCTCGCGTGGACCTTTGGCACGCTCGACGACCGCAACGGCCTTCACTGCCTGACCGTGTTCGTGGGGCTTGGCGTCGCCGCGCTCGCCGTGCCATTCGTCGCCCGCGAGCTCGATCTCCTCAAGGGTGGGGAGGAGGACGCCGAGGCGCTCGGCGTCGACGTCGCTCGCACCAAGCGCATCGCTCTCGTCGCTGCCGCGCTCGCGGCCTCGGCCGCCGTGGCCGTCGCGGGCCAGATCGCCTTCGTGGGGCTCGTCGTGCCGCACCTCGTGCGGCTGTTCGGCGCGCAGAGCTACCGGCAGCTCCTGTGGCACACGCTGCCCGCGGGTGCG
This sequence comes from uncultured Planctomycetota bacterium, assembly GCA_903892045.1. GTDB lineage: Bacteria > Planctomycetota > UBA1135 > UBA1135 > F1-120-MAGs118. The sequence goes on along the minus strand of CAITGX010000025.1, from coordinate 7,469 downwards.
GCCTTCCTCCTCGGAGCCGACGTGCTCCAGCGCTGGATCCTCGGCGATGGTGCCCTGCAGCCGGGCGTGATGATGTCCGTGGTGGGCGGACCGTTCTTCCTGTTCCTGCTCGTCCGCAGCCGGCGCGAGGTGAGCACGTGGTGAACCAGCTCGCCGCGCGGAACGTGTGCTTCGAGTACCCGGGCAGCCCGCGCGTACTGCACGGCGTCAGCCTCGAGCTGTCGAGAGGCGAGCTCGTGTCCCTCGTCGGCCCCAACGGTTCGGGCAAGAGCACGCTGCTGCGGTGTCTCGCTGGCCTCGCGGACCTCGAAGCCGGAGAAGTCCTGCTCGACGGGGCTCCGCTGCGTTCCTCGACTCCTCGCGAGCGCGCGCTGCGCGTCGCCGTCGTGCCGCAGTTCCTGCCGAGCCTGTTCGACGTGCGGGTCGAGGACTTCGTGCTCGGTGGCCGCTACGCGCGCATCGATCGCTGGGCCGGCCCCAAGGCCGCTGATCGCGATGCACTCGAGCGGGCGCTGGCCGCCTGTGACGCGCTCGAATGCCGCGGTCGCGCGATGAGCGAGCTCTCGGGCGGGCAGCGTCAGCGCGTCGTCGTGGCCCGCGCCGTCGCTCAGGAAGCCTCCGTGCTGCTCGTCGACGAGCCCACGACCTCGCTCGACCCCGACCATCAGGTCACGATCTTCGAGCTGCTGGCGCGGCTTGCGTGCGAGGGCCGCGTCGTGCTCGTCGTCACGCATGAGCTCAACCTCGCGGCGCAGTTTTCGGCCGTGATGGCCGTGCTGCACGAGGGTCGCCTCGTCGCGCGCGGCAGCGTCGACGCCATGATGCGCAGTGAAGTGCTGACTCCCGTGTACGGCGAGCGACTGCACTTTGGGCGCATGGACGATGGCCGGCCGTTCGTCGTGCCCCGCGCGCGGATGCTGCGTCGCCCTCAGGGCTGAGCGAGCAGCCACTGCGCGAGCGCAAGACGCTCCGCATCCGTCCCGAAGGTCGGCGGCATGGGAGAGCGATAGGCGCGCGCCGTCTCCGCGAGGCGCGCGTCCTTCTCGAGCCAAGCCTTCGGCTCCTTGAGGAACGCCGCGAGATCGTCGGGCTTCCAGTGCGCGCCGAGGCCGCGGATCGAGGGAGCGAGCATCGTGCCACCGAGGTCCTTGCCGTGGCACGTGATGCAGTTCTTCGAGCGGTAGAGCGTCTCGGGCGCCGGCGCCCCGGACTTCGAGTCGCTCGCATCGGTCTCGCCCTGCGGCGCATCGGAGCAGGCGATGATGGCAAGCAGCAAGAACGGAGCGAGTGCGCGCATGGAGGGAGCCTAATACGTGCAGATCGTCGTGTGCGGGAGGCACTCGCGCAAGACGCGCTGGACCTCGGGGTCGTGGAGCCCAAGTCGCGCGGCCTGCTGCATGGCGTCTTCGGCCTCGTGGTACTGCGCGAGTGCGAAGCGCGCCTTGCCGAGGCCGCGCCACGCGAGCGCCATGCCGGGAGCGCGCCGCGTCGCTTCCTCGTAGCTCGCCGCAGCTTCCGCGAACTTCTCCCGTCGCAGCAGCAACGCTCCGAGGTTGGCATGGGCGAGCGCGTTGCCGCGCCCGAGCTCCGCCGCTCGCCGCAGGCAGCGCTCGGCCCGCTCTAGATCGCCTTCCGCGAGTGCGATGCGGCCGAGGTTCGACCAAGGGCGACCGTAGTTCGGATCGAGTTCGAGGGCCTGCTGCCAGAGCCGCAGCGCGCCGGGCACGTCTCCGGCCTCCTCGCGCGCGAGCGCCAGCTCGTTGAAGGCCTGCGCGTCGTCAGGAAGTTGCTCGAGTTGCTCCGTGTAGAACGTCGCCTTCGATGCGTACACGCCCGAACGCCACCAGCTCGTGGGAACCGCGACCAGCACCAGCAGTGTCGCGAGCCACGGCGCGCTGCGCCCGAGCAGCGACCGCAAGGCCTCGTCGAGCGCGAGCGTGCCCAGCAGCAGTGGCAAGTAGAGGAAGCGCGGCGCGAACAGAACGCCTGCCGGAACGAGCTGCACGAGCGGCAGGAACGAGGCGCATGCGAAGAGACCTGCGAGTCCGGCCATGCGCCCGGCGGGCCGGCTCGACGTGCGCCATGACCAAGCCAACGCCGCGACCCACGCGCCCCAGCCCAGCGCTCCCACCCACGGCTCCACGTCGCGGAAGCCCGGACTGCGCTCGTACACGAGCGGATGCCCGAACGGCACGACCGCGATGCGCAGCGTCTCCAGCAGGGCACGACCGCCAACGACCAGACGCTCTCCGAGCGCTGCATGCGCCAGCGGCGCGTGAGGCGCGAACGGGAACGGCGTGCCGTAGACGCTCGTCCGCAGCGCACCGTAGGTCGCGAGCGCCAGCGTTACGCCCACGACCGCGCCCAAAGCGGCGCGTCTCGAGTGCGACCACGCGAGAAGCGCCAGCAACGGCGCGAACAGCAGCCCGTCTTCCTTGCCCAGCAACGCGAGCAAAGTCCCCAAGCCTGCCGCGAGTCCGACCTTGACAGTGCGCGACAGGCGCTCGTCGCGCCACGGCACCGTGAAGCTCAGGAGCAGCACCACACCCACGAGCCCGCCGATTGCACTCAGCATCGAGGTGCGGCCAGAGATCCACGCCACCGAGTCGGCGAGCGCCGGATGCACGGCGAAGAGTCCCAGCCCGATCCAAGGGAACGCGCGCGTCGGCGCGTGGACGCCGAGCAGCACCAGCGCGAGGCCAGCGAGCATCACGACCGCGGCATGCAGCAGCGCATTCGTGCGGTGAAAGCCCGAAGGATCCTCGCCGTGGAGTGCCAGATCCCAGCGCAGGGAGAGCGCCGCGAGCGGGCGGTAGTGCCCAGCGGCGCCGAGGTGCGCCCAATAGTCCTCCCGGAACGCCTGCAGGGCCGGAACCGTGCCCTGCACCACCGGATGGTGGTCCAGCGCCTCGCGATCGTCGTAGGCCCAGCCGTCGAGGCGGCTCGTGGGAAGCCACGCCAGCAGCGCGAGCAGGGTGCACACGAGCACCAGCAGCGGACCTCGCGCGGTCGTTGCTCCCGTGCTGGCCGCGCTGGGCTCGGGGGACTCCACGGAGAGCAGCCTAGCAGCCGTCGCGCGCGTTCACCTTGTCGCAAGTTCACGGCAGCAGCGTCGCGTCGAAATGCCCCCGCGAGCGTGCTACCGTCGCGCTCGTCGCATGAGCCCGAATCCGGAACGACCCGCCCGCTGGCGCCACGAGTGGCTCCTCTGGGCGCTGGGCTTTGCCGCGCTGCGGCTGCTCTTGGCTGCGTCGTTCTGCGACGTGTTCGTGTACGGCGAGGAGTTCGAGAAGGCCGCCGCCGGCAAGGCGCTCCGCGATCGCGTGCCGATCGCCACGCACCTCCTGCCGTACCACCCCTACGAAGGCGGTGGGTTCGTCGTCAGCCTGCTCGACGCGCTCGCGTTCTCGCTCGTGGGGGAGAGCGTGCTGGCGCTGAAGCTGGTCGCGATCGTTCTGGGCGTCGCGATCCTCGCCGTGGGCTGGCAGTTCTGCGAGCGCTTCGCGGGCCGCGCGAGCGCGCGCGCGTTCGCGTTGCTGTACGTGCTCGCGCCCGAGAGCGTGCAGACGAACTCCCTGCTCGCACTGGGCATCCACTACCAAGCGTGCCTGTTCGTCGGAGCGATCCTGTACTTCGCGCTGCGAGCGGCGATCGTGCGCGAGGCGCGCGGCGGACTCTGGGTGGCGCTCGGAATCGTCGCGGGCTTGGGCTTCTACGTGTCGTACCAGTGCGCGCTGACGATCGCGGTCGCCGGCGGCCTGTTGCTGCTCGCGTGGAGGCGCGAACTCTTCCGCGCACGCTTGGCGTGGGCCGTGGTCGGCGCCCTGATCGGCCTGACGCCGCTCCTGTGGATGGCGCTCAACGTCGGGAACGCTGTGTTCGACATCCATGGCGCGAGCCTCGTCGGCGGCGACAAGCCGAAGCTCGAGCTGATCGGGGCATTCTGGACTTCGTTGACCGAGGGGCGGGCGTGGTTCGACCTGCTCGCACTCGCGCTGCTCGTTCTCACGCCTGCCGCGGCGCTCCTTGCGCTGCGGGGGGCCGAGTCGCGGGCCTATCGCTGGACCGTTGGAGCGCTTGCCGCGCACATCGTGGTGTTCCTCGGCGTGTACCTCGCGAGCGGCTTCACGGTCGGCCGCGTGCTGCATTACTTCTACCTGCACCGCTTGATGCCGCTGTGGTTCCTCGCTGCGCTGCTGTGCGCCGTCGCCGTGGCGCGCCTGCGCTGGCTCTGGCTGCCGATCGCGCTGCTCGCGTCGCTGGGGCTTGTGGACACGCTCCGGCTCGTGCGCGACGCGGCCCCGGGCGACCTCGGAGCCAACCTGGCGACGCTCGCGAGCGAGAAGGGCTATCGCTACTCGCAGTACCTCCAGAAGATCGAGCCGCGACTGCCCGGCACGCGACCAGAGAAGCTCGACGTGCTGCTCAGCTTCCGCGAGAGCGAGCCGGAGCTCCTGCACGAGAGTCTCGCCATCGCGCTCTACGGCTGGGGCGAGGGCTCGTTCGAGTCGATGTGCGACGAAATCCGCGCCGCGGGCGTCGAGGACCTGCGTGGCTTCGAGCTCGGCATGGGGCTGATGCTGATGCGCCACAAGAGCCGGGACTTCGGCGAGCGCATCGCACACGTGGCGGGCCTTGCTGCACCCGTGCGCGACGCACTGGTCGAGAGCATCGGGCGCTTTGGCCAGTGGGAGCTCGGTACCGAGGACACTGTGCTGCGCGAAGTGCAGGCAGGCGTCGACGCTGGTTTTCCGGAGCCGTTCTTCCGCGGCCTCGGCCGGCGGCTGCAGCTCTCGCTCGGAGACGCGCGCATCCGCCACTACTTTGAGCGACACTCCTCGCCGGCCTTCCTCTCGCAGGACAAGGCGCGAGCTCTGGTGGGGGAAATGCCGGAGTCCGCGCGCGCCGCGGTGCTCGCGGGGTACGAGCACGCGCGCCTGCTCCATCGCCTGCCCTGAAACGGCGCGCGGCGCCCGACTCACGAGAGTCGAGCGCCGCGTTGGGCGGGCCGGTTCCGGTCGAGCTCAGTCGACCTTCACCTCGGGCACCTGCAGGGCCACCTTGTCGCGCTTGTCGCGCTCGAAGGCGTAGCTCCACTCCGACGAGCGCACGCGCGCCTGGTACGTCTTGCGACGACGGCGCACCTCGAACCAGTCGGAGATGAGCACCGGGTTGCGGACCATCGCGACGAGGCGCTCCCACTTGCGCAGCAGGCGATTCTTCAGGCTGCGCGTCGTGCGCGCGTGGATCTTGAGCAGCTCCTCGCGGTCGTCCTGCAGCTCCTTGTGCGTGAACACCGGGTGCTTGAAGGACTCCGTGCCGTGCCAGTAGTGGAAGTCGACCTCGGCCATGTCCTTCAGGAGGACGGGCTTGAGCTGCTCGTAGATCTCGGTGCCCGGGATCGGCTGGAGGAGCGAGAGGTGGATCTGGTCGGGTCGCGTCTGCTGCACGATCCACTCGGTCAGGCGGTGATCCTTGGCCTGCTCCTGAGGGAAGCCGTACATCAGGAAGTACTTGAAGGTCATGCCGACCTCGCGGTTGAGCTTCGCCGCCGCGATGATCTTCTCGGTCGTCAGGCCCTTCTTCACCGACACGAGCACGTCCGGCGAGCCGGACTCGAGCCCGTAGTAGATCTTCACGCAGCCGGCCTTCTTCATCCAGCGCAGCAGCTCGAAGTCCATCGTGTCGAGGCGCGACTCGCAGGTCCACTCGAAGAACAGCCCGCGGCGGATGATCTCCTGACAGATGGCGATGACGCGCTTCTTCTGGATGGTGAAGAGGTCATCGAAGAACATGAACTGCGGCGGGTTGTACGTCTTGAGCAGGTGCTCGATCAGGTCGACCACCTTGGTCGGGCTCATCGAGCGGTACTGCCGCGGCGTCATCTCCGCGTCGCAGAAGGTGCACGCATAGGGGCACCCGCGCGACGTGATCATGTTCACGGACGGGTTGATCATCAGCCGAAGGAACTTCGGCATGTCGTAGAGGTGGTAAGCCGGGTAGGGCAGCTCATCCATCTTCTTGATGAGCGGCCGACGCGGGTTCTTGACCAGCTGCCCGTCGTCGCCCTTGTAGGTCATCCCGAGGATGTCCGGCCACTTCGAGCGGTCTTGCCAGTGCTCGAGGATCTCGGGCAGGGTCAGGTCGCCCTCGCCCTGCACGCAGATGTCGGCGGCGCCGGCGTCGAGGAAGAACTCGGGGTTGGTCGTCGGGTGGGGGCCGCCCATGATCACGAAGCGGCCGACCTCGGTCTTGGCGATCAGGCCCAGCTCGCGGGCGCGGCGGGCGTTGGGAGTGAGCGTCGAGATGCCGACCACGTCGGCCCACTCCATGGCCGAGCGCAGGGTGTCCATGTCCTCGATCGAGTCGTCGAAGATCTTCACCTCGTAGCCGCGTTCGAGCAGGCCAGCGGCGAGGATCGCGATGCCCAAGGGCGGGATGATCTCGTCGCGAGCACCGTTGCCCGTGGCGACACCCTCCTGGGCGAACAGGGCGGCGGCCTTCTCGCGGAGGACCTGGCTCTTGGCGTAGATCAGGACGACTTTGGGCTGCATGGGTGAGACGCCTTCGGCGCGGGGACGATCGCGGTGTAGGTCGAGGTGGAGCCGGAGTCGGTGCGGAAGCGGTCTTTGGACCCCTGGAACAACGTACCCCCGTCGTGAGGCGGGGGTCGGCGTCTGGAGGCCGAGGCCCGAAAATCGCTCTCTAAGGCTACCGCGAACGTGAGATTCGGCAAGGAGTGCCGCTTCTGGGGGGCTTTCCAGAGGCCATCGGGACCCTAGACTGCCCGCCCCATGGCCCAAAAGAGCCCCAAGAACGAGCCCGCGGCCTCCGAGCCGTCCTTCGACCAGCGGATCGAGCGCCTCGAGGCCATCGTGGCGGAGCTCGAGCAGGGCAAGGTCGGGCTCGAAGAGGCCATCGCGCGCTACCAGGAAGGCACCGAGCTGGTCCGGCGCTGCCGCGAGCTGCTCGACTCCTACCAGCGCCGGGTCGAGGAGCTCACCGAGGCGGGCTCCAAGCCCTACGCCGGCGACCCGGACGCCAAGGGCTAGGCGCGGTGGAGACGGTCTCGATCGAGGCTTGGCTCGCCGACACGCAAGAGTGGGTCGAGCGTGAGCTCGAGCGCAGCCTGCGCACGGAGCGCTCGGACGTCCCGCCGGTGCTCGCCGAGGCGATGGAGTACGCGGCGCTCGGAGGCGGCAAGCGCTTCCGTGCGGCGCTCGCGCGCCTCGTCGGGCGCTGGTGTGGCGCCGACGATGCCGCTTGCGCCGCACCCGCCGTCGCCGTCGAGCTCGTGCACGCCTACAGCCTCGTGCACGACGACCTGCCGTGCATGGACGACGACGACTGGCGCCGCGGACGTCCGAGCTGCCACGTGCGGTTTGGCGAGGCGAATGCGCTCCTCGCCGGCGACGCGCTGCTCACCAAGGCCTTCGAGGTGCTCGCGCGTACGCAGGCTCCGTGGGCGT
>CAITGX010000024.1 GCA_903892045.1 uncultured Planctomycetota bacterium | reverse complement strand
TCAGGACCCGTTCAAGACGAGCCCGGGGCAGTGCGGCTGTGGCGTGGCGGACGTGGACTCGGATGGCGACGGTCGGGCTGACTGCGTCGACCTGTGCCCTCAGGACCCGTTCAAGACGAGCCCGGGGCAGTGCGGCTGTGGCGTTCCGGAGCTCGACTCCGACGGCGACGGCACGGTGAACTGCCTCGATGGCTGCCCCAACGATCCGGCCAAGGTCGCGCCGGGCGCCTGCGGCTGCGGCGTGAGCGAGCTCGATTCCGACGGTGACGGCAGCGCCGACTGCATCGACGGCTGCCCCAACGACGGCACGAAGACCGCGGCGGGCATCTGCGGCTGCGGCGTGCCGGACAGTGACACGGACGGCGACCTCGTGGCCGACTGCATCGATGGCTGCCCGAACGACGCGGCCAAGCTCCAGCCGGGCCAGTGCGGCTGTGGTCAGGCGGATGTCGACAGCGATCAGGACGGCGTCGCCGACTGCGTCGACAACTGCCCCGCCTTGGCCAACTTCGGTCAGGCGGACGTCGACGGCGACAGCGTGGGCGATGCCTGCGACAACTGCCCGAGCAACGCCAACAGCGGTCAGGCCGACTGCGACGGCGACGGTCTCGGCAACGTCTGCGAGATCGCTCAGGGCCTCGCCGAGGACTGCGACCGCGACGGCGTGCCCGACAACTGCCAGCAGGACTGCAACGCCAACGGCGTGGTCGACGGCTGCGACATCCTGTTCGGCTCGAGCCTCGACCTCAACGCGGACGGCGTGCCCGACGAGTGCCAGCTCAACTGCCCGAACGTGCAGTCCTTCTGCACGGCCAAGGTCAACAGCCTCGGCTGCATGCCCACCATCACGGCCGCGGGCGTGGCCAGCGCCAGCGCGCCGGCGGGCTTCGTGCTCACCTGCTCGCAGGTGATCTCGGGCCGCCCTGGCCAGATGTTCTATGGCAAGGGACAGAGCAGCGCGCCGTTCCAGGGTGGCTCGATCTGCATCCAGCCCCCGTTCCGCCGCACGGCCGTCCAGACCGCCGTCGGCGGCGCAGCCTGCACTGGCAGCTACACCTTCGACTTCAACCAGTGGGCCGCCACCGGAATCGATCCGACGCTGGTCGCGGGCACCAACATCTTCGCCCGCTGGTGGATGCGCGATCCGGGTGCGACCTTCAGCACGGGTCTCTCCAACGCGATCGGCTTCACGATCTGCCCGTGAAGCACGCGTGAGGTCGCCAACGCGCGGCGCGCTCCGTTCAGGACGGGGCGCGCCGCGCACCGTTTGGCGAGGTGCCGCGCGACCGCCCGAGGCGGCCGCTACAGCTTGTATTCCTTGATCTTGCGATACAGCGTGCGCTCGCCCATGCAGAGGATGCGCGCGGCCTTCTCGCGATTGCCGGCGCAGAGGCGCAAGTTGGCCTCGATCAGATCGCGCTCGACCTCGGGCATCGAGCGCCCGGCCAGCTCGTAGCCGCCGCCCTTGCGCGGCTCGCGGGCGACCTCGCGCACCTCGGAGGGAACGTCCTCGAGTGCGAGCACGTCAGAGCCCGCGAGCAGTACCATGTTCTCGATGACATTGCGCAGTTCGCGCACGTTGCCGGGCCACGGATAGCGCAGCAGCGCCGTGCGCGCCTCGGGCGCGATGCCGCGCAGGCTGCGGCCGTGCTGGCGCGAGAGCTCGCCGATGAAGTGATCGATGAGCAGCGGAATGTCGCCGGCGCGGTCGCGCAAGGGCGGCAGGTCGATCACGACCACCTGCAGCCGGAACAGCAGGTCCTCGCGGAACGTGCCCTCCTTCACCATCGAGCGCAGGTCGCGATTGGTGGCGGCGACGAGCCGCACGTCCACCTTGCGGGGCGTGTTGCCGCCCACGGGCAGCACCTCGCGCGTCTCGAGCACGCGCAGGAGCTTCGCCTGCGTGAGCAGGGGCATGTCCCCCACCTCGTCGAGGAACAGCGTGCCGCCGTCGGCGTGCACGATGCGCCCTTCCTTGGCGGACACGGCGCCCGTGAAGGCGCCCTTCACGTGCCCGAAGAGCTCCGACTCGATCAAGCCTTCGCTCAAGGCCGCGCAGTTCACCGCCACGAAGTTGCGCTCACGCCGCGGCGAGTTGCCGTGCACCGCGCGCGCCACGAGTTCCTTGCCCGTACCGCTCTCGCCCAGCACGAGCACCGTCGCCGTCGTGCCCGCGACCTGCCGCACGATGGAGAACACGCGCTGCATCTGGGGCGAGTGCCCCACGAGGCCCGTGAGGCCGAAGCGCTCGTCGAGCTGCTTGCGCAGCTCGAGGTTGTCGCGGCGCAGGTTGCGCGCCTCGATCGCTCGCGCAAGTCGCGTGCGGAGCTCCGCACCGTTGACGGGCTTCTGCAGGTAGTCGGCGGCCCCGCTGCGCATGGCGTCCACGGCGGTCTCCACCGAGCCGTGACCGGTGATGAGCAGCACGGCAGCATCGGGCTGGAGGCTCTTCGACTCGCGCAGCACCTCGAGGCCGCTCTTGTCGCGCATCTTGAGGTCGGTGAGGACCGCGTCGAAGGTCTCCTCGCCGAGCTTCGCGATGCCGGCCTCGCCGGAGTGCGCGAGCGTGCAGGCGTAGCCATCGATCTCGAGCCACTCCGCGAGCGCCTCGGCATGTCCCTCGTCGTCGTCGACGATCAGGACCTTGGCGGGTTCCTGCGCCATCAGCTCGTCTCCCCGTCGCGTGCGGGCCGTGACTCCACTTCGGCGGACACGTCGACCGCACGCTCGCCCGCCGCGCCGCGCGCGATCTCGACCACGAGCGGCAGGTAAATCGAGAACGAGGTGCCGAGACCGCGCTGGCTCACCACGTGGATCGTGCCACCGTGCTCCTCGATGATGCGCCGCGTGGTCGGCAGGCCGAGCCCGGTGCCGCCCTTCTTGTCGGACCAGTACTCGTCGAAGCAGTGCTCCAGCGCATCCGGGCTCATGCCGACGCCGGTGTCGGTGATCAGGACCTCGGCCCAGTTTCCGTCGCGTCGCACGCGCACGAGCAGCTCGCCACCGCTGGGCATCGCCTCGCGGGCGTTCTTCAGCAGGTTGAGCAGCGCCTGCTTGATCGCGGTCTCGTCGAGCATCACCAGCGGCATGCCGACCGCGAGATCCGCGATCTGGCGAATGCCGGCCTGCTGGTTCTCGGGCTCGATGAAGTCGAGCAGCTCGCGCAGGATCGCCGACAGGTCGCGCGGTGCGCGATTGATCTGAGCTCCGCGCACGAACTGCAGGAAGTCCTCGAGGATCGCCTCCATGCGTCCGACCTCGCGCTGCAGCGTCTTGATGCGGTGCAGCGAGCGCTGCTCGCGCTGGGTCAGCTCCGGCGTGCCGTTGCCGCGCCCCGGGCCGGGCTTGCCCCACGACTCCTCGAGCAAGGCGAGGTTGATCGCGATCGTCGAGAGCGGGTTCTTGATCTCGTGAGCGAGCCCCCCGGCGAGGCGCACGAGGAACGCGAGCTGCTCCTGCGACGTGCGCGGGCGCGGGGCGTGGGAGCCGCTGCGGTTCTCGGGAGTCTCCATGATCGAAGGGCCGCAATAGGCTACAAAGAGCGGCGCCACGGCACGAAGGCGCCCATGCCCCACGAACCGATCCGCTTCTCCGTCGCATCCGACGCCTCTGCGGAAGCGCTCGCCAGCGCCCTGGCGGCGCTCGAGCGCGGCCAGCTGGTGGCCGTCCCGACCGAGACGCTCTACACGCTCGTCGCCCGGGCCGACCGCGAGCCCGCCCGCGCGCAACTTTCGAACTTCGCGGGCGAGGCCCCGGCCCGCTTGGTGGCGTCCGTCGCGGCTCTGCCCGGGCCATCGCCGCTCGTGAAGCGCCTCGCGGCCCGCTACTGGCCCGGCCCGCTGATCCTCGCCCTGCAGGACGAGCGCTGGCGCTCGCCGGCCCACGCCGTGGCGGCACGCCTCGTCGAGAGTGCGCCCTTCCCCCTGGTCGGGCTCGAGAGCTCCCTCGACGTACCGCAGCTGCTCGAGCGCGGCGGCGGTGAGCTCGCCTGCGTGCTCGACGCTGGCCCCGCGCGTCTGGGAGAGCCCGCTGCGGTGCTCGAGCTCCGCGACGGGCACATGCGGCTCCTGCGCCCCGGGCTGTTCGACCTCGAGACGCTGCGCGCCACGGCCGGACTGCGCATCGGCTTCGTGTGCACGGGCAACACGTGCCGCAGCCCGATGGCCGAGGGGCTCGCGCGCAAGCTGCTCGCCGAGCGCCTCGGCGTGGCACCGACGAACCTCGCCGAATTTGGCTTCTCCGTGCAGTCCATGGGCGTCCACGCAAGCCCCGGCGACGCGGCGTCCGCGCATGCGATCGCGACCTTGGCGGCCCGCGGCATCGATCTCCACGGGCATCAAGCCCAAGTCGCTCTCCCCGATGTGGTGACGCGTCTCGATCGCGTGTACACGCTCACGCGCTCGCACCTGCAGGCCCTGCGCCAGTCCCTGCCGCCGGGCAAGGATCGTCACTGCACCCTGCTCGATCCCGACGGACGCGACATCTCCGATCCGATCGGAGGGCCGCGCGCGGCCTACGAGCAGACCGCCGCGCAGATCGAGCGCGCGCTCCTCGCGCGGCTCGACGACTGGGCCTAGCCGCCCTCGGAGAGCGCCCCGTCGCGAGGCACTGCGGTCCTTGTCGGGGCCACGAACAAGCTGGAGGGACAGCGCACGCGCCTTCCAGGCAGGTGAGCACGGACGGAGGAGCGTGACGCTGCGGGGCAGAGCGCTAGGGCGCGACACCTGCACGTCCGCAGAGCGGCTTCCTCTCAGGGGCTCTCGAGCAATTCCGCGGGCAGACCCAGCGAGAGCGCGCGTTCGCCTTGCGGAGTCCGCGCGATGCGCGGGCACAACTCTCGCGCGCGCTGCGCCGCCGCCCTGGCCGCTGCCAGGTTTCCGCCACGATGCAGCGCGGCCGCGACGTACGCGTGCGCATCCGCGCGCAGCGGCCGCGCCTCGGCCGCCCGCAGCAGGTTCGCGAGCGCTTCGCGTGCATCGCCGCGCGCGAGCGCGCTGACCCCGGAGCGCAGTCCATGCAGGAACGCGACTTCCTCGCGAAACGCGAGCAGCTCGGGATCGTCGCGCCAGCGCCGCTCGACTCCTTCGAGCGGCGCGAGCGCGCGCTCTCGGGCGAGCGCCGCGTCGATCTCGCCGCGCCGCAGCTCGAGCTCTCCCCACGCCTGCGCGCGGCGCGCCTCGCGCAGCGACGCCAACGCGCGGTCGCGTTCCGGCTCGCCCCAAGGCAGCGAGGACGCGTGGGCCTCGAGCTGCTCGAAGTTCACGGGAAGCCAACCGAGTACGGACAGTCCCTCCGGCTTCCTGCGCCACGCGATCCACGGATCCCAGTCTCTCAGCTCGCGCTCCGCAGCCGGCCAGCGGTCGAGCGCGGCGACGTGCCGCGATGCGATGCCTGCGGAAGTCTCGAGGCCGAGTGACTCCAATTCCGTGCGCAGCTCGAGCGACAGACCTGCGAGTCGTTCCGCTGCGATTTCCGGCGCCCGGGCGGAGCCGGTGAGCAAGAGCTGCGTGCCGAAGAGCCAAGCACGCGCATCGGAAAACGATGCCGAGAAGGCGCCCAGCAGAGCGTCAAAGCTGTCGGGCTCGAGCGCGTGGGGCGGAATCCACTGGCACAGGAGGCCCCCGCGCGCGAGCGCCGCACGGGCGACGGCGTAGAACTCCGGGGTGTAGAGGTACACGCCGAAGGGCGAGTCGGGGAGCAGCGGCTCCATCGTGATCACGTCGTAGCGTCCAGGATGACGAGCGAGCGTACGACGGCCGTCATCGACGAGGACTTCCACTCGCCCACTCGCGTCCTGCAGCGCTCCGCGATTCAACGCGCGGAACAGTGGCGCGGCCTCGACCACGGCCGACGAGATCTCGAGCACCTCGATGCGCTCCACTTCGTCGTGCAGGGACACGGCCCCCAGGGTCGTGCCGGTGCCGAGCGCGAGCACCGCCACGCGCCTCGGCTGCGGATGCAGCAGCACCGGCAGGTGGCCGAGCGCCCGCATGTAGCGGTAGTCGGGCCCGTTCCCCGCCGCGCGAAACTGGTCGGTCAGGAGCGTGCGCTCGCCGAGCACGCCGTCGTCCACGACAGCGACCGAGAAATGCTCGTCCTCGCGGAAGGAACGCACCGTCAGCGCGGGATCGACGAGCTTGGGCGAGGAGAGCGCCGGGGCTTCGGAACGGGCCGCGAGTCCAGCGCACGTGCCGGACAGCGCGAGTGCGATACCTGCGGCTACGACGTCGCGCTCCCGCAGCGCCCACGCCGAGGCGAGCACTCCCCCGAGCGCGCACAGCACGGCCAGGGCGCCGCTGATTCCAAGCTCCGGAACGAGCAGCGCGTGCAGCAGCCAGCCCGCGAGCAGCGCGCCCACGAGCTCGGCTCGCAGCAGATCGCCGAGGCGCCGCCCGCTCTCCCCGCGCGAGCGCGCGTGCAGCAGGGGAAGCACGGCGCCGAGCGGAGCCATCGCGGGAACCACGAGCACGAGCGCGAGAGCGAGATCCCCGCTCTCGCGCAGCGCGGCGAGCACGCTTGCCGCGCGCAGCGGCCAGAGCGTGCCCAGCACGGCCATGGCGAGGCAGGCCACGATCGACCGCGAGCCTCGACCCAACACAGGCGAGATCCATGCGCCCAAGGACAGCGCCAGCAACGCTGCCGCGACCACGAGCGTGAGCTGCGCCGTCTCGCTCCCGATCCACATCACCGCGACGCGGGCGCAGATCCACTCGAGACCGAGCCCCCACACGGTGGTTGCCGCCACGGTGGCGAGGGCCCACGGATCGGCGGGTGCAGGTGGCTCTCGGGCAGGCTCCCCAGCGGACGCGCTCGGCGGGAGCGAGACCAGCGCGAGCACGAGCGTCGCGAGCGACAGCACGAGCGCGCGATCGCGCCCCCACTCGGCCGTGGCGAGGAGCCCGAACCCGACGGCGCCGCACAGAGACCCGAACAGGTTGAGCGCGAGCAACGTGCCGAGCCCGGCTTGCGGCTGGAGCGCTCCGCGCGTGCGCGCGGCACAGGTGAGGAAGTAGCCGCTCCCGAGAGCGCACAAGGCGAGAGCCAAGAGCGTGCGCGCCGTCGCCGCCGGAAGGTCCAAGGTGAGGAGACCGAGGGCGGCCAGGTTTCCGAGCAGGACCCATGCCACTCCCCGCCCGCGCGCGCCCGCGGGTCGCGAGCGGCCCCCGAGCTGGGCTCCGAGCGCCCAACCGGCCACGTAGGCGCCCGGTCCGTAGGCTCCGGCCACCGACTGGCCAGCGACCAGCCCGCCGTGGGCCAGCCACGCGGCCTGCAACCCCATGCCGCCCGCGCCGGCGAGCCACGCCGCGCCGAGGATGCGCGCTGTCGAGCCGCCGCTCGCCATGCCGGTCAGCGGCGCGTGGCGACGTCTCCGGCGGCGAGGCTCTCCCACGCACGCGCCGGATCGGCGGCCGAGACGATGGACTCGCGCACGCCTTCGTTGCCGAGCACGCGCGCCACGTCAGCGAGCGTGCGGATGTGGAGCAGCTTCTGCGAGCGCGGAATGACGAGCAGCACCACGAGCCGCGTCGGCTGACCGTCGATGCTCTCGAAGTCGAGTCCGCGCTCGCGCTGCACGATGCCCATGCAGGCGATGACGTGGTCGGCCTGCTCGACGGCGGCGTGCGGGATCGCGATGCCGCGCTCCATGCCCGTCGACATCGAGCGCTCGCGCGCGAGCACCTGCTCGACCACCGAGGCGGCGGCCGCTGCGGGCAGCTTGCCCTGACCCACGAGGTGCTGCACGAGGCGTGCGATGGCGTCCCACTTGTCAGCGGGGTCGAAGCCGACGAGCAGGTCGGAGGGCGCGAAGAGCTGCCGCAGTTCCATGGCGCGAAGATCCTACCCTCCGGGAGCCTCGCTGGCCCGCTCCCGGATCCAAGCGCCCCGACGGTGGGAAGAAAGCGCAAGCTGCGTCGTCGGACCGTTCGACCAAGAGCGTTCCGAACGCCCTCCCCGACAGCCCTTTGACTCCCCTTCCCGCGCTTCCTAGAGTTCGACCCGACTGCGCTGCATCGCGCTAAGTTTGGCCTTTTCAATGGGATACGCCCTTTCATGGGACACCTCGCCCCGATGAGCTGCCGCCCCGTCCTCCTGCCCCTGTGCCTGGCCGCCTGGCTGGCTTCCCCCGCCGTCGCCCAGACCGATGAGGACGCGCTCAAGCAGGACGTTGCCGAGAAGCAAGCCAAGGAGCAGGCCGAGAAGGCTGCGGAGACTGCCAAGGCGCGCAACCAGGCCGCCGTGGACGGCTTCGTGCGCGGCGGGCAGCCGCCGCTGCAGCCTCCGGTCCAGCCCGCGGCGCAGGGTGGCCAGCCGGCCGCCCAGCCCGCCGTGCAGGGTGGGCAGCCGGCGCAAGGCAACCGCGGCTCCGGCGCGGGCAACGCGGGTGGAGCCAACGCCAATCCGCGCGGCCAGACTCCGCGCGGCGGCGCCCAGGCCCCCGCCGGTGGCGCGGCCCCCATGTCGAGCGGCTCGACCGCGACGACCGCCAACTCGGGCTCCGCTCAGGGCTCGGTGCCGAAGATCCAGGAGTCCGGCGACTTCTACATCCTCAACCTCGATGAAGAGGGCGAGTCGCTCGACCTCCTGTGGCTGACCAAGATGTGTCAGGTCGCCACCGGCAAGAACTTCAACTTCGACCAGAAGGTGGTCCAGCCCGCCCTGCTCGACGCCAAGGTGCGCATGTTCGGCGAGAAGCGCATCCCCAAGGCGGAGTTCTACGAGTTCTATCAGATCCTGATGTTCATCCACGGGTTCACGATCACCAAGGTCGGTCCCGATCACCTCGCCGTCTTCCTGATCCAGTCCTCGAGCCCCGCGCAGGCCGCCGCCGGCAAGGCCGTGCTCAAGGACGAGGCGATCTACATCCTGCCCGACGAGCTCGACAAGTACGCCGACCAGGTCGCGACGCAGATCATGACCGTGCTGCACCTGCCGAACACGGACGTGCGCACGCTCGGCAGCTCGCTGCGCGGCATCGTCGGAGGCCAGGGCAGCGAGCAGACCATCATGCCGGTCGCGAACACGCAGAGCGTCGTGCTGCGCGGCTTCGCTCCGCAGGTCGTCTCCATCGCTCGCATCCTCAAGCTCGTCGACGACCTCGCGGGTCAGGACACGGGCCTCACGCCGCTCTTCGACGTGATCCAGCTCGAATTCGCGGCCGCCGAGGACCTCGCCGACATCCTCGAGCAGCTCCTCGAGGCCCGCAAGCGCGAGGCCCAGACCCAGCGGCAGGCGAACCCTCAGGGCGCCACGGGCCAGATCTCCGGCGGCGGCGGCGAGTCGAAGATCCTCACCTATCCGCGCACCAACTCGCTGCTCGTGATGGCGCTGCCCGAGGACATGGCGGCCATCAAGGAGCTCGTCGCGCGCCTCGATGTCGAGGTCGTGGAGCCCGAGCGCACCTACCACGTGTACGCGCTCGATCACGTCAAGGCCGAGGACCTCGCCGAAGTGCTCGAGGACTTCATCGAAGGCGCCTCGCGCGTGACCGCTGGCGGCGCCGGCGGCCGCGGTGCCGCGCAGCCCGCCGCGCAAGGCCTCTCCAGCCGCGACAACGAGGTCATCGTGGTCGCCGACGAGCCCACCAACTCGCTCCTGATCGCCGCGAGCCGTCGCCGCTACGAGGAAGTCGTCGAGCTGATCCAGCGTCTCGACCGCCGCCAGGAGCAGGTGCTGATCGAGACCGCGCTGATCGAGCTCTCGGGCAGCGAGACCCTCGACCTCGGCGTCGAGCTCGGCGGCGCTGACCTGCCGGGCTCCGGCTCGGGCAGCTTCGGGTTGACCAGCTTCGGACTCTCGACCTTCGAGGACTCCGACGGCGACGGCGTGTTCGACCAGCGCATCCCGCTGGATGGCGCCCAGGGCATCACGGCCGGCTTGCTCGACGGCGACACGTTCAACCTGCCCGCTCTGATCGTGGCCCTGCAGGGCCGCACGGACACGAACGTGCTCAACATTCCGAGCGTGCTCGTCACGAACAACGGCAGCGCGACGGTCAAGACCCTCGACGAGCAGCCGACGACGCAGATCACCGCCACGGGCGTCGGTGGCCAGACGCAGCAGAACTTCAACGACTACCAGAAGGCCGGCATCACGATGGACATCTCGCCGTCCATCTCGGCCTCGGGCTACCTGCGCCTGCGGGTCTCGCTCGAGGTCGCGACCTTCCAGGGCCAGGCGAGCGGCGCGATTCCCCCGCCGCGCCTCACGCGCACGATCAACACGCAGGTCAACGTGCCCAACGGCGACACCATGGTGGTCGGCGGCATCATCGTCGACAACAAGGTGCGCACGCGGGCCATGATCCCCTGGCTCGGCGACATCCCGCTGCTCGGCGCGCTCTTCCGCCGCGACACGGACAGCGACAACCGCACCACGCTCTACTTCTTCGTCACGCCGCACATCCTGCGCGACCCGAACTTCTCGGACCTCGCGGAGATGAGCTACCAGAAGAAGCTGCTCGCCGCGGAGCGCATCGAGGCCGAGCGCGTGCGCATCATCGACCCCAAGTTCGGCAAGACCGACGGGGCGGTCGACCTCGGCAGCTTCGACGTCCCGCTGTTCCGCAGCCCGGGCGCAGGCGAGACCACTCCGGAGATGATCGGGGCGGATCCGGCCAAGAAGCTGCAGCCCGAAGGCACCGTGGAACCCAAGCAACCGAAGTAGGCAAGCGAACGTGGCCAGCCTTTCCGATCTGCTCGTCGACGCGGGACTCTCCCGCGAGCGCCTCGAGGAGTGCCGCAAGCTCGCGGCCGACTCGGGGGACTCCCTCGACCGCGTGATCCTGCAGCGGGAGTACCTGCCCGAGAGCACGCTGCTGCGCGCCTATGCCGTGCACCTCGGCTTCGAGTTCCGCGAGGTGCTCGAGGACGCGCAGCCGCCGGCCTCGTTCGTGAATCGCATCCCGGTGCAGTTCGCGCGCAACTACAACCTGGTCGCGATCGACGAGCAGGACGGCGTGCTCAAGGTCGCCACCTGCAACCCGCTCGACCCGCACCCGATGGACGACCTCTCGGCCCTCTACGGGTCGGACGTCGAGCCGGTGCTGGCGCCGCGGCAAGAGATCAACCGCATGATCGCGCGCGCCTATCGCCACAAGGCGGACGGCGTCGACGAGGCGCTGGCGGACGTGGCCGAGGACGGCGACATCGCCGGGCTGGCGGAGGAGATCGAGGAGGGCGAGGACGTCCTCGACACCTCCAACAAGGCGCCGATCATCAAGCTCGTCAACACGATCTTGTTCCAGGCGCTGAAGCTGCGCGCGTCGGACGTGCACTTCCACCCCTACCCGGACCGCATGCAGGTCCGCTTCCGCATCGACGGCATCCTCTACGACATGGATCCGATCCCGCGGAAGGCGCTCGAGGCCATCGTCAGCCGCGTGAAGGTCATGGGCAAGATGGACATCGCCGAGCGCCGCCTGCCGCAGGACGGCCGCGCGACGATCAAGATCGGCGAGGGCGAGGTCGACGTCCGCATCAGCTCGGTTCCGACCACGCAGGGCGAGCGCATCGTCATGCGCCTGCTCGACAAGACCTCCAAGCTCTATTCGCTCGAGGAGATCGGCCTGAGCGCGAAGAACGAGGCCATGCTGCGGGAGTACTCGAGCTACAACCACGGCATCATCCTCGTCACGGGGCCGACGGGCTCGGGCAAGACGACGACGCTCTACGCGGCGCTCACCGAGGTCGACACCACGGAGAAGAACGTGCTGACGATCGAGGACCCGGCCGAATACTC
This sequence comes from uncultured Planctomycetota bacterium, assembly GCA_903892045.1. GTDB lineage: Bacteria > Planctomycetota > UBA1135 > UBA1135 > F1-120-MAGs118. The sequence goes on along the minus strand of CAITGX010000024.1, from coordinate 2,710 downwards.
GCTGCCGGGCATCAGCCAGGTGCAGGTCAACGCCAAGAAGGGCCTGACCTTCGCCTCGGGTCTGCGCTCGTTCCTGCGCCAGGACCCGGACGTGATGATGGTCGGCGAGATCCGCGACCTCGAGACGGCCGAGGTCGCGATCCGCGCGGCCCTCACCGGCCACCTCGTGTTCTCCACCGTCCACACCAACGACGCGCCGAGCACGGTCACGCGTCTCGTGGACCAGGGCGTCGAGCCGTACCTCGTCTCGAGCTCGATCGTGCTCGTGATCGCCCAGCGCCTCGTGCGCACGATCTGCAAGCACTGCAAGGTCATCGTTCCGATCAACGACGAGTGGGCCGCCAAGTGCAAGAAGCTCGGCCTGACCTCGGAGGAGCTCGGTGGCATGATCGCGCACGGCACCGGCTGCCAGGAGTGCTTCAACTCGGGCTATGCGGGCCGCACGGCCATCTACGAGTTCATGGAGATGAGCGAGGAGCTGCGCACGCTCGTCATGAACGGCGCCAACGCGACGCAGCTCAAGAAGAAGGCCGTCGAGGGCGGCATGATCTCGCTGCGCGCGGACGGCGTGGACAAGATCCGTACGCGCCAGACCACGCCCGACGAGGTGCTGCGCGTGACGCAGCTGGACATGGGCTAGGCGCGCCGTGCCGATCTACCAGTACAAGGCCTACGTCCAGGGAGGCGGCACCAAGAGCGGCATCATCGATGCCGACACGCCGCGCGACGCCCGCGCCAAGCTGCGCCGGGACAATGTGCTGGTCAGCGAGATCAGCGAGCTGCGCGGCGGCCAGCGCACGAGCGTCGAGACGGGCTCGGCGAAGCGCCGCGGCCCGGGCCTGCTCGCTCGCATCAACGCCATCCGAGCCGCGAGCACCGGACCGAGCTCCGCGAACCTCGAGATCGTGGCGGCCGCGACGCGCCAGCTCGGCACGCTGCTCGGCGCGGGCATCCCCCTGATCGAGGCGCTGAAGGCCCTGATCGAGCAGACCGAGCACCGCAGCGCGCAGACCATGTTCCGCGAGATCCGCGAGCGCGTGAGCCAAGGTGCATCGCTCGCCGACGCGCTCGCCGAGCATCCGGCCTGGTTCAACGACCTGTACGTGAACATGGTTCGCGCTGGACAGGCCACCGGCAACCTCGACGTGGTGTTCACGCGCCTCGCCGACTACATGCAGGCCCAGCGGGCGCTGCGCCGCAAGGTGGTGAGCGCGCTCACCTACCCCGCCATGATGGTCGGCATCGGCGTGATCGTGGTCAGCATCCTGATGACGCTGGTCGTGCCCAAGATCACGGCCATGCTCACGGACACGGGCCAGACCCTGCCCGGTCCGACGCGCGTGCTGATCCTCATCAGCGACCTGTTCAAGAACTACTGGTGGGCAGGCGCGCTGCTGATCGGCGCGATCTCGTTCACCTTCGAGCGCATCCACCGCAAGAACGGCGCGGGCCGCCTGTGGATCGATCGCACCCTGCTGCGGCTCCCCGTGCTCGGCGACCTGCTGCGCAAGCAGGCGGTGGCGCGCTTCACGCACACGCTCTCCACGCTGCTGCAGAGCGGCGTGCCGGTCGTGCAGAGCCTCGAGATCACGCGCAACGTCGTCGGCAATCGCGTCATTGCCGACGCCACGGAGCTGATCCGCTCGCGCATCGTCGAGGGCACCGACATCGGCACCCCCATGCGCGCCTCGGGCGCGTTCCCCGCGGTCGTGTGCTACATGGTTCAGGTCGGCGAGCAGTCCGGCGAGGTCGAGCAGATGCTCGACCGCATCGGTGCCGCCTACGACGAGGAGATCGAGATCACCACGGCGCGCCTCACCAGCGTGCTCGAGCCGATCCTGATCGTGTTCCTCGCCCTGATCGTGGGCTACATCGTCATCTCCATCGTGCTGCCGATCCTCAAGGTCGGGCAGATCCAGTGATCTCGGTCGTCCAAGCCACCCGTCGCCGCCTCGCGCGCGGCTCCACCACCATGAGCCTCTCCCACCACCGCCGTTCTCGCCGCTCCCGCGCGGGCTTCTCGCTCGCCGAACTGATGGTCGTGATCGTGATCCTCGGACTGATCGCGACCTTCGTCGTGCCCAACCTGCTCGATCGCCTGACCTTCGCCCAGAAGAAGAAGGCCGAGATGGACATTGCGGCCCTCGAGCAGGCGATCGACACCTACGCCATCGAGAACGGCGGGCGCTACCCCGACGATCTGCAGATCCTCGTCACGCCCGACGACAACGGGCGCACCTTCCTGAAGGGCTTCACCTCGGTCCCCAACGACCCGTGGAACAACCCCTACGTGTTCGAGCCCGCCAGCAGCGGCAGCACCCCGAAGATCATCAGCTTCGGCAAGGATGGCCAGCCGGGCGGCGAGGGTGACGACGCGGACATCGACAACTTCAGCATGCGCAACAAGGAGAAGTAGACCGTGTCCGACGAGCAGCGCGCCCGGTCGAGGAGCGCCGGCTTCAGCCTCATCGAGCTGATGCTGGCGATCCTCGTGCTCGCGCTGCTCTCGACCTTGGTCTACGTCACCTGGGAAGCGCTCCTGCCTCGCACGCGGCTGAACTCGGCAGTGCGCGAGCTCGCTTCGACCCTGCAGGAGACGCGCTCGGACGCGGTCTCGCGCGGCGGCGAGTTCCGCGTCGAGTACTACTTCGAGGCGGAAGACGGGCACCCGCGGGGCTACCGCGTGATCACGCCCTTCCGCGCCGGCGGC
>CAITGX010000023.1 GCA_903892045.1 uncultured Planctomycetota bacterium | reverse complement strand
TGGACCGCGAGCGCATCGCGCGCCTCGGCCGGACGGCCCTCGCGCGCGGCGCGGGCGAGTTCGCCGGACTCGCCGAGCCCGATGTGCTGCTCGTCACGGGCGCGAGCGAGCGCGTCGCGCGCCGCATCTGGTGCTGCGCCGCCCGCCTCGAGGAACATGGGCTCTTGGCACCGCGACCGCTGGCGCTGTCTCTCGATCCGCGGCCGTGGGTGGCCCTGGCGGTGCCGCCCCACGCCCTGCCGGCGACCGTGCCGCAGGCCCTGCGTTCCCTGCGCTCCCTGCACTCGCTCGGGGCGCTGTGCGCGGGCCTCTTCGATCGCGGGCTGCGCCCGAGCACGGGCATCGGCCCGCTGTTCTGGCTCACGCCGCGCGGCGAGGTGCTGCTCGGCACGCTCGGCAGCCTGAAGCTCGAACGCCGTGCGCCGAGTGGCCTCGACGCGGTGCGCGCCCTGTCGCTCGCCGGCCTGTCGATCTCCGACCTGTCGCGTCGCGAGCGCGCGGCGTTCGCGGCCGGCCTGCTCGCGGGCTCGCGTCTCGAGGGTGGCGCGCGCCGCGCGCTGTCCGTCGAGCTGCGCCATGGCTGAGGCAGCTCCGCGCGAGCCGCTGCGACGGCGCCTGCGCGCCCGGGCGCTCGCCACGCTCGGCTCGCTCGCAGGCGGGCCGCTCGACCCGCTCGTCACGGGAACGCTGCGCGGCATCGCGCTGGCGGCACGCTGGAGCCGCTACGACGCGCTCGCCGAGCGCAACTTGGCAATGGCCCTGCCGGAGCTCGACGCCGCGGAGCGCGCGCGGGTCCGCCGCGCGATGTGGAGTCACACGCGACGCATCGTCCACGAGTGGCTCGTGCTCTCGGGCGAGCGCCGCGAGCGAGTGCTCGAGCAAGTGGACTTGGGCGACAGCGTCGCGCGCCTGCGCGAGCTCTCGCGAGACGGGCGCGGGCTCCTGCTCTGCACGGCGCACCTCGGCAACTGGGAGCTGCTCGCCGCGCGCCTGCGCCGCGAGGGCTTCGATGGCGCGGTCGTCGGCTACAAGAAGCGCCGCGACTCCAGCGCGGACTGGCTCGTCGGACTGCGCGCCTCGCTCGGCGTGCGCAGCCTCGCGCAGGACGAATCGCCGCGCGAGCTGCTGTCGGTGCTGCGCTCAGGTGGCGGCCTCGGGCTCCTGTGCGACCTCGAGGTGAAGCGCCTCTCGGGAACCTGGCTCCCCTTCCTTGGGGTGCCCGCGCTCACCATGACGGCCCCGGCGGCGCTCGCGCGCGCCAGCGGACTTCCCCTCGTGCCACTCCGCTGCGTGGCGCGCGGAGCAGGCTACGAGCTGCGCGTCGAGGAACCGCTCGAGCTCGCGCGCGACCGGGACCGCCGCGCGGCCGAGGAAGACCTGCTCGTGCGCCTCAACGCGACCTACGCGCGCTGGATTCGCGCGCATCCCGAGCAGTGGGTCTGGTACCGGCCGCGCTGGAGCACGCCGCCGGATTCCGCTTCCGAACGCGACGCGGCGCGCGCGCCGCTGTCGGCCCGCGCGCCGCGCTCGCGCTGAACAGCGCCCGGGAACTCAGCCGTCGATCGGGTTCTCGCGCATCCACGCCGCGAGGGCGCGGTTGGCTTCCATCACCTTCCAGTAGTCCGGGAGTTCCTTGCGGTAGCCGCGCAACTGCGCGCGCAGGTCGATCGTGCCGCCCGTGGGCGCGTCGCTGCCGTGGAACTTGATCAAGGCCTGCGCGGCCCGATCCCCCATCGCCTCGTCGCCCGAGAACGTGATCAGCACGCACAGCCACTGGATCGACTGGCCGAGCTGTCCCTTCTTGTACTGGTGCGCGGCTTCCTGCAGGCGGTCCTCAAACCACTCATCGCGCTCCTTGATGAGCTTGTCGAGCAGGGCGAGGCCCTTGCCGCGCTCGTCGCCGCCCGCGACCTCGAGCCAGCGGTTGAGCACGAGGAACGCCTCGCGGTAGTTGCGCGGGTTGTCCCAGGTCATCGACTTGACCTCGAACTCGATGTCCGCGTAGCTGCCGGGCTTGGTGAGGTCCACCATCGGCCCGTAGCGCTCCTTCTTGCGGCGCACCCAGTCCATGTCGGGGTGGTTGGGCCAGCGGCGCTCGAACTCCGCCACGCGCTTCAAGAACACGCGCACGACCGAGCGATCGACCTTGGAGCCCGCGAGGCGCTGCTCCTCGAAGTTCTTGAGCTGCGACTGCAGGTACTTGTCACCGGCGCTGTTCGCCGCCGCGACCGCGCCCGCCGCGCGACCTTCCTTGATCTTGCGATCCACCTCGTTGGCGCGCGCCTGCAGGTCGGTCGAGAGCTTGCTGCGATCGCCGATCTTCGCGAGCGCCTCCTCGGCCTGATCCCACACGGTCTCCTGCGCGGCCTTCTCCGCGAGGAACACCTGCTGCGGACCGCTGAGCGAGTCGTCGATCTTCTGGCTCGCGCCGCGCTTCAGGAGGAAGAACGCGATCACCGCGACCGGCACGAGCAACAGCAGCATGTGCAGCGGCTTGATGCCCTTGTCCTTGTAGACCTCGCGCGCCGAGCGCTCCCAGCCCTGCTTCTCGCGCGCCGCGGGCTTGCCCGCGGGGATCGGCGCCTTGGCCGAGGGCTTGGGTGCCACCGACTGCTTGGCGAGCGACACGCCTGCCTTCGCAGGCTGGGGCGCGGGCGCCTGCGGCGCGCTCGGCACCGCGCCTTCGTCCGGCGCGACCGTGATCGAGGCCTCGCCGATCCGGAGCACCGTGCCGAGCGCGAGCAGCTGCTCGCTCGCCGCGGGCTTGCCTCCGATCTGCGGCGGAACCACACCCGGCTTGAGGCGCAGGCGCACCACGCCGTCCTTCATCTCCAGCTCGGCATGCACTTCCGCGACGCCCGGCGAGGCGAGCTTGAGCATCGCCTTCTCGCCGCTGCCGATCGTGATCACGCCCTCGCTGGCCTTGAACGCGCGGCGCTTGCCGCCCTCTTCGACGATGAAGCGTGTCATTGCTCGAGTTCCTTCTGGAAGGTCGTGTCCGCGCCGAAGTTCTGAGTCCAGTAGTTCGAGGCGCTGCCGCTCGCCATCTCGCGGTGCCCCGGCATCAGGATGTTCCGGTGGTGACCGCTCGAGTGCAACCAGCCGTCGTGAGCCGCCTGCGGATCGCCTCCGACCATGGCGCAGTTCTCGCTCGCCCCGCGCGGGTAGCCGGCCAGCTTCATGCGATCGAAGGGCGAGCGCCGCTTCGGATCCCCCTCCTCGAAGTGGCCGAAGTTCCCGGTGTTCGCCATGTAGTCGGAGTGCCACTGCGCGGCGACCTGAATGCGCGAGTTCCACGCCACCGCGCGGCGCCCCATCAGCATCCGGTAGCGGTTGGTGATGCGCACCTGCTCTTGCTCGGCGACGTTGGGCAACTCGTCGGCGGGCGCGTCCTTGCGCTTCGAGTAGCTCGCAAAGACGCGCTCGTTGTACGCGAGCACCGCGCGGTCGTAGGCGAGGTCCTCCGACTCGGTCGCGCTCCAGGCGAACGATGTGAGGTCGATCTCCGCGAGACGCTCGTCCTGCACGAGCAGGTACTCGGGAGCGCTCTCCGTGAGCTGGAACTCGATGCCGAGGTCTTGGTGCGCCGCGCGGCACCACTCGAGCTCGGCCGCGAGCGCGCGGAACTCCTTGCTCGCCTTGACCGGCTTCGAGCGGGCGGCCACCGCGCGAACGGCCGAGACGAGCTCGTCGACCTTCTGCTGCGCCCGCGCGTACTCGCCTGCGGTGTGCGGCGGCTCCGGCGGCGCGTAGGGATAGAAATACGTGTCCTCGTCGAAGATCAGCGCGAGCGCGGCCTTGCGCGCGTCGTCGAGTTCCTTGCGCAAGTCCGCGAGGGAGCGCAGCGACTGCGCGGTGCGGTCCTTCTCGAGTCCTTGGAGCGCAGCGAGCGTGCGCGAGTTCAGCGCCGCGCGCGCCGCGGGCTCGCTCGCGCCCGCGAGCAGCGCCTCGAACGCGGCGTCGCGCCCGGCTGCGTTGGCCTTGAGGAACGCCTTGGAGAGCTTCTCGTCCTGCTCCGCGGACACCGCGCGCGCCGCCTGCTCGCCCGTGATCCAGCGGCCCTTTTCCAGCAGGTAGCGCTCGTTCGAGCCCAGCCCGCCGCGGGCCCGCGCGATGATGTTGGCTGCATCGACCGCCGCGAGATCGCCGCGATCGACCATGCGCCCCAAGTCCGCGAACGCACGCTCGCGCTCGGCCTCATCGCCCGAGCGCAGGATCTCGCACACGATCCCGCGCCGCGCCATGGCCGAGAGGTCGATCGCCGCGCCCGCGCGCTTGTACATGTCGAAGTACTGGCCCGACCACGGCCGCAGGGTGCCATTCTCGACCCAGCCTTCGCCGTCCATGCCTTCGACGCCGAGGTTGCGGAACGGCGCGGGGTCCGCGTCGAAGGCGTCGAGCAGCTCGGCGCGCAGCGCGAGGCGCGCGCGCAAGTCCTGCGCCTCGCCGATGTAGTCGTCGCGCAGGTCGCCCGGGGGCAGCTTGCGGCTCGCCGCGAGCCAACACTGGCGCGCGAAGGCGAGCTGGCCGTTGCCGGCGTTCTCGCGCGCGAGCGCCACCAGCGTCTCGACCGGCGCCTCCTCCGGCACGGGCGGCGACAGCAGCAGCTCCGCTTGCGCCGAGCCCTTGCGGTCGATCAGTCCCTCGCGCGAGGGCTTCTTCGCAGGCGCCGCAGCGCGCGGCTGCACCGGTGCGCGCGCCACGCTCGCCTCGGCCGCTCCGCTCGGCAGGGCAGGTTCACCCGCCAGCTTGCGATCGAGCCCGCGCAGCGTGTCGCGCAGGAGGTCCGACGCGCTGCTGCGCGGGAAGCGCTCCATGTGCCCGACGAGCCATTCACGCGCCTCCGCCGCGCCCTGCTCGCGCTCGAGCTGCACCGCCTGCGCCGCGAGCTGCTCCGCGTCGCCGCGCGCCGACTTCACGAGCTCCGCCCGCAGCGGGGCGAGGTCGCCCGTGCGCTCGCGCGGCTGCTCCGAGAGCATCCAGATCAGCTCCTCGGCGCGCTGCCACTGTCGCTCGCGCAGCGCTTCCTTCACTTCCGACCGAATGCGCGCGATCAGGTCGTCGCGCGCGTCCTTCGGCCGCTCGACCTCCGGCGCAGGCGCCTGCGCGAGCGCCGCCCCCGCCCCGCCGCGCTTGAGCACGAGCTCCTTCAGGTCGCTCAGGGTCTGCTCGACCCGCTCGCGCGACTGCGGATCCTTGGTCTTGTCGCGCAGCGCGCGCAGCCGCTCGCGCAGCTGGTTCTCGGTCGCGGTGCCAGAGCCGGCGAGGATCTCCTCGATGCGCGCGGCCACGGTCTCCCGCTCGCGCCGCACCGCGACGACCTGCGCCAGCAACGCCGCCGCCTCTTCGCCCTCGATCGCCGCCAGCTTGCTCTCGGCCGACTCCAGCGCCCCGGCGCGGATGTCCGCCCGGGCGGCGCGCAGGGCCTCGCCCTCCCCGCCGCAGGCGAGTCCAAGGAGCGAGAGGGCGAGCAACGACGAGAGGAGGGTGCGCGGAGTCATCGGGGCGAATGCGAGGGGCGAACAGGGTACCCGCAGCCTCCGGATCGGTCACCGTCGCGCCACTCCGGAGGGTCGATTCGAGCCCCGCGCGGCCTCGAACCCGCCGCGGCGGGAGTGGTTGCGCGAGCTCCTTGGATTCGGCGCTCTTCGCAGCGGAAACGCAGGCCGAGACGCGCGGCTCGTCCCCCACGGCCGCGAGGGGCTCACCCCGCTCACGGGCTGCACCGCAAGGCCCTCGAAGCCGCGCTCGATCCCGCGGCGAGGCGCGCGCCGCGACCTCGAGTCTCGCCCCCGCGCGGCGCGATGCGTACCTTCTCGCCATGGCCGCACCGACCCCCGCCGCCCACCTCGCCGACAGCCTCGACGCGCACTACGCCGCGCTCCACACCGCCAAGGAGGACGCGTTCTGGACGGCGCGCATGGGGCTCGCCGAAGACGCCGCGACGGCCCAGTCGACCCTCGACCGCCTCGACATCGAGCTCAACTCGTTCCTGCAGGATCCCGCGCGGCTGGTGCAGGCCCGCGCCGCGCTCACCCAAGCCCGCGCCGCGCTAGCCCAAGCGAGCGAGCCCGAGCTGCGCACACGCCTCGAAGGCTGGGTGCGCACGTTCGAGTCGCACGCCATCGACAGCGCGCAGGCCCGCGAGCTCGCGGCACGCATCACGCAGCTCGAGGGCCAGCTCGAGCACGCGCGCGGCGAGATGGAGCTCGGCTACCGCGCTCCCGACGGCACCTTCGTGCGCGCGACGAGCGTCAAGCTCGCCGCCATGCTGCGCTCGGAGACCGACGAGCGCCTGCGCCGCGCCGCGTGGGACGGCCTGCGCTCGATCGAGCGCTTCGTGCTCGAGCACGGCTTCCTCGAGGTGCTGCGCGAGCGCAACCGGCTCGGCCGCATGCTCGGCGCCGAGGACTACTACGACTGGAAGACGCGCCGCGTCGAGGGCATGAGCAAGGCCCAAGTCTTCGCCTTCCTCGACGAGCTCGAGGCTCTGACGCGCGACTCCGCGCGCCGCGCCGTCGAAGCGCTCGCCGCGCGCTCGGGCGCCTCTGCCGCCACGCCGTGGAACCTGAACTTCATGGTCAGCGGCGACTCGACGCGCGAGCAGGACCCGTACTTCCCCTTCCGCGGCGCGCTCGACCGCTGGGGCCGCTCGTTCGCCGCGCTCGGCGTGCGCTACCGCGGCGCGGAGCTCGTGCTCGACTTGGTCGACCGCAAGGGCAAGTACGAGAACGGCTTCATGCACGGGCCGGTGGTCGCGTGGCGCCGCGAGGGAGCGTTCGTCCCCGCGCGCATCCACTTCACCGCCAACGCGATCCCCGGCATGGTCGGCTCGGGTCACAACGCCATGGCGACGCTGTTCCACGAGGGCGGGCACGCGGCGCACTTCGCCAACATCGACATGCCGAGCCCGTGCTTCGGGCAGGAGTTCGCGCCGACCTCCGTGGCCTTCAGCGAGACGCAGAGCATGCTGCTCGACAGCCTGCTCGACGACGCGGACTGGCAGCAGCGCTATGCGCTCGACCGCGACGGCCGGCCGATGCCGATAGAGATGCACGAGCGCGCGATCCGCGCCTCGCAGCCCTTCGCGGCCTGGCGCGCGCGCGCGATGCTCGCGGTCTGCTACGGCGAGAAGGCGCTGTACGAGATCCCCGACGCCGAGCTGAGCGTCGAGCGCGTGCTCGCCGAGCTGCGCGCCGTCGAGCGCCGGCTCCTGTTCCTCGACGAAGGCTCGCCGCGCCCGATCCTCGCCGTGCCGCACCTGCTCGCCGGCGACTCGAGCGCCTACTACCACGGCTACGTGCTGGCCGAGATGGCGGTGCACCAGGCGCGCGCGCACTTCGTCGCCCGCGACGGGCACTTGGTCGACAACCCCAAGGTCGGGCCGGAGCTCGCGCGCATCTGGTGGCAGCCCGGCAACAGCGTGCGCTTCGACGAGTTCGTGCGCCGCTTGTGCGGCAGCGGGCTCTCGGCCGCGCCCATGGCGCGCGAGCTCAACCGCGACGCCGACACGGCGATCCGCGAGGCGCGGCAGTCGATCGAGCGCCTGCAGCGCGTGCCGCGCGGCCCGACGCGCGTCGAGCTCGACGCGCGCGTGCGCGTGGTGCACGGCCGCGAGACCGTGGCGGTGCTCGACGGCGACTTCGAGGCTTTCAGCGAGCAGTTCGCGCGCTGGATCGACGCGCAGGTCGCGCAGGGCGGGAGCTAGGCTGTGGGCCGCTGGCTGGAGCTCGCGCGCCGCGTCGCGCTGTTCGCCGCCGGCACGACCATCGGCCTGCACTTCGCTCCGCAGGGCTTCCTGCCGGTCGACCAGTCGATCTGCTTCGATGGCGGCTGGCGCATCCTGTGCGGGCAAGTGCCGCTGCGCGACTACGCGGCGCCCAACGGCTTCCCGGTCCACGCGCTGCAGGCGGTGTTCTTCGCCATCTTCGGCGTCAACTGGTTCGCCTACTGCCTGCACGCGGCGCTCGCCAACGGCGCGGCCACGCTGCTCGTCGATCGCCTGCTCGGCCTGCTCGGCCTCGAGCGCCGCTGGTCGAGCGTCTTCGCGCTCTGCACCGCCTTCGCGTTCACGCCGCCCTTCGGCGTGCCGTACATGGAGACGCACGCGTTCCTGTTCTCGCTCGCGGCGCTCTTCGCGGCCTTCGTCGCCGTGCGCGGGGCGAGCGAGAGCGCACGGCTCGCCGGTGCGCTGCTCGTGGGACCGCTGCTCGCGCTCGCGTTCCTCTCCAAGCAGATCCCGTCGGTGTTCTTCCTGCCCGCCGCGCTCTTCGTCGGCCTCTCCGCGCCGCGCGAACGCGCGCGCACGCTGCTGCGCATGCTCGCGGGCCTCGCCGGCGCCGCGGGCGTGCTGCTGATCCTCGCCGGCGCGCTCGGAGTCGACTGGAAGCTCGTGCAGCTGCACGTCTTCGACCTGCCCGCGGACGAAGGCGCCAAGCGCCTCGCCTTCCTGCCGACGCTCGCCAGCCTCGGTGCGCGCTTCGCCGAGACGCGCGTGGAGCTCGGCCTGCTGACGCCCGCGGTCGCGCTCGTCGGCTCGCTGCTCCTGCTGCTCTCGATGCCGCTCTGGCGCCTGCGCCCGCGCGCACCGGACGCCCCGCGCGTCCCGCTCGCCGCCCACGGCTCCGCCAGCGTCTCGCTGTTCCTGCTGTTCGCGTGCCTGATGTTCATCGCGTGGACGAGCAACCAGAAGGCGATCGGCGTGCCGCTCGTGTTCGCCAGCGTCGGCTGCTTCGCCGCCGCCTGCCGCGCGGCCTCCCTCGCCCTCGCCGAGCGCGGCCACCGCCGCAGCGCGCGCGTCCCGGCTCTCGTGCTGCCCTTCCTCGCCGTCGCCAGCTCCTACGACGCCGCGCACTTCACGCGCGAGTTCGTCGCCACGCGCGCCGTGAACGACGTCGCCTTCGACGCCGAGCTCGCCGAGCGCTCGCGCGCCGAGCTCCCGCCCGCCCTCGCCTACCTGCGCTGGAGCGTGCCGAAGCTCGTCACCTACACGCCCGCCGACCTCGCCGCCCTCGTCGTCTACCTGCGCGAGCGCGAGGGTGGCCTGCTCGTGCTCGGCGACTGCTCGCCGCTCTACGGCCTCTCCGGCAAGCCCTCGACCTTCCCCGCGCTGTGGTTCCACCCCGCGCTCACCTTCCCCTCGACCGTCGACCCACGCTTTGCCGAGTTCGAGTCGCGCCTGCTCGCGAACGTCGAGCGCGACGACGTGCGCACCCTCGTGCTCGAGCCCCGCATCTGGGTCGGCGACCTCCCCGCCGCCCGCCTGCTCGCCCTCGACGCCTTCCCGCGCCTGCAGGCGCTCGTCACCTCGCGCTCCCCCACCGAGCGCACCTTCGGCCCCTTCCGAGTCCTCGAGCTCGCCCCGCGCTGACGCGCGCAGGGGCGCCGCGCTGCGCGCGGCGCCCCTGCGGCGGTTGCACGCCTTCGCGTTTCCCTATCTGCGCGTGCTTTGTCGGTCCCAACGTGCGGGAACCTAGGCCGATGCACCGGCGCCTTCCTCCGCGGGCGGCTGCGCACGCCCCGCTCCGGCGGCGCCTCGCAAAGGCACTCTGGGCGTCGCGGACTGGGGTGAAGTGGTGAAGTCCTAAGGTGTGATGCGCCTGGAGGGGCGGAGACCGAAGTTCCTGCGGCGGTTCACCGGGGTGCCGTAGTTGCGGTACGCCGAACTCGCGAACACGGGGGAGTCGTACCAACACCCGCCGCGGTCCGAGCGGTAGGCGGAGCTATCCACTCCGTCGTCTCGAAGGCCATCACCAACGCGTGCTTTTGCGTTCGCA
>CAITGX010000022.1 GCA_903892045.1 uncultured Planctomycetota bacterium | reverse complement strand
GCCCTCGCGCGCGAAGCGCTCGACCTTGGCGTCGACGAGCTCGCGCGCTCCCCCGTGCGGCAAGAGCTCGCGCAGCCCGAGCGTCGCCAGCGTGAACGACAGCGCGAACAGCGCGATCGACCCGAAGCTCGGGCCCGCGCTCGAGCGCTCGCCGTTCGCCGCCACGCGCGCGCCCTAGTAGCCCAGCCCGTTCTTGCGCAGGTGGATCGCCGGCTCGCCGTCGCGCTTCTGGGCGCCGTCGACGACCTCGCCGAACACGACCACGTGGTCGCCGCTCGCATGCTCACCCGTCACGCGGCACTCGACCCACGCCAGGGCGTCGGCCAGCACCGGAGTGCCCTGCGTTCCGCGCTCGAGCGCGAGCTCGTCGAACGGCCCCTTGCCGGCCTCGTACTTGCGGAAGAAGCGCCCCATCAGATCGTTCGAGCCCGCGGCGAGGATCGACACCCCGAAGCGCCCGCTCGCGCGCATGGCCGCGAGGTGGGCGCGGTCCTTGCCGACCGCCACCGCCACGACCGGCGGCGCGATGCCCATCTGCATCACGAAGGAACCGACGAAGCCGAGCGGGGCGCCGTCCTGCAGGGTGGTGACGATGTAGAGGCCCGTGGGCAGGCGTCCGAGCGCCTTGCCGATGGGGGAGATCTCGGTCGGGGTGGCCATGGGCTGAGTGTGCCGCAGCCCGCCCCTCGCCGCCACGCTCGCGCGGCCCGCAGGGGTCGTTCGCGACCCTCCGGAGGGACCCCGCCGGAGCCCCCGGCCCCGGGGCCTTGCGAGGCTCCGAAAGGGCCCTGGAAACAGCCCCGGAAGGGCCGCTTCCGTTCTGGATCGGAGGCCTGTTTCCGCGGATAATCCCCGGCCCCGAAGGGCTCCCGGATCCGACCCGTTTCCGGGGGCTTTTCTCGCCTCCACGCCGAGCGAATCGCGCCTCGTAATGACGACGACCGAACCCCTGCCTCCCTCCTCGTCCGACGGCCGCATCGAGGAGCGCCACATCGAGCGCGAGATGCGCGAGTCGTACCTGACGTACGCGCTCTCCGTCATCCATGCCCGCGCCCTCCCGGACGTCCGCGACGGCCTCAAGCCCAGCCAGCGACGCATCCTCGTCGCCATGGACGACCTGAACCTCGGGCCGCGCGCCAAGTACCGCAAGTGCGCCAAGATCGCGGGCGACACGTCGGGCAACTACCACCCGCACGGCGAGTCGGTCATCTACCCCACGCTGGTGCGCCTCGCCCAGCCCTTCAGCACGCGCTACCCGCTGATCGATGGCCAAGGCAACTTCGGCAACATCGACGGCGATGGCGCGGCGGCCATGCGTTACACGGAAGCGCGCATGACCGGGGTCACGACCGAGCTGATGGCGGACCTCGACAAGGAGACGGTCGACCGCCAGCCCAACTACGACGAGACGCGCACCGAGCCCGTGGTGCTCCCCGGGCGCTTCCCGAACCTGCTGTGCAACGGCTCGGACGGCATCGCGGTCGGCATGGCGACGAGCCTCCTGCCGCACAACCTGCGCGAGGTCGTCGCGGGCCTGCGCGCGGTGCTCGAGCGCCCGGACGTCACGATCGGCGAGCTGTGCGAGCTCGTCACCGGTCCCGACTTCCCGACCGGCGGCATCATCATGGGCCGGCGCGGGATCCTGCAGGCCTACGCCACGGGCCGCGGCATCTGCCGCGTGCGCGGCAAGTACCACGTCGTCGAGAACAAGAACCGCTCGTCGATCGTCTTCACCGAGATTCCCTTCCAGGTCCGCAAGGAAGCGATCATCGAGAAGATCGTCGAGGTCGTGAACGACGACCGGATCACCGGCATCTCGAACGTGCAGGACTTCTCGGACCGCACCGGCATCCGGCTCTCGATCGACCTCAAGAAGGGCGAGGACCCGCAGGTCATCGTCAACCAGCTGTTCCAGTACACGCCGCTGCAGTCGACGCAGTCGATCATCAACCTCGTGATCGACCGCGGGCAGCCGCGCACGCTCAACCTGCGCGGCCTGCTCGACAGCTACATCGCCCACCGCAAGGAAGTCATCCGCCGCCGCACCCAGTTCCTGCTGGCGAAGGCGGAAGAGCGCAAGCACATCGTCGACGGCCTGCGCATCGCGGTCGACAACATCGACGAGGTCATCCGCATCATCCGCGCCAGCCCCACGCCGGATGCCGCCAAGACCGGCCTGCAGGAGCGCTTCGCGCTCTCGACGCGCCAGTCGCAGGCGATCGTCGACATGCGCCTCGCGCGTCTCACCGGCCTCGAGCGCGAGAAGCTCGAGGAAGAGTTCAACGCGCTGGTGGCGGAGATCGCCGACCTGAAGGACATCCTCGCGCGCGACGAGCGCGTGGTCGCGATCATCAAGTCCGACCTCGACGACCTCGAGCAGAAGTACGGCGACGAGCGCCGCACCGAGATCAGCCGCGAGGAGATCGACGGCTCCTTCGACATCGAGGAGCTGATCACCGAGGAAATGATGGTGGTCACGTTCTCGCGCGACGGCTACGTCAAGCGCACGCCGCTCGACGTGTACCGCACGCAGGGCCGCGGCGGCCGTGGGATCATCGGCTCGGAGACCAAGGAGGGCGACGTCGTGCAGTCGCTCTTCGTCGCCGGCACCCACGACCACGTGCTGTGCTTCTCCAACCGCGGGCAGGTCTACTGGCTCAAGGTCTACAACCTGCCGGAGGCCAACCGCACCAGCGCCGGCCGTGCGATGTCGAACCTGATCGAGCTGCAGCCGGGCGAGCGCATCACGAACGTGCTGCGCGTCGTCGAGTTCGACAAGGAGCGCTCGATCTTCTTCGCCACCCAGCGCGGTACGGTCAAGAAGACCTCGCTCGAGGCCTACTCGCGCCCGAAGAAGGGCGGCATCCGCGCCATCCTGCTCGAGGAAGGCGACGAGGTCGTGGCGGTTGGCCTGTGCAAGCCCGGCGACACGGTCGTGATCTCCTCGTCCGACGGTCAGGCGATCCGCTTCGCCGACGAGGACGTGCGCTCGATGGGCCGCACGAGCTACGGCGTGCGCGGCATCCGCCTGCTCGGCGAGGACAAGGTCGTCGACATGAAGGTCGCCGTGCCCGACACCTTCGTGCTCTCGGCCTGCGAGAACGGCTTCGGCAAGCGCACCGCGCTCGAGGAGTACCCGATCAAGGGCCGCGGCGGCCAGGGCGTGATCAACATCCGCACCGAGGGCCGCAACGGTCAGGTGATCGGCACGGTCATGTGCCGCGAGGACGACGAGGTCATGTTCATCACCCAGTCGGGGATGATCGTGCGCTCGGCCGTGAACGAGATGCGCCCGATGGGTCGCAACACCCAGGGCGTGCGCCTCGTGAACCTGAAGGAGGGCGACAAGCTCGTCGGCATCGAGCTCGTCAGTGCCGAGGACCTCACGCAGTACCAAGCCACCCAGCAGCGCCGCGTGGCACCTCCGACCGCGGGTGAGGCCGGTGCCGACGAGCCCGAGGAGCCGCTGCCGGACGGGCCTGAGGCGGACGGACCCGAGCCCGACGAGGCCGCCGAGTGAACCCTGCGCGGGCCTTCCGGGACGACCGGGAGGCCCGCGGTGCTGGAGCGAAGCCATGACGAGCGGACTCGAGTGGGTGCGGGGCGCGGCCGGGGACACCTGCCTGCAGGGCGCGCACGTCACGCGCGCCTCGGACCTCTTGTTCCTCTCCTCCCGCGCGCGCTTCGAGCCCGGGCAGGCAATCCGGGGCGGGATTCCGGTGATCTTCCCGTGGTTCGGCGACGACCCCGAGCGGCGCGGACGCGGCGCCCACGGCTTCGCGCGCCGAAAGCCATGGCGTCTGCTCGAGCGCGAGGAGCGCGACGGCGACCTGCGCCTGCTGCTTGAGCTCGTCGAGGACGCTGAGACGCTCGCGCTCTGGCCGCATCGCTTCCGCGCGCGGCTCGAGGCCCACTTCGGCGCGGACCTGCGCGTGCGCTTCGAGGTCGAGAACACCGGCGACGCTCCGCTGCGCTACGAGGAGGCCTTGCACACGTACCTCGCCGTCGGCGACGTGCGGCAGGTCGAGCTGCGCGGCCTCGAGAAGGTGCGCTACGTCGACAAGCTCCAAGCCTTCGCCGAGCAGCCGGCTGCTGGAGCACCGCTGCGCTTCACGGGGCCCGTCGACCGCGTGTACCTCGACACGGCCGCCGCCTGCGAGCTCGTCGATCCCGTGCTCGGCCGCCGTCTCGCCATCGAGAAGCAGGGCTCGCGCACTACCGTGGTGTGGAACCCGTGGTCGGAGGCGGCGGCGCGCATGGCGGACCTCGGCGACGAGTGGCCGCGCTTCGCGTGCGTCGAGAGCGCGAACACGGGCGAGCACGCGGTCGAGCTCGCGCCCGGCGCGTCGCACGCGCTGGTCGTTCGCGTCCGAAAACTTTGAGATTACCCCTTGAAACGGCGTGTTTTGTTTTTCGAGCACGTCGAAGCGCCCGCGAGAAAATCGTCGTCGGCCGGGGCTTGGGTCGCGGGTCGCCGGGTCGCTAGCATCGCGCGCTCATCCGGAGGACAAGCACGATGGCGCTCTATGAACAACTGCAGGCGGACGTGAAGCAGGCGATGCTGGCTCGCGACGAGGTCGCGCGCGACACGCTGCGCATGCTCGTCGCAGCCGTGAAGAAGCAGGAGCTCGAGGCTGGCAAGACGGTCACCGACGAGCTCGTGATGACGATCCTGCAGGCGTCGGCGAAGACGCGCGCGGAATCGATCGCGCAGTTCACGGCGGCCGGGCGCATGGACCTCGTCGCGAAGGAGCAGGCGGAGCTCGCGGTCGTGCGGCGCTACCTGCCCCAGCAGCTCGACGAGGCGCAGACGCGCGCCGCGATCGTGGCGCTGATCGCCGAGCTCGGCATCTCCTCGAAGAAGGATGTCGGCACGCTGATGAAGGCGGCCATGGCGAAGCACAAGGGCGTGATCGACGGCAAGCTGGTGCAGAAGCTCGCGGGGGAGCTGCTCGCCTGACTTGCGGCGCCATTCGGGTTCGAGTCGCGCGAGGGGCGCGGTAGCGATTCCATGATCCAAAGCGAGGTTGCGGCGACGCCGCAGTCCGACGTCGGCGGCCGCCACAAGCGGCTGGTGGCGCGGACGGTGCTGATTTCGTTCTTCACCGCGGTGTCTCGCGTGCTCGGCTACGGGCGCGAGGCGCTGACGGCGGCGCTGTTTGGCGACACATCGGCGGTCTACGACGCGTTCGTCACGGCTTGGCGCGTGCCGAACCTGTTCCGGCGCCTGCTCGGCGAAGGCGCGGTCTCGGCCTCGCTCGTGCGCGCGATGACCCAGGAAGACCACGAGCGCGGCAACGACGCCGGGCGCGCGCTGATGTGGGAGACGCTGCGCCTCGCCGCGTGGATCCTGTTCGCGCTCACGGTGGTCGTGATGGGCGCCGTCGCGCTGATGCCCGACGTGATGCCCGTGACCGGCTGGCGCTGGCTCGGCGACGACGCGGCGGCGATGCGCGAGCTCACCGTGCAGGTCACGCCCTACGTGATCGCGATCTGTCTCGCGGCGCTCGCCGGAGGCGCGCTGTCGGTGCGCGAGCGCTTCACCGGCACGAGCGCGGGCCCCGGCGTGATGAACGTGATCGCGATTCTCACGCTGGTGCTGATTGGCTGGCGCTTCGGCTGGGAAGGCATCGGGCCGGCGGACGGCGAGGCGGGGCGCGAGCGTCACCTCGACATGGCGCGCTGGTTCTCGTGGGGCCTGCTCGCGAGCGGCGTGGCGCAGCTCGTGCTGCTCGTGCCGGAGCTGCGCGCCGCGAAGCTGCTCGAGCGCGCGACGCCTTCGCCGGAGATGCGCGCGAAGGCCGTGCTCGTGCTCAAGACCAGCCTGCCGCTCGCGCTCGGCGCGGCCGTGTACCAGATCAACGTGCTCGTCGACAGCTTCATGGCCAACAACCTGCTCGAGGTCGGTGGCGCGTCGACGTACTACTACGCCAACCGCATCCAGCAGCTGCCGCTGGCGCTGGTCGCGACGGCCGCGACGAGCGCCGTGTTCCCGGCGATGCAGGCGCTGGCGCAGACGCGCTCGTTTGGTGACCTGCGGCGCATGCACGAGCAGACGCATCTGGGCATCGCCTTCATCGCGCTGCCGGCGAGCGTGGGCTTGTTCGTGCTGGCCACGCCGGTCACCTCGGTGCTGCTCGAGCATGGCGCGTTCAGCGAGCGCGGTGTCGAGCGCACCGCCGACGCGATCGCGATGCTGTGCATCGCGCTCATCCCCGGCGGCGCGTTGTCGCTCATCTCGCGCGCCTACTTCGCGCTCGGGGACTACCGCACGCCGGTGAAGGTCTCGGTCGCGATGCTGGTGCTGAACGTGCTGCTCAACTTCGCCTTCGTGGTGGGGCTGGGCATGGACACCGGCGGTCTGGCTCTCGCCACAGCCCTCGTGAGCTGGCTCAACGTCGCGGTGCTCATCCCGGGTCTCAACCGTCGCCTGCGCGAGCAGCAGGGCGGCGAGGTGCCGGGCCTGCCAGGCTTCGGCTCCCGTGTCGTGCGCATGGTCGCGGCTACCGCGGCCTGCGGGTTGGCAGCCTTCGGCGTCTACGCGGCGAGCGGGGTCGAGCGCGGATCGGCGCTGGGGCTCTTTGCCGCAATTGCCTCTGGCATCACGACTTACATCGTTGCCGCCCAGCTGCTTGGCTGCCCCGAATGGGTCGAGATTCGCCAGCGCCTCGCGGGCAAGCTGCGCCGTCGGCTCGAGCGCTAGGGAAGTCGCAAAAGGGCCCGCGCGGGTAAGTGCTTGCGAGCCAAGCGCTCGCGAACACTTCGCACGATTTCGGACCGTTCTCCGTCGCGCTCGTCGCTAGCTTTGGGCCCTTCCGCCCCAGCCGGCATTCAGGGGGTCGCACGCGCGGCCCGCCGTGCGGGGCGGAGGTCGCTCCACTCGCACTCTCCTTCAGGTCGCCGCCGTGAATCCCGTGTCCTCCGCCTCCAAGAAGACCTCCCCGACTCCCCCGACCCGCGAAGAGGCCCTGCGCGCGCTCGAGCAGCTCGATCCGCCGCGCGACCTCCACGATCCCGAGCTCTCGGAGAACGCGAAGAAGGTCCTCGCGCAGCGCTACCTCAAGAAGGACCTCACGACCGGCAAGGTGAACGAGACGCCGCGCCAGCTGTACTGGCGTGTCGCGACCTGCGTGGCCAAGCCCGAGCTCGCGTTCCCCGGCGGCAGCCCCGAGAAGGCGCTCGCCATCGCGCGCGAGTTCTACGACCTGATGGCGCGTCGCCAGTTCATGCCCAACAGCCCGACGCTGATGAACGCGGGCCGCGAGATGGGCATGCTCTCGGCCTGCTTCGTGCTGCCGGTCGAGGACTCGATCGAAGGCATCTTCGACTCGGTCAAGGCCACGGCGCTGATCCAGAAGGCCGGCGGCGGCACGGGCTTCTCGTTCTCGCGCCTGCGTCCGCAGGGCGACGTCGTCGCGAGCTCCGGCGGCACCACCGAGGGCCCGCTGTCGTTCATCCAGGTCTTCTCGAAGGCCACCGACGCGATCCAGCAGGGCGCGTTCCGCCGCGGCGCGAACATGGGCATCCTGCGCGTCGATCACCCCGACGTGATCACGTTCATCCAGTTCAAGGACGACCTCAGCAAGCTCCAGAACTACAACATCTCGGTCACCGTCACCGACAAGTTCGTGCAGGAGCTGCGCTCGAACCCGCGCGTTCCGCACCAGGTGCAGAACCCGCGCACGCGCGAGTGGAAGAAGCTCGAGAAGAAGGGCGCCGACGGCAAGGGCAGCGGCGAGTACTGGACGGT
>CAITGX010000021.1 GCA_903892045.1 uncultured Planctomycetota bacterium | reverse complement strand
GGGAGCGTCGCAACCGCCATCGCGCGAACGCCGCCTCGTGGGAGCTCAGGGAGACGATGGGCCCTCGCACGCTCGGCCGGGAACGGGCAAGCTGGAAGCATGGGGATCGATGCGGCGGGGGTGCGGGAGTTGATTGCCGCGGGCGAGGGGCGGCAGGTGGAGTTCAAGCGCGGGTTGCCGCGGGATGAGAAGACGGCGCGCACGCTGGTGGCGTTCGCGAACACGCGCGGGGGCATGCTGCTCGTCGGGGTGGGCGATCGGGGGGAGGTGCTCGGGGCGCCCAAGCCGCGGGCGACGCTCGAGCGGCTGCGTGAGATCGCGGGGCATGCGGTCGAGCCGCCGGTCGAGGTCGAGCTCGCGCTGGTGACGCTCGAGGAGAAGCCGATCGTGGCCTGCTGGGTGCCGCTGTCGGCGCGGCGGCCGCACGCGGTGCGCCACGGCGATGGCGAGCTCGAGACCGTGGTGCGCGCGGGCTCGTCGAATCGCATGGCCAGCGGCGCGACGGAGCGCGCGATCGGCAACGCGAGCCGGCGGCCGCTCGAGCCGCTCGAGCGCCGCGTGCTCGACTGGGTCGGCCTCGTCTCGCGCGGCGGCGCCGCCGCCGACAGCCCGGCGACCGTCGACGGCTTCTGCAGGGCGCAGAACATCGGGCGCCAGCGCGCCCGGCGCGCGTTCATCGAGCTCGAGCGCTCGGGGCACCTCGTCGGCCACGGCCTCGGCGCGCGCCGCACCTACTCGCCGGCCTGACGCGAGGCTCTCGCAGTCGCGCGCGCGACTTGGCAATCTCTCGCGCACCATGTCGCGCACCGCCGTCGTCGCCCTCGCTTTCGCCGCCCTCTCGCTCTCCCAGCAGCCCGCCGCGCCGGACTTCGGCCAGCGCTTCCGCACCGCCGCGCAGGAGCCGGGCCAGATCGTCCCGCTGATCCTCGACGTCAGCGCCACGATCCCCAAGGTCGACGGCGCCGCGGGCCAGCAGCTCGCCGACAGCCTCGAGCCCTACCTGCGGCAGGTGTTCTTCGCGCCCAGCTCGATCCCGGGCATCGAGCGGCTCGGCGTGGTGAAGCACGAGGTCAAGTCGGGCGAGCTGCCCGGCGCAATCGCCAAGCGCGCGCGCATCGGCGCCGGGATGCTCAAGTACCTGAACGCCCAGTACGACGAGCGCCGCATCAACGCGGGCGCGAAGCTCAACCTGCTCGAGCTTTCCAATGGCTCGCTGCAGCTGATCGTCGACATCAACCGCTACCGCCTCGCCGCATGGCACCAGACGCCCGAGGGGCAGTTCGTGCTCAACATGTACGTGGCGGTCGGGGTCGGTGCGCCCGAGTCCCCCACCCCGTCGGGCACGACCAAGATCATCGACCGCGTGCGCAACCCGGCCTGGACCGAGCCCAAGACCAAGCAGGTCTTCCCTCATGGCGACCCCGGCAACGTGCTCGGCGGCTACTGGATCAAGCTCGACCCCGAGGGCCTCGGCGGGGTCACGGGCATCGGCCTGCACGGCTACACCGGCGCCCCGAGCATCGACTGGCTCAGCAAGGGCTCGTCGAGCGGCTGCGTGCGCATGCTCCAGCCCGACATCGACCGGGTGTTCGAGCTCGCGCTCGAGGGCACCAAGGTCGTGCTGGTGCGCTAGGAACGGGCTCCGGGGGCAGCCCGAGGCCGGAACTGCGTCCAAGACGCGGGGTTGTGCGTAGAGGAAGAGCCCGCGGCATGCGTTTCGCATACTCGGGGCCCCCTTCGGAGACCCAGCCGCCATGCGCGTCCTCGCCACGCTCGCCCTCGTCCTCGCCAGCGCCCTGCCCGCCCTCGCGGGCGAGCCGATCTCGTGGAGCAAGGACTTCGAGGAGGCCAAGGCCCGCGCCGCGGCCGAGAAGAAGGTGCTCTTCGTGGCCGTCAACATGGACGGCGAGGCGGCCAACGACCGGCTCGCGGAGAAGGTCTACGCCGACAAGCGCATCACCGCGGCCGCCGGGCTCACCGTCAACGTGATCGCCTCGCGCTTCGACCATGCGCCCGAGAAGCGGCCCTGCACGCGCTTTCCGGGGATCGAGTGCATCGACCACAAGCGCTGCGACGGCGCCGTACGCGCCAACGTGCTCAAGGCGGACGCGAATGGCTACGTGGTCGCGCCCCAGCACGTGTTCCTCGGCCCCGACGGCGCGGTGATCCTCTCGGTGCCCTACGAGATCAGCGCGGAGGAGCTGCAGTGGTGCTTCTCGAACGCGATCAAGGCCATCGACCCGGTCGCGGCGAAGGCCGTGCCCGCCAGCGGTCGGCCGCCGCGGCGCCTCGTCACCGGCGGCGTGTTCGACCCCGCGGGCGTGCCGGGCGCGAACCTCGCGCCGCCGACGCGCGAGCAGGTGCTGGTGCTGATCAAGGAGCTCAAGGCCTCGCTGTGGGGCGAGGGTCGCATCGAGAAGATCCAGCGCGTGCTGATGTCGCCGGAGCCCGAGGCGATCGAGTACATCGGATCCGAACTGAAGAACGAGCTGATGGGCCGGCGCGGCTGGTTCCGCGGCATGCCCGGCGGCCCGGCAGGCGCGGGCGGCGGCGAGGATGCGCCGGATCCGCGCGACATCCTGATGCACGCGATCGGCGTGCTCTCGCCCTCGGTGTACTGGAAGCTCGTCAGCGAGTACCTCGACAACGACGACGAGAAGCTGCGCAACGAGGCGATCGTGGCGCTCGAGCAGCTCGCGGTGCCCGAGTCGGTGCGCGCGATCACGGCCGCGATCGGCAAGGAAAAGAACCTCGCGTGCAAGAAGGACCTGATGCGCGCGCTCGGCAGCGCGGGCGCGAATGACGACAAGGCGCGCAAGGCGCTGCTCAAGTTCGTGGCGAGCGAGAAGGATCCGCTCGTGCGGCTCAACGCGATCGTGGGCTTGGGCTGGCTCACGCCGGGCGCCGACGTGAACAAGGTGCTCGGCGAGCTGCTCGCGAGCGCGCAGCCCGATGACCGGCGCGCGGCCGTGGTGGCGATGGGCCTCTCGCGCAACGAGGGCTGGGTCGAGGTGGTCGAGAAGGCGCTCGCGAAGGACGAGGACGCGGGCTTCAAGACCGCGGCCGAGGCGGCGCTCAAGGTGATCAAGGGCGAGAACCTGTCGGTGCTGCGCGCGCCGCTGCGCTCGATCTGCGACGACGGGCTCGAGCGCGAGAAGTTCTTCGGCAATGGGCAGATGCAGATCCCGGGCTTCGGCGGCGGGATGGGTGGCGGTGGTGGTCCCGGTGGCGGCGGTACGGGCGGTACAGGCGGCGGCGGAACGGGCGGGACCGGCGGTGGTGGCACGGGCGGTTCGGGCGGCGGGCGCTAGCAGCCTGCCGCGAGAGTCCCGCAGCGAGGCTGAGCACGCCCCGTAGGGGCCACGAACACGACAGAGCTACGGACGAAGCGGCCTCCTTGGCCGCTCGGCACGGTTCAACGAGTGCGATGACGCCACCGCGAAGAGCACGACGCCGCGGTGGAGTGCTGTTTCCACGGGCTGCCAGCCCCTCGCGCGGGCCTGTGCGGGCCGATGCGCGAGAAATCAGACCCGCGCACTAGCGGAACTGCGGATGGGGCGTAGATGCTTGGTCTCTGGAGCGTTCGCTCCGCCCCTATGTCGCCTCTCCCCCAGCTCGCCCGGGCCCTGTGGCTCGCGCTGCTCCTGCCCGCGCTGCTCGCTCCGAGCGGCTGGCAGTGGCGCGTGTGCTTCTGCGAGCAGATGAGCGCGGCAGCGAGCGAAGAGCGCAGCTGCTGTGACGAAGAAGCTCCCGTCGAGCAAGGCTGCTGCGACGAGGACCCGATGACGGGCCGTCACGAGTGCGGCGAGTGCCACATCGTCGACGCCGGGGTGGACGCGCTCGCGTGCTTCGGCGCGCCGAGCGTGCCGCTCGCGCCGCCGTCGCGCGTGCTCGTGCTCGTCGCGCGCGCGCACGAGCGGGAAGCCCGACCGACGGGCGTGACCATCGCGCGCTCTCACGCGCCGCCCGGCCTGCGCGGGCACTTGCCGCTGCGCATCTAGAAGCTCCGACCGTGTCGTCGGCTGGCGGTGCTCCGTCGCAGGAGCGCGCCCTTCCGTTCCGCCCTGTCGTGGAGCTTCCATGTCTGTCGTTCGCCTCTCATTCCTGACCTTCGCCTGCCTTCCAATCGCGGTTGCGTGCACGAGCACGACTGCCCGCGAGTACTCCGATGCCGAGCTCTCGGCGACCGCGCGCGTGCGCAAGGACGCCAGCGTTGAGGACGTTGCGCGCGCACTCGAGCTCGCGGATCTCGGGCCGCTTGCGCTCCCGGTTCCGCAGGCGCCGGCCGAGCTGCGCGCGGACATGGACGAGTTCTGGCACGCGGCTGCGTACGCGTGGAACCCGGAGTTGCGGGCCATGCGGCGCGAGGTGCGCGCGGCGCGCGCCGAGCGCGGCTCCGCGGGCCAGCCGCTGCCGATCCAAGGACAGGGAATGCTGCTCGACCTCTCGGATCCTTCGGCGGAAGTCGAGTTCCAGGCCATGGTCGACGTGCTGGGCCTGCTCGGCGTCGGTCCTTCGGCTGCGGCCCGCGAGCTCGCGGACGCGCAGGTGCGCGCAGCGCTCGCGAACCTCGAGGCTCGCGCCTGGTCACTGCGCTTCGAAGTCGATCGCGCGCGCGTCGAACTCGCGGCCGCCAAGTCGCTCGAGACCGCGCTCGCGGCACTCTACGGCGAGTGCGCGGAAGTCCTGCCGCGCATCGAGCTGCTCGCGGCGCGTGGCTGGATCGGCCGCGGCATGACGGAAGGCGCGCTCTCCGCGTTGCACATGCTCGAGCACCACCAGTCGCTCGCGCGCATCGAGGCGAACCGCGCGCGCGCCAGCCTCGCGGCGCTGTGCGGGCTCGACCCCGCGCACCCGGCGCTCGATGCGATGCAGAGCGGCGTGATCGACCGCTTCCATCCCGAGGACGCCGAGCTCAGGGATCCGCAGGACACCGAGTTGCTCAAGACACTGCCCGCGCTGCGCTCCGCGCGAC
The DNA here is from genome assembly GCA_903892045.1 of uncultured Planctomycetota bacterium. GTDB lineage: Bacteria > Planctomycetota > UBA1135 > UBA1135 > F1-120-MAGs118. The sequence continues at coordinate 139 of CAITGX010000021.1, read as the reverse complement.
TCGAGCTCGCCGTCGCCGAAGCCGAGCTCGTGCGCATGGCGCGCGAGCGCTGGCCCATGCTCGGCATCGGGCCGCGCATCATGGTCCGACCCGACGAGCGACTCGTCGGGGGCATGCTCGGCTTCAGCGTGCCGTTCCC
>CAITGX010000020.1 GCA_903892045.1 uncultured Planctomycetota bacterium | reverse complement strand
GCCCTTCTCGCGACCGGCCAGCGCGCTGCGCACGAGTGCCACGGCGGGATTCGAAGTCGATCGGAGCACTTCCCTGCGCGTCATGGGCGGCGGATGTTCTAGCATGAGCGGCCCTGCATGAGTGAAGCGACGCAAGTGACCGGACGGGTGGTGCGCACCGACGCCAAGGTGTGCCACGTCGAGATCGACGGTCGCGTCGTGACCTGCGTGCCGCGCGGGAAGCTGTTCGAGGAGCGGACCGAGCAGAAGAACCCGGTCGCCGTCGGCGATCTCGTGCGCGTCGACACGGCCAGCGTGCCGGCGAGCCTCGACGAGGTGCTCCCGCGCCGCAACCGCCTCGGCCGTACGGCCTCGAGCCACGACCCGCGCGAGCAGGTGCTGATCGCCAACGTCGACCAGCTGTGCATCGTCGCCTCGGTCGAGAAGCCCAAGTTCTCCTCGAATCGCACCGACCGCATCCTCGGCGCCGCGTTCTGGTACGACGTGCCCGCGCTGCTGGTGCTGAACAAGATCGACCTCGACCGCAAGGACGACACGGAAGCGATCGCGCGCACGTACGAGGACATCGGCGTCGACGTCGTGCGCACGAGCGTGACCACGGGCGCCGGCGTCGAGGAGCTGCGCGAGCGGCTGCGCGACAGGGTCACCGCGCTCTACGGCGCGTCGGGGGTCGGCAAGTCGAGCCTGCTCAACGCGCTGCAGCCGGGTCTCAAGCTCAAGGTCGGCAAGATCAGCAAGTTCTGGGACGGCGGCAAGCACACCACCTCGTTCTCCCAGCTGCATCGCCTCGACTTCGGCGGCTATGTCGCCGACACGCCGGGCATCCGCACCTTCCGCCTGCACAAGGCCGACGCTGCCGCGCTGCGCGGGATGTTCCCGGAGTTCGCGCGCCATCAGGGCGCCTGTCGCTTCCCGGACTGCTCGCACGACCACGAGCCGGGCTGCGCTGTGTTCGATGCCGTCGAGCGCGGCGACATCGCGTCCTCACGCTTCGCGAGCTACATCGACCTGCTCGACGAGCTGCGCGCCGTGCGCCCCACCGGCGACGAGGAAGGCGAGCCGCCTCCCGACGACGACGGCGAGTGACTCAGGCCATCGCGACGATCTTGTAGACCCAGCACAGCGCGATGAACGCGAGCGCGGGCAGCGCGAGCCGGCGCCAAGGCACGCGGGCCATCTGCTCGCCGAGATCGACGCCGCGTGCGGTCGCGAGGAGCGCGAGTGGCAGCGCCAGCGAGCCCGCGAGCGCGAGCGAGAAACCCAGTGGCTGCACGGCGAGCGAGCGCAGCGGCGCTCCCTGCACGAACCACGTCACCGAAGTGGTGACTCCGCAGCCAGGGCATGGGATCCCGAACCAGCGCGGCGCGGAGCAGGGCAGGAGCCCGAGCTGCTCGTGCGTGCCGATGCCGTCCGGATCTGGGGTGAGGACGAGCCGCATCGCCACGAGGCCCACAAGGCACGCGGCGGAGGCGAGCACCACGATCCAGTGCAGGGCGCGAGAGCTGGCGGGCGACGACATCGCGCCGGGATTGTGCCGCGCGAGACGGGACGCGCGCTACTCGTTGAAGTCGTAGACGTACGAGAGCCGAGCCTTGTTGACGATCACGTAGGGCAGCTTGAAGAGCAGCTTGAGGTCCGAGTCTTCCTTGGCGTTGAACCCGCGCACCTGCGGGTTGCGCATCACGAAGAAGCGCCGCGTCATGCGATCGTCGGCCTCGTAGGCGCCGGGGCGGCACTCGCCACCGACCTCGACGTTGAGGTGCCCGGTGAAGAACACGCGCACCTTGACGAGCTTGTGATCGCGGTGGAGCGCGGCGAGCTGGGCGTCGCCGGCCTGATCGAGGAACTCGTGGGCGACGAGGATCTCGTCGGTGTTGACGTGCAGGAGCGGGGTCTGGATGCGGTCGCACGTGTTGAGGTCCACGAGCGTGGCGTTGCGCACCTTGATGAAGAACTTGCGGTGCTCGTCGAGGACCTGCGAGAGGCGGGCATGCTTCCGCTCGACCTCGCCCTTGATGAGGAACGAGTCCGTGAGGAAGAGGTCCGAGACGATGGTCGTTGTGGTCACGATCGGGCCTGCCTGAGGTCGGGTCGAAGGGCTCCTGCGAGGTAGAGCGAGCCGATGACGAGGACCCACGCGCCGCGTTCGCGGGCGTAGCCCAAGGCCAGCTCGAGCGCCGCCCGCGGAGGGGTGGCCGACTCGACCACCACACCGGCTGCCGCCGCCGCCACCGCGATCTCCGCGGCGGTGCGGTGCAGGTCGGTTCCCACGGACGTGCTGACCAGTCTTTCGACCGCGGGAGCGAGGTGCTTGAGGATCCCTTCGAGGTCCTTGTCACGGGCGAGACCGAGCACGACCACCGGCCGCGCGCCGAGGGACGCGTCCCGCCGGAGGTCGGACAGGGCCGCGGCCACGCTGGCGGGGGTGTGGGCCCCGTCGAGCACCGTCGGCACCCCTACCACCCTGAAGCGCTCCTGACGCCCCGGCAGGGCTGCCCCCGTCGCCGTGGCCGAGTCGAGCACCTCGCCGCTGAGCGGCACTCCACCGCGAGCCATCACCCCGCGCGCCCCGAGCTCGTCGAGCACCGCCCGCGCAACGCACAGGTTGCGCCCTGCGACCGTGTCGGGCTCGCTGGCTCCGGAGGCCTCGAGCGGGCGCCGGACCGGCACACCCAGCTCGGCAGCCCGTGCCGCGATCGCGCGATCCGCCTCGCTCCCGCTGGGCACGCCCGTGACGAGCGTCGAGCCGAGCTTGAGGATCCCGGCCTTCTCCGTGGCGATTGCGGCGTGCGTGTCGCCGAGCACCGCCACGTGCTCGAGCTCGATGTTGGTGATCACGCACACCTCCCCATCGAGCACGTTGGTCGAGTCGAGGCGCCCGCCGAGACCGACCTCGGCCACGATCCAGGCGAGGTTTTCCCAGCGAAAGCACAGCATCGCGGCCGCGGTCATCACGTCGAACCACGTGGGATCGACGTCGGGCCGCTCGGCGACCAGAGCCTCGCGCGCATCGAGGGCGTGGCCGAGCGCCGCGTAGAGCAGCTCGTCGGAGACCTCGGCTCCGTCGATCACGACGCGCTCGTTCAGGCGCTCGACGTGCGGCGAGGCGTAGCGCCCGACGCGCAGGCCGGCGCGGGCGAGGCCCGCGGCCACGAGCGCCGACGTGCTGCCCTTGCCCTTGCTGCCGGTGACGTGCACCACGCGCAGCCCCGCCTGGGGCTGGCCGAGCCGCGCGAGGAGCGCCCGCGCCGGGTCCGTCGAGACGCGCATCGCCGCGCGCTTGCGGCGCTCCCAGTCCACGAGGCTCTCCAGCCGCTGCGCGACCCGCGCAGGACTTTCCACCGCGCCCACCGGCCGCGGAGGCAGCCCCGGCGGGCCGCCCGATCCTTCAGGAACTTGCATTTCAGTCGCGACCGCCCGCGGTCGATCACCTTGTCACCCGGGGCCCGCGCCCCGCGGCGCGTTCGCTCCCCGACCGACCTCGGCTCCAACCCGTCGACCCCCGACCATGACCGAGCTGGTGCACCGCATCAAGGTCTTCGTCTACCGCTTCCGCGGGACGCAGCCGGACGACCTGCTGCTGCGCGGGGCGACCTCGGAGAGCTGCTGGGGCCCGATCCAGGGTCCGATCGGCTTCGGGGAGAAGCTCGAGACCGCCATCCGCCGCGAGGTGCTCGACGACATCGGCATCTCGCGCCCCGCCGACGTGGTCGACCTGCACCTGCCCGGGCGCTGGGTGCTCGGCGACGAGGAAGTGATCGAGTGGACCTACGGGTTCCGCACCCCGCCCGAGCGCCTCGACCTGCGGCTCTCCCCGCGCTGGGCCGCCGCCCGCTGGTCGAGCTTCACCGACGCCTACCCGGTGCTCGAGCTCGAGCCCGACCGCGCGGCGCTGCTGCGCCTGCACTCGCTGCTCAAGGCAGCCTGAAGGCGCGCGAGGAGCG
>CAITGX010000019.1 GCA_903892045.1 uncultured Planctomycetota bacterium | reverse complement strand
TCGAACCCGCTGCCGCGTTCGTTCGCGAAGGGCCCGATGACCTGCCAGTCGCGGATCGTGCCGTGCTGGTCGATCCACTCGCGCGCAGGCCCGATGCGGCCGATGCGCACCGAGCTGCGGGCGAGGAGGAGCTCGAACTGCGAGCGCAGCTCGTGGGGCACCTGAGACGGGATCGGGAGGGCGCGCTGGAGCACCGCCGAGGTCTCGCGCCACGCGTTGGAGTCCTCGAGCAGCTGCTCGAGGACGAGCGCGGCGACCACCGAGTCGGCCACGATGGCCTCATCCTTCCAGTCCTCGCCGGCGCAGCGCTCGACGAGCTCGCGGGCTCCGAGCTGGATGGCCTCGAGCGTGCGCTGGCGGTCCGCGAGAGCGCGCATGCGACGCGTGAGCTCGGGCGTGGAAGCCACGCGCGGTCGCTGGGGCACGCTTGCGGTCGGCTTGGGCGCCGGTGCGGGCGCCGGTGCCGGTGCCGGTGTCTCCGCGGCGGGCGCGGGCGTCGGCTGCGCGGGCGCGGGGGACGAGGGCTGCGGGGCCGAGCCGCGGCAGGCGAGGAGCAGGAACAGCGAAAGGACAACGGCGCGAGTCGGGCGCTTCATGGCGGATCTCCAGGCCGCACAGAGTACCCGCGCGCGGCGCGGCAGCCGCGGCCAAAGCCCAGCCCCAGCCGGTGGGGCAGACGCCCCTGCGAGCCGTGGTCAGCGCACGCGTACGACGTCGAGGATCCGGTCGCCGACCTCGATCGCGTCGAGCACGTCGAAGCCCTCGCGGAGCTCGCCGAAGATCGTGTAGCGGCCATCGAGGTGCGGGGTCGCGCGGTGGGTGACGAAGAGCTGGCTGCCGCCCGAATCGGGATCCTCGTTGCGCGGCATGCCCAGCGATCCGCGGACGTACTTGCGGGGTCCGAACTCGTGTTGCAGCGAGTCGGCGGCGCCGCGCCAGGTGCCGCCGCCGTTGCCATCGCCGCGATAGTCGCCGCCCTGGATCACGAAGTCGGGCACGACGCGATGCCACGGGGTGCCGTCGTAGCGCTCTCCCGCGGCCTGCGCGAGAAAGTTGTGCACATGCAGCGGTGCTTCCGCGGGGAAGAGCTCGAAGCGCAGCGTGCCCTTGCTGGTCACGACGTCGACCCAAGGGTTCGAGTCCAGCGGCGACGGCGAACCGAGCGCATCGAGAGCGGGTCCGGCGCTCGGCGCGAGATTCGCGAGCGCTGCGGGAGCGACGCGGGCGAGCTCCTCGCGCGCGACGCGCCGCACGAACGCGCTGCGATCTGCTGCGCCTTCGACGAGCAACGCAGCCGCATTTCGCCCCGCAGCTTTCGCCGCGGCGCGCAGCGCGTTGAAGCGAATCTCGCTCGCGCCGTCGCCCTCCGACGTGCGGAAGCAGCGCGCGAGCGGCGCGAGGTCGACGGGATCGGGCATCTCGAGCAGCGCCGTCACCGCCGCGAGCCGCAGGCCGTTGTCGGCGAAGTCGAGGACTGCGTGGAGCGCCGGGCGCACGTCTTCGGGCTCGAACTTCGCGAGCATCTCCACGGCCACGCCTCCGACGGCGACGTCAGGGTCCTTGATGCACTCGAGCACGACGGGCAGGCCGCGCTGCACGCCGAGCTCGGCGCAGCCACGGACGATGCCGATGCGCTCCTCCCGCGACAGCGTGCGGTAACTCGTGCCGATCTGCGCCAGAGCGGCGTCGACCGCCGCCGCGTCCGCGCTCGCGAGCGAGCGCAGGGCTGTTTCCAGCATCGCCCCGCGCACCCAGGGAGACTTCTCGCTCGCGCTCTCGCCGGCGAGCGGTGCCCGCACATCGACCGCGATTCGCCGCAGTTCCTCTGTGACTTCCGCACGCTTGCCGATGGCCGCGCCGATCGCCTCCCAGGCCGTGCGCCGCACGCTCGCCGAGCCGTGACGCACCGCGACGGCGAGGTACGGGACCGAAGTGCGGTCCGCGAGCTGTCCGAGACCGATCAAGGCCTCGCACGCCACGCGCGCGTCGACGTCCTGGCTCGCGCGCTGCAGGAAGAGCGCGACGTCGCGCGCGCCGACGAGCGCGCGCAGCCCGCGCACGCTGGCGATGCGCTGCTCCGTAAGCGCCGAGGTGCTGTACTGGACGAACAAGTTGCCCGCCGCGTTCGTCTTGCGGCGCTCGAGCGAGAAGAGCGCGGCGGTGACGACTTCGGGCGCAGTCTCGCCGACGACATGCGCGGCGAGTCGTTCGTCGAGCGCGAGCGAGCCTTGCTCCTTCGTGCTCCAGCGGCCGAGCGCCGCGGCCGCCTCGATGCGCACGCGCGCATCGCCGTCGCGCAGGCCGTCGAGGACGCGCCCGCGCAGCTCGGGCCGGTCGAGCTTGCCGACGGACTCGAGGGCGCGCGCCCGGACCAGCGGATCCGCGTCGCGCTCGTGCTCGTCGAGTGCCACGAACAGGAGCGTGTCGGCCGCGCTCGCGTCGCCCCGGACGCCCAGCGCGAAGGCCGCGCTCGCTCGCACATTCGCCTCGCCGTCGCGCAGCAGCTCGAGCAGCGTGCGCGTCACCTGCGCGCCCTGCTCGGGAAGCGGCAGGCGTCCCAGCGCCGTGACCGCGCGCTCGCGAACCTTGGCATCGGCACTGCGCGCGAGAGCGACGAGCTGTCCGTCCCCATCCGCCCGCGCATCTTCGAGCGCCGCGATGCGCTCGAGCGGGCTCGGCTCCTTGGGGGGCGACGCGACGGTGGCGCAGGCGGCGCCGAGCAGCAGGCAGGCGAGACTCGCGAGCTTCATGGGCCCAGCGTAGCCAGCGGGCCGCGCGCGCGGAGCATGTGCTGGCGCCCGGAATGCGAGCGCGCCCGCCCCGGGCGATCCCGGCGCGGGCGCGTGCCGTCGCGAGCGTGCGCGACTACTGGCCGATGGTGAAGCGCAGGCCGTTCGTGAAGCCGTAGTTGTTCGGCGCCGCGAAGCCCGTGTCGCGCGACCACCACTGCACCCAGACGGTCGCGCCCTGCACCATGGCCGGGTTCGCGCCGCTGGAGATGTACGCGTTGAAGTCGAGCACGTAGCCACCGCTGCAGTCGAGCGCCGGCAGGGCGTTGCCGCCCGAGTCCTGCTTGGCGAGGCGCGCGGCCGGCGACATCACGCAGTTGATGCCGCCGCGGAACGGCGTCGCCGACGGCCCCGAGAGGCTCGCGCGCAGCAGGCCCTGGCGGTTGTTCAGCACCTTCGAGGCCGTGACGTAGAAGCCCGAGCCCGCGCTCGCGCTCGGCACGCCCGTGTAGCCGATCTCGGGCACGCAGCCCTGGCTGTTGGTCTTGGCGGTGCAGTAGGTGACCGGGGCGTCGGTGCCCCAGCGCGCCTCGGTCATGACCACCGGAGTGGCCATGCCCGTGTTGCGCCACGCCTCGAACAGGTCGTTGCCGCGGCCCGCGTGAGCGGTGATCGAGCCGTTGTTGGCGAGCACGAGGAACTGCACGTACTCCCAGCTCGTCGGCTGGTACATCAGACGGATCTCGGCACGCACCGCGCCGCGCGGCGGGTTGAGCGCGACGTCGTCCCAGTGGTCGTAGAAACCGCCGGGAGCGGGGTTGCCGAACTGCGTGTCCGGGATGGGCTGAGCATTGCGCTCGAAGGCCTCATCGCGGCTCATCTTGTAGGGCGGGATGCGGTTGTCGAGGATCGTCGCGTCGTTCAGCACGAAGTGGAACGACGGCACCGCGCTGCCCGGGGCGCCGGCGGCCGCAGCGCCGAGGGTGCTCGCGGGAGCGCCGGTCACGCGGTCGTACTTGAGCGGCAGGCTCGCGCTGTAGCCCATGGTGAGCATCTTCGCGGCCCACGCCTGCGACACACCCATGTTGGCCTCGTACACCTTCGTGTTCGGATCACTGATGTCGAGGATCGTCTCGACCGTGTAGGGCGTGCCGTTGACGGTCACCGCGAGCGGGCCGTACTCGCCGTCCTCGCGCACGAGCGCACCGTTCGCGCCGTACCACTTCACGTTGAGCCACATGCGGCGACCCTCGGCGTAGCCCGAGATCAGCTTGTGGCCCGTGAGGTTGGTGATGCGCAGCGTGTTGCCGCTGACGGTCATCGCCGCGGAGTTCTTGAGGTTCGAGATGGCGCGCTGCTTGCCCGCCTGCATGCTCGAGATCTGGTACGGCGTGAGCCCGTTGCCGCCGTACAGCCGCCCTTGGGCCTCGAGGTAGAGGACCGCGTCCGGTGCCCAGTAGTTGCCTCCGGTGAGGTCGTGCTTGGGGATGTCCGAGCGCTGC
>CAITGX010000018.1 GCA_903892045.1 uncultured Planctomycetota bacterium | reverse complement strand
GCCGCCTCGCGCGGGGGATCGTTCGATTCGCCCAAGGCCACCGGAGCGGCCTTGGGGCCGAATCGTTGCGCCCTAGGCCTGCTCTTCGAGCTTGAGAGCGCGGTAGCCGCCGATCGACTTGAAGTAGAGGAGCAGCAGCAAGTAGATCGCGGCCATCGCCACCGGGATGAACGAGTCGGCGAGCAGCGTGCGGCGGTCGCCCGTCTGGTTGGCGGCGACGATCTGCTGCTGCTCGGGAGTGCGCGCCTCGCCGGCCTTCTTGGCGGCCTCGAGCTTGGTGCCGTCGATCGGCGTGACGGGCTCGAACACGAGGAATTGGGACGTGCTCGCGGCCTTCGACTGCTCGTAGACGGCGGGTGCGCTCTCCTGCAGCGCCTGGGCGGTGTAGCGGTCCTTCGCGTAGCCCAAGCCCGGGTTGCCGATCAGGCCCGCCGAGAGCATGCCGATGCCGCCGATGATCGACATCGCGACGGCGCCCGAGCGCGGGAAGCGGTCGCCGACCACGGCGAGCATCGTCGGCCAGAAGAAGGTCTTGCCGAGCGCGTAGATGCCGAGCGCGGCGAAGGCGATCGCGAAGGACTCCATGCCCGAGGCGAAGCGCAGGCCGACGACCGCGAGCAGCGACGAGACGAGCAGCAGGGCCACCGGCGAGAGGCCGAGGCGCTTCTCGATGAAGTCCGCGCAGAAGCGCAGCGCGAACATCAGGAGCGAAGTCCAGATGAACAGGATCTTGCCCTGCTCAGGCGTGAACAGGTTGCCGGTGATGCTCTCGATCCAGCCATCGGTGCCGAGCTCGACCGCGCCGACGAGCGCGTGGGCCACGAACAGCGCAAACAGCACCACCGAGCCGATCGAGAAGCGCGTCAGCACGCCGACCGCGATCACGAGCGCGCCCGCCACGACGTTGGCGACCGTGTTCGCCACGCCTGCGTCGATGCCGAAGTTCGGCAGCGTGCTCTTCAGGAACAGGAGGATCAGGCCGCACACGACGAGCGCGCCGAGGATGCCGACGTCCTTGAACATCTCGGCGAAGCTCGCGCCCTTCGACGCCGCTTCCGACTTCGGGAAGTGCTGGCCCATGAACATCACCGCATAGGCGGCGGTGGGCACGAGGTAGAACGCGAGCTGGCCCTTCCAGCCCAGACCCAGCTGCGTGCCGAGCACCCACGACGCGCCGGCTCCGAGCACCATGCCGAGCGGCCACGAGGCGTGCAGGATGTTGAGGTAGTGCGTGCGGTTGTGGGGGAAGACCGTCGCGACGAGCGGGTTGGCGACCGCCTCGAGCGTGCCGTTCGCATAGGCGAAGATGAACATGCCCCAGAAGAGGTAGCCGTAGGCGTTGTCCGGGCCGCTCGCGAGGAACGTCACGACTGCCGAGAGGATGTGACCGACGAGCGCGAGCGCCACGAGCTTGCCGTAGCCGAACTTGTCGACCAGCACGCCGCCGATGATGATCCCGAAGCAGAAGCCCGAGAACCCGGCGCCGCCGATCGCGCCGAGCTGGGTGGCGCTGAATCCGTAGGCCTCCGCCCAGGCCCCGAAGATCCCGCCGCGGATGGCAAAGCCCACGCCCGCCGCGAGGATCGCCATGAAACCGGCCCAGAGAAGTCGCTTCGCGTTCGCCGCCTGCGTGTCGTTGCTCATGCTCGTCCGTGGGACTGTGGTGGTGGGGGGGGATCTCGTGCGCGCACCTTCCGGCACGCACACCTCGCGGCAACCGCGACCGCGTCG
>CAITGX010000017.1 GCA_903892045.1 uncultured Planctomycetota bacterium | reverse complement strand
GGCCACCTGCTCGCGAGTCTCGACCTCGCGGCCACGGCCGGACGAGCCCCGGCGATCGTGGCGCGCCTCGAGAGCCTCGCGTGGCTGCTCGTCGCCGCGCTGGCACTCGGGCGTTGTACGCGGCGCTTGCTGCTTCCGTGGAGCGGTGGCGAGTTGGCGCGGGCGGCCGGGTGGGCTTCGGCGCTCGTTTTCGCCCTGCATCCGGTGTCGTCGGCCGCTGTCGCGAGCCTGACCGCGCGCGCGGACCTGATGGCGCTGTGCTTCTCGTCCCTGTGCCTGTGGGCCTACCTGCACGCGCGGCAGGAGCGCACCAGTCTCGCGCTGTGGCTGGCGGCACTGGCGGCCGTGCTCGCGGGGCTCTCGAGCGACCTTGCGCTCTCGCTCCCTGCGTGGCTTGCGGCAGCGGAGTTCCTCTCGGCGAATCGTCAGCGCACGCTCGCCGCGCGCGCGCGTTCCGCCGGGCTCGCCGCAGCGGCGACTCTGGCCTGCGTGCTGTTCGACATCTGGGTGCGCAGCCTCGTCCTCGACGAGCTCGCGTTGCCGGCTCCGATCGCGCTGGCGAGCCTCAGCGGCATCGCGGGCTTCTTCGAGCGCCTCGGCGCGCTGCTCTTCCCGGTCAACGTGGAGGTGCTCGGCGCGCTCGGCTTCGTGCTCGCGGGGTTGCTCGCGCTGGCCGCGTTCCAGCCGATCCTCGTCGCTGCGCGTGCCGCTCCGCGCCTGTGGGGGCGCCTGCTCGGGCTGTGGGCGCTCGCGCTGCTGCTCGCGGAGGCCGTGGGGCGCGGCGTGCGTGTCCACCCGGGCGACCTGCGCGATGCCGAGGGCATGCTGCTGTCCGCCGCGGTGCTCTCGGTCGCGCTCGGGCTCGGTTCGGTCGCGATGTCGGGCGTGCGACGCGTCGTGCTGCCGCTCGTGCTCGCCGTGGGACTGGCCGTGCTGTCCCACTCGGCCGGACTCGCGCACCGCGCAGCGGGACGCGAGCTCGAGCGCCTCGAGGTGGCCTTGGCGAAGGTGGGGGCGCGTTCGGCGTGGATCGTCGACAGCCCGGACGTGGTGCTCGGCGTGCGCTGCGCGGAAGGCGCGATCGATGCGCGCGCGGACGCGGCGATGCTCGCTCGCGTGAGCTCGCGTCAGGTGGCCCTGCGCGCCTGCACGGGCGAGCTCGCCCGGGCACGGGAGCTCGGACTGTCGCTCGTGTTGCGAGTCGAAGGTGGCTGGCAGGCGCGCGGCGTGCTCGCGCCATTCGAGGGTGCGGGTGCGCGCAGCTGGATTCGCGATGGCGTGTCTCCGGAACTCGAGCTCGATCCGCTCTCGGTCGGGGCGCTCGTGGTGCGCGCGACCTCGGAGGCGGACACGAGCCGGCCCCCGGTGCTCGCGTGGCGCTCTGGCTCGGACGTGGGCCGGGAGGACGGGCGCGTCGAGGGCGTGTGGGCCTATCTCGGCGAGGCGCCGGAAGCCGTGTTCGACCTGCGCTCGTCGCTCGAGTGGCTCTCCGCGGGACGCGTGCGCCAGCTGTGGTCCGCGGCCGGCTGGAGCCGCATCACCCAGGCGGAACTCCTGCCGGAGCTTCCCGAGCCCGTGCTCGATGGCGGGTTGTTGATCGACGGCACGGCGCTGGCCGCGCGGACGGGAAGCGTGGCCGAGGGCGACGACCCGCGGCGCAGCTGGAGGCTGGGTGCGCTCGACCGCGCGGGCGCGCCGGTCGTCGCGGCCGGCGAGCGAGACGACGTGCTCGTGCGCTTCGAGGCGCGCGCGTTCGCCGACGTCACGGACGAGGCGCTGCTCGAGGTGCTCGTCGACGGTCAGGCCGTCGAGAGACGCCGCGTGCGGCTGCCCGGGCGATGAGCCTGACCTAGTTCCCCGCGTTCAGCCGCGCGAGGTCGACCTCAATCGTCGCGAGCTGCTGCGTGAGGTCCGCGACCTGCGGGTTGTGGTGCAGGGCGTAACGCACCTCGGAGCGCGCCAGCTCGAGCAGCTTGCGGCGACCGTCCACGTCGTTGGCCGGCAGGTTCTGGGCCTGCATGCGCAGCACCTGGGTGTAGTTCATCGAGGCCTGCCAGTTGCGCAGCTTCGGATCGCGGAGGATCGAGCGGCGGAAGTACTCGCCCGCGGCGCCGATGTCGCCGTTGCGACCGACGAGCTCGCCGAGCAGGTAGAACGCGTCGCCGTTCTCCTCGTACTGCACGAGCTCCTCCAGCATGCGCCGCGCCTCGTCGAAGCGCTCCGCGCGCATGGCGAGACGCGCGAGCGAGAGCTTCGGGTCGGTGCGCGTCGTGCCGGCGTTCATCACCGCGAGCAGCGCGTTGATGCAGTCCTCGCTGCGGCCGACCTTGTCGTAGGCCTGCGCGAGCGCGATCGAGGCGCCGGAGTTCGTCGGTTCCTTGCGCACGGCCTGCTCGAGGTAGGGGAGCGCGGCCTCGGTCCCGGCGGTCGCCTGCACGATCTGGGCCCAGTTGAACGCCTCCGAGAAGCCCATCTCGGCGATCGGCACCTGCTGGCCACGCGCCGGACGGCTGGGCGCGGAGGTGTCCGTGGCGCGCGGCGCGCGCGAGCGCAGCGACTGCGCCATGCGGTGGCTGCGCGTGAGAATGTTCTCCACGCTCGCGAGGGTCGACTGGAACTCGAGCTGGTGCAGCGGCTCGCGCTGCTCCTCGCGCCACAGGAGGTAGCGGTCGAAGAACGAGTCCGTCAGCCCGTCGGGCTGCAGGTCGAAGCCCGGGTCGACCTCGAGCAGGTTGGCGTTGTTGCCGAGGAACATGTTGCGCGCGCCGAGGTACTCGAGGCGCTGGTGGTCGTCGGTGTTGAGCGGGCCCTGACCCACGAGCGCGGCAAAGTGCGCCGGGTTGGCACCGTGGTAGGCGAGCAGGCCCGCGAGGTTGTAGACCCCGACGCGCGCGAGGTCCGAGCGGATCTCGGGGCGGTCGAACAGGCGCTCCATGGCCGCGAAGTCGACCGGCAGGGGCTCCATCGACGCGAGGCCGATCGTGTCGGACTCGACCGTGAGGAAGCACTGCACGTGGGGGAAGACCTCGTGGATCGTGCGCGTGATGAGCTGGATCGTCTCGTTGGACTGCTCGTAGTGGTGGAACCACACCATCATGATGCCGCCCTTTTCGAGGCGGTCGCGGCAGTCCTCGAAGAAGTCGACCGTGAACAGGCTGCCGATGCCCGCGATCCACGGGTTCGAGGGCTGCGAGACGATCAGGTCGTACTTGCGCGGGACCGTGCGCAGGAAGGTGCGCGCGTCGTCGAGGTAGACGTGCGTCTTGGGGTTGGCGAGCACGTCGTGGTTGGCGCCGGTGAAGAGCTTGTCGGCGTCGAGCACGGCCTTGGAGATCTCGACCACGTCGATGCGCTCGACCTCTTCGTAGAGCGAGATCGCGCCAGTGGTGACGCCCGAGCCGTGGCCGATCACCATCACGTTGGCCTTGTCCGCGCCTTCCTTGGGCAGGAAGAACATCGGGATGTGGCCCGAGAGCAGGAACGTGATCATGTCGAGCGGGCCCGTGGAGGCGTCGCCCTTGCTGTTGATGTAGATCGCGGCGAGGCGCTCGCGGCGCACGCCCATGACGGACGCGTCCGCGTCTTCCCACAGGCCGAAGTCGTCCCAGCCGTCGACCATCGGGTCGGGGTCGCGCAGGTGGGTCTTCTTCCACCAGTCGAAGTCGGACGCGGCATGGCGGGAGAGCAGGAGCGGGTCCGCGTCCGCGGGCGGGCCCTTGCGCAGGCGCAGGTGGCCCTCGCTCTGGCGGATCGTGCGCGCCCAGCTCGCGACGCGCTCGCCGCGCACCTCGAGGAAGCCCATCACGGAATACGCGATTATTCCCGCGGCCGTGGCGATGGCCGCCGTGAAGCGCAGCACGGGACCTGCGTCCGCCGCGGCGACGAGCAAGAGCGCGATGGCGAGTCCATTGAGCGCGAGGTTGACGTGGAAGGCTCCGTCCATGCCGAGGAGCGGCATCAGCAGCAGGCTCGTCACGATCACGCCGAGCACGTTGCCGACGGTGTTCCAGGCGTAGGTGTTGCCGACCGTGCCGCCGATCTGCGCGGCGCTGCGGGCCTGGATCTGGCTCACGAGCGGGAAGCCGAAGCCGATGCAGACCGTCGGCAGCAGGAGCATCAGGAAGCAGTAGGCCGCCTGTCCCGCGAGGAACAGCTCGTAGCCGCCCGCCACCTCGCCCGAGGGCACCGGGCTCGCGGGATCCTCGAACACGAGCAGCTCGGTGCGCATGGAGCTGATCAAGTACGGCAGGCGCTCGATCACGGGCGTGATCGCGAGCAGCGAGAGCAGCACGGCGACCTGCGAGGCCGCGAGCCACCACAAGGGCCGCTTGATGTCGACCACCGAGACGATCCAGCTGCCGATGCCGATGCCGGTGATGAAGCACATCAGCATCACCGTGAACGAGTTGTTCGAGGAGCCGAAGCCGAGCCCGATCACGCGCAGGAACACGATCTCGTAGCCCATGGCCGCGAAGCCCGAGAGCGCCAGCGCCCAGAGCGTCGCGCGGAACTGCCCCGCCGTGTACTGCGGGCCCGAGTCGCTCGACGGTGCGGCGACCTCCTTCGGCGTCCCGGCGCCGCGCGCGTCGGCGAGCCACACGAGGCCGGCCGCGATGAAGTTCATCGACGAGGCGACGCCGAGCGCCGACCAGATGCCGAGCTCCGGCAGCAGATAGAAGCCGGCCACGCCGGAGCCGAGTACGGCGCCGATGTTGTTGAGCGCGTACAGGCTGGCCACGGCCTTGCGGGTCTGCGCCACCTCGTCGATCAGGTAGCGCGCGAGCACGGGCAGGGTGCCGCCCATCATCACGGCCGGAGCGAGCACCACGACGAGCGAGAGCACGAGGCGCAGCACGAGCTTGAGCCCGCCTTGCTCGAAGGTCGCGCCCGCGAGGCTCTCGTACAGCGCTCCGGCGCCCTGAGTGAGGAAGGGCAGCGCGATGCAGTACAGGCCGATCAGGATCTCGAGCCACACGTACACGCGCAGCGGCCGCTCGCGGCCGTCCGAACGCCGCCCGAAGAGCACGGCGCCGAGCGCGAGGCCGCCCATGAACACGGCGAGCACCACGGCGTGCGCCTTGGCCGTGCTGCCGGTCAGGTTGGCGAGCAGCTTGGCCCACACGACCTCGTGCATGAGGCCGGCGAGGCCGGAGAGGAACAGCGCGAGGAGCACGAGCCCTCGCTGGCGCGTCGGTTGGACCATGGGACGGTTCAGGTGACTTGTGGGGCGCGTGGGGGAGCCGGAGACGGTGGCGAGGCTACCAAGTGCACCCGCCCGTGGAACGAGGGCGAGCGCGCCGGGGGAGGGCTTCGCTACAGTCTCGGGCCGCTATGTCGACCCAGCCCTCCAAGCAACTCGACACCTTTCCCAACCCGGCGCCCGAGCGGGACTTCGAGGTGCGCTTCGAATGCCCGGAGTTCACCTGCCTGTGTCCCAAGACCGGGCAGCCGGACTTCGCCACCATCCGCATCCGCTACGTGCCAGACCGGCTGTGCGTGGAGCTCAAGAGCCTCAAGCTCTACCTGTGGAGCTACCGCGGCGAGGGCGCGTTCCACGAGGCCGTGACCAATCGGATCCTCACGGATCTCGTGGCCGTCACCCAGCCCCGCCGCATGACCGTCGAGGGCGACTTCTGGGTGCGCGGCGGCATCAAGACCGTGGTCGAGGCGAGCTACCCCTGACGGTCTCCGGAAGGACTTTCCCGCCCGGGAAGTCCCTTCCGGGCTAGAGCGCGAGGCCGAGCTCGGTGCGCAGCGCCGCGTAGGCGGGCTTGATGCGCGCGAAGATCACCTTGACGCGCTCGTCGTAGTGCGCGAAGGCGCTCTTCATCCCGTTGATCGTGATCTTCTCGAGGTCGGCGAGCGTGCAGCCGAACTGGTCGACGGCGATCTGGTACTCGTCGGTCATCGTGGTGCGGCTCATCAGCCGGTTGTCGGTGTTGAGCGTCACGCGGAAGCCGCGGTCCATGTAGAAGCGGAAGGGATGCTCCGCCATCGACGGCGTCGCACCGGTATGCACGTTCGACGACAGGCACACCTCGATCGGGATGCGGTGGTCGAGCACGTACTGCGCCAGCGCGCCGACCTTGATGACCTTGCCCTGGTAGATGACGATGTCCTCGATCAGGCGCGTGCCATGGCCGATGCGGTGTGCGCCGCAGTACTGCAGCGCCTGCCAGATGCTCTCGGGGCCGAAGCTCTCGCCGGCGTGGATCGTGATCGAGAAGTTGGCGCGCTTGACGTGCTCGAAGGCGCGCAGGTGTTCCTTGGCCGGGTGGCCCGCTTCCTCGCCCGCGAGGTCGAAGCCGACGCAGCCCTGATCGCGGAAGCTGACGGCGAGCTCGGCCAGCTTGAACGACAGCTCGGGCGACTGGTTGCGCATGGCGCACACGATCAGGCCCACGCCGACTTGGAAGTCGCGCTGGCCGCGCTCGAGCCCCTTGAGCACGGCGCGCATCACGCCGTCGAGGCCGAGCCCGCCCGCGGTGTGGAAGTGCGGAGCGAAGCGAACCTCGGAGTACACCACGTTGTCGGCGGCCATGTCCTCGCAGTACTCGTAGGCCACGCGCTCGAGCGACTCGGCCGACTGCATCACGGCGATCGTGTGCGCGAAGCCTTCGAGGTACAGGGGCAGCGAGCCGCGCGCCGCGCCGGCGTGGAACCAGTCGGCGAGCAGGCGCTCGTCCTGGTGCGGCAGGCCCTCGTAGCCGATGGTGCGCGCGAGCTCGAGCACCGTGCGCGGCCGCAGGCCGCCGTCCAAGTGCTCGTGGAGCAGCACCTTGGGGACGCGGGCGGTGACGGAGCGGGCGGGCTTGTAGGCGGAGGCCTTGGTGGCGCTGGACATGGCCCGAATCTAGTGGGGGAGGCGCGGGATTTCGCGCCCAAAAGTGCGCAGTGCGGCGCGCGTTGGATCCCCGCGCGGCTCGCGCCTATCCTCTTTGCCCCGCTGTCTCCCAGCCCGAGGTCCCGCCGTGTCCAAGCCCGTCCGCGTCCGTTTCGCTCCCAGCCCCACCGGCAAGCTGCACATCGGCGGCGCCCGCACCGCGCTCTTCAACTGGGCCTATGCGCGGCGCCACGGCGGCCAGTTCCTCCTGCGCATCGAGGACACCGACCCCGAGCGCTCGACCAAGGAGTACGAGCGCGCGATCCTCGAGGGCCTGCACTGGCTCGGGATCCAGTGGGACGAGGGTCCGGACATCGGCGGTCCCTGCGGGCCCTATCGCCAGTCCGAGAAGTATCCCCAGTACCGCGAGGTCGCGGCGCGCCTGCTCGCCTCGGGGCACGCCTACCACTGCTTCTGCACGACTGAGCGCCTCGACACGCTGCGCGCCGAGCAGGAGTCGCGCAAGGAGCGGCAGGTCTACGACCGCCTGTGCGCGCAGCTCGATCCGGCGCACTCCGCGCGCCGCGTGGCGGCCGGCGAGAAGGCCGTGATCCGCTTCCGCGTGCCGCCCGGCGAGACGGTCTGCATCGACCACATCCGCGGCGACGTGCGCTTCTCGCACGACGAGGTCGACGACTGGGTCATGGTGCGCTCGGACGGCAGCCCGACCTACAACTTCTGCGTGGTGTGCGACGACGTGGACATGGGCATCACGCACGTGTTCCGCGGGGAAGAGCACCTCGTCAACACGCCCAAGCAGGTGCTGCTCTACCAGGCGCTGGGCCAACCGATGCCGGAGTTCGGGCACCTGCCGCTGATGCTCGGCACGGACGGCAAGAAGCTCTCCAAGCGCACCGGCGACACCGCGCTGCAGGACTATCGCGACAAGGGCTTCCCGCGCGAGGCGGTGGTCAACTTCCTGTGCCTGCAGGGCTGGGCGCTCGACGGCACGAGCGTGCTGTTCAACGTCGACCAGCTCGTGCAGCACTTCGACATCAAGGACGTGCAGAAGGCGGGCGCGATCTTCGATCCCGAGAAGTTCCGCTGGATGGCGGGCGAGTACCTGCGCAAGGAGGCGCTCGAGACGCTCGCGGACCACTGCGCGTCGTTCGTCGTGGCCGAAGGCCTGTGCAGCGCCGACGAGCTCGCGCGGCGGCGCCCGTGGTTCCTCGAGGTGGTGAAGACCGAGCAGGCGCGCATCCAGATCTACAGCGAGCTCGCGCCCCGCATCGCATACCTCTTCCAGCGCGACGAGGCCGTCCTGTGGGCCGACGACGCCGTGGTGGCCGTGCGCAAGCACGCGAACGCCGTGCAGACCGTGCGCGAGTACCGCGAGTGGCTCGCGCCGCGCGTGACCGGCGGCATCGACGCAGCGGCTCTGCGCGAGGCCTCGAAGGCCTGGGCGCAGGAGAAGGGGCTCAAGCTGCCGGCCTTCTTCCAGCCCGTGCGACTCGCCCTGTGCGGTGTCGTGAACGGCGCCGACATCTTCGACGTGATGGCCCTGCTCGGGGCCCCGGCGGTGCTCGCCCGGCTCGAGCACGGCGCGGCGCGTCTCGCGGGTTGACCCGAGGCCCTCGCGTCCCACCCCGTGCGAGCGCCTGGGGCGGGGCCTGTGCGCCCCTCAAGGGATCCTGGCTCTCGGCCGATGCACGAGGCCGAGGAGCCTTTGGAGCCGACCCCGATCGAAGCGGAGCAGCCGTCCTGTGCGCGTGCGCGCGCGGAGCTCGGTCGCCTCGTCGAGACCGCGCTGGTGCCGGAGCAGGGATCGGCCTTGCGCCTGCATCTCGACACCTGCCCGGACTGCGAGCGCGAGTACCGCGAGTCGCTGCGGGTCACGGCTCACATCGCGCGCGAGCGTCGGCTCGGTCGCGAGGCCGGGGAGCGGCGCCAGCGCCGTGAGGAACGCCTGCGCCTCGCGCGCAGCCCGCGCTCGCAGCGCTCGCTCTCGCTCGTGGTCCGAACGCTCGTGCTGCCCGGCCTGCTGATCTTCCTCCTGACGCGCATGTCGAACTCGGAAGTCGAGGCACGCGCGCGCGCGGTGGTGGGCGAGTACTCCCTCGGCGTGCGACGCATGGACACGCAGGACCTGCCCCAGCCGCTGCGGCGCGGCGACTGGGTCGTGACCGACGCGAACTCCGCCGCGAGCCTGACGCTCGGTGCGCGCAACGAGGTGCTCGTGGAGCGCGGATCGAAGGTGTGCATCGAGGACCGCGGGCTCGGTCGGCTCCTGTTCGACTCTGGCGCGTTGGTCGTCCGCGGTCGGCGCACCGTGACCACGCGCGTCGGCGTCATCGAGCTCGAGCAAGGCGAGCTGCGCATCAGCGGCGGCGGGCAAGCGGCCGAGATCGAGCTGCGGCAGGGCGCTTGCGTCGTCATCGATGCGCACGGCGAGCGTCGGCTCGCGTCCGGCGAGCGCATGCGTCTCGGCGGCTGACGCCGCGGGCCGAGCGTGGTGCGTACTCGCGCGCTCGCTAGAGTGCTCGGCCAGCCACGTCCGGATCGACGATGCCCATCGGCCAAGACTTGCGGGTTCCGCCCCGCCGCCACTCGCTTGCGCGCCGCGCCGCCGTGCGCGCCTGCGAGACGCTGGCCCTCGCTCTCGGCGGTCGGGCGTTCTATCGCGCTCGACACCTGACTCCGCCCGGCCTGCGGCTGCGCCGCGAGCGCGTGCTGCACCCGCACCTCCCCGACGTTCTGCGCGGATTCCGCGTCGTCCAGCTGAGCGATCTCCATGCGGGGCCCTTCGTGCGCGCCGGCGACCTGCGCGCCGCGGTGGATCTGGCGAACTCGCTCGAGCCGGATCTCGTTGCGATCACTGGGGACCTGATCACGCACCGCGCCGAAGACGCCGAGCTGGTGCGCGCGGATCTTGCGCGGCTGCGTGCACGCGCGGGCGTGCTGTGCGTGTTCGGCAACCACGACTACCGTGGCCGTCGCGAAGGCGAGATCGCCGAGCGCTGGGCCCAGGACGGGCTGCGCTTCCTGCGCAACGAGGGCGTGCGCATCGAACGCGGCGAGACGGCCCTGTGCGTGGTCGGGGTCGAGGACCTCGAGGAAGCGCGCACGATCGATCTCGAGCGCGCGCGGTCCTGCGTGCGACCGGGAGACTTCGAACTCGCGCTGTGCCACAACCCGCGCGGTGCGCTGGCCTTCGTGCGCGAGCGTTGCCTCGCGGTGCTGTGCGGTCACACGCACGGAACGCAGCTCGACCTGCCTTGGCTGCGTCACGCCGGGCCGCCGCATCCGGGCTTGCGCGTGCAGAGCGGTCCGACGGCCATCGTCACGAGTCGCGGGCTCGGCTCGATCGGCTTGCCCGTTCGCATCGGCGCCCCGACGGAGCTCGTGGTGATCGAACTCGAGCGAGGCGCGGCGTGAACCACGGATCGCTCAGCCTGCGCGGCGGCGTGCTGCATGTCGCGCGGCACGTGCGGCGCGCGCATGTGCAGCCCTTCGATCTCGACGGTCGCGCGCTCGGCCCAGGTTTCTCCTTCGGCGGTCGCGCCGACGCTCCGCTCGAGCTCGGCGGCATCGAGATCGACTCCGACCGGCAGGTCTGGACCGTCGATGCGCGGGCCGGCGAGGTGCGCGCCTTCTCGCTCTTCGGCCGCGAGAGCGCGGCCTTCGTCGGCGCGGCTGCCGAGCGGGACGACGTGCGCGGCGTGATCGCGGACGCGACGGACCTTGCGCTGCACGAGACCGATGAGGCGCTCTCGCTCGTGGTGTCCCGCGGCGGAGTGCGACGGCACGGGCTCGCGCTCTTGCGCCGCGACGGCCGGCTCGTCGAGTCGCTGCGCCCGCTCGGCGATCCGCTCGAGCGCTTCGGCGGCATCTCCCGCGTCGTGCAGCAGGGCCCTTGGACCTTCGCCTGCGAGCCGACGATGGGTCGCGTGCAGGTGTACCGCGACTTCGAGTTTCACTTCTCCTTCCGCGTCGAGCTGCGCTCGGGAGAGCGCGCCGGGCCGCTGGCGCTCGCGGCCCTGCCCGACGGTCGCCTCGTGATCGCTCTCACGGGGTCGCGCACGGCGCTCGTGCTCGTGGACGCCGCCGGGCGCGTGCTCGCCCCGCTGGCGCTCTCGGGCGACGGCCCGGGGGAGCTGCGCGACGTGGGGGACGTGGCCGTGGAGGCGGGTCCGAGCGAGCGAGATTCGCGCGTGGCCGTCATCGACCGCGATGCCGAACGCCTGCAGGTGTTCACCCTCGACGGACGTTGCCTCGGCGAGTTCGAGGCGCTCCCGGGGGCGGGCTCCTAGCGCGGGGCTGCCCGCGCGGAGTGTCGAGCCGCTGGCCTGTCCTCGGGCGGGGGGCGGGGCTTCGCGGGCTCCCTCGCAGCGTGTCCGGAGACCGGGTCGGGGCGCCCGAAGGACTTTCCTTCCGCGGGGGCCCTCTCGTCCGAGCCGACCGCCGGGTCTACCGATTTCGTCCGTGCGGGCTAGACTTCCCTCCGGCTGCACGGGGTCCCGCCCCCGAAAGCCTCATCGTGTTCCACACCCTGATTCTCGCCCTCGCGCCTCAGCTTGGCGTGCCGATGGCTCTGCCGCAGGTCGATCGCTCGCGCCTCCACGCGCCGCGCGACGCGACTCCCTACGCGCGTACCCTCGAGGAATCGGCCGGCGAGGGCTGGGAGCGTCGACCGGATCTTTCCTACGCGCCGGGCACCGGGCCGCGCAGCGGACTGGGCATCGGCGTGCGCATGATGACGGGGCTCTCGAACCCCTCGCAGCCTGGCACGGTCCTCGGGCGAGCCGGGGTACCTGCGATCGCCGACACGCCGCGCTGGTACGAGGTCACGATCCAGCCCGGTACCGGCTTCGCCGAGCGCTTCCTCGTGCAGGAGTCCAACGGCGTGGGGCCGCGCCCCATGCTGGTCGTGTTCCACAAGTTCGGCGTGAGCCACTACGACGGACTGCTCAACACGTCGTTCTTCGCCGAAGCCCGGCGACGCAACTGGTTCTGCGTCGCTCCGCTGAGTGGCGGACAGACGCACTTCTCCGACGAGCGCAGCCGCATTCACACCAAGGCGGTGCTCGACTGGATCAACGCGCGCTTCGCCGTGGACCCGGCGCGGGTGTACGCCGCGGGCTTCTCGATGGGCGGCGGCGCGGCGATGAACTTCGCGTCGCGACATCTCGATCCCACGGGCGTGATGATCGCTGCCGTGTTCAACCAGTCGGGCATTCTCTCGCACGAGGACACGTACCCCCAGTCCGGGGTGACCGTGCAGCAGATCTACGACGACCGCTTCGGCAATGGCCAGCCTGGCTCGGCCACTCCGTGGAACTTGCAGCGCGGCTCGGTCTTCAGCTTCGATCCGCTCTCCTTCGCGGTGGTTCCGGGCACCGACCTCGGCCGCAACCTGCTGCATCTCGCGACGCACTCGACCCGCACGACCGGCGACATCCCGTACCTGATCACGCAGAACGACCTGTTCTACCAGCACCAGCTCGCGCTCGGAGCGCTCCCGTCCCGGCACCTCCTGACCGTGGTGAACTACCCCGGTCACTCGTGGGACGCGGTCAGCGAGACGACGGTGTGCAACTGGTTGCGCAACTACTCGCTGGTCCTCCCGAGCGCGGCCGACACGCTCGCCGACGCGAACGGCCGCTTCTTCCACTTCGATGTGGAGCAGGCGAGCGCGGGTTCCTTCACCCCCTTCTCGTGGAGCGTGCAGCCGGCGACCAACGCGGTCTCGATCACGGGCACCTCGAACCTGATGCGCGTGCGGGTGGTGACGTCGGACGCGGGACTCGACCCCTTGCAGTCGCTCTCGGTGACGACCGCGTGTGCGGACGGCCAGCCGGACCAGATCGTGCTCGAGGGTTACTCCCTCCCGCCGACGCAGGTGCTCCGGGATGGCGTGAGTGCCTCGAACTGGAGCCACGACGGCCAGCTCGGGCGACTGACGCTCGACGAGGCCGACGGTCTCGCGCCGCACACCTGGACTGTCGTTCCCTGAGCGCGTGGGCGTCCCGCAGCGGGAGCCACGCATTCGCCCGGCGACATCGTCCGACGCGTTCGCCCGGCGACATCGTCCGACGCGCGGCTCCTTGGCCGCTGTTGTTTCTCGTCCGTCGTCCTGACGTAGGCCCAGTCGCGCGACAGGGGCCGGGGGATTTGAGGGCGGTGCGCTGGTTCGAGGCCCCACGCGGGGGGCGAGCGCGCGGGACGCGACCTGCGACCGACGACGAGCTCGGAGGCGTGTTTGTCCGAGCGGACGCGGGCGCTGGCAGCCCGGAAAACGAAGGGGGCCAGTGATCTTGCGATCACTGGCCCGAGGGAGAGAGGCAACCTCCGAGCTTCCCGGGTGCGGGCACTGCTCGCAATAGTGCCCACACCTCTCGAAGGCTGCCCTTCACGCGCGGAGCGAACCCCGCGCGCAAGGGAAGACTAGCGCATGGGGCGCGAGGTGCAATGCGGATGTGGGCCTGCGAACGTGCACAAAGGCCTGCATTTCCCGCGCGCTTCTGGAGCAGCGTTCCAGCTTCTGGATGACGCGGCGAGCGTGTTCGCTCGGCTCGTCAGGGAGTGCGGCGAGGCAGCGGAGCCGGGAACGGCGAAGAGCGTGCGGGCAAGCACGACGCGATCGCGGAGTGCAGAGCGAGCCAAGCCAGCGGGCGATCGTCTCGGCGCTCGGGGGCGTTCCAAGCGAGCACCATTGCAATCGTGCCCGCATTCGCGAGCACCTGCGAACCACCCGGGAGTCGTCCTTCGATCACGCCTTCGGCTGCGGCGCGCACCAGCTCGTCCGCGGGCAGGCACTCCCGCGGTCCCCGAGCGAGCACCGGGACCCATGTTTCGCCATGGCGACGCCACAGTTCCGCGGCCAGCAGTCCGGCGCAGTCGGCGGTCGCGTCGAGCAGGGCGCGGTCGAGCTCGTCGAGGCTCGCGCAGGCGAGCAGCTGCTCGATGCAGCGCTCCGAGGTCTGGCGTTCCGCTCCCACGGGGTCCCTCTTCGGACACGGACGTGCCGAGCCTTAGGCGCCGCCGCCGGGCGCGCGTCCCGCGGCCCGGAACGGGGCCGCTTTGGGCGCGCATCTGGGCGCGGGAGCCTGCCCCGGGCACAATGGTGCGGATGAGCGACGTCTACTTGGACATCAACGGCTCGACGCCGGTGCACCCTGCGGTGCTCGACGCCTACGTCGAGTCGACCCGTGCGACCTGCGGCAACGCTTCCGCCTCGCACCCCGCCGGGTTGCTCGCTCAGGAGCACATCGCTCGCGCGCGCGCTGCCGCGGCCAGCGCGCTCGGGGCGTCGAGCGACGAGATCTGGTTCACCTCCGGCGGAACCGAGTCGAACAACTGGGCCCTGAAGGGGCTGTTCTCGCCCGGTCAGGGCGGGCGGCTCGTGACGACCGCGATCGAGCACAAGTCCGTGCTGCGCACCGCGGACGCGCTCGCTCGCGCAGGTGTCGAGCTCGAGGTCGTGGCGGTCGGCGGGAGCGGCCGCGTCGAGGTCGCGGACATCGAGCGCGCGCTGCGCGCGGGCACGCGTGTCGTGTCGCTGATGGTCGCGAACAACGAGACGGGCGTGCTGCAGCCGGTGCGCGAGGTCGCGGCGCTGTGCCGGGCGCGCGGCGTGCTGCTGCACTGCGACGCTGTCGCCGCGATCGGCAAGCTGCCGATCGACGTGCGGGATCTCGGTTGCGACCTGCTCAGCATCTCCGGCCACAAGCTCTACGCGCCCAAGGGCTGTGGCGTGCTGTACGTGCGGCGCGGCGTCGCGCTCGCTCCGCTCATCGACGGCTGTGGGCAGCAGTGCGGCATGCGCAGCGGCACCGAGAACACCGCCGCCGTCGCGGCACTCGGGCGCGCCTTCGAGCTGCTCGCCGCGGGATCTTTCGACTCCGCGCGCTCGCCCGAGCTGCGCGAGCGGCTGTGGAACGGGATCCGTGCACTCGAGCCGCGCGCCCTTCGCAACGGCGAGGGGCCTTGGCTGCCGAACACGCTCAGCGTCACGTTCCCCGGTCGCACGGGCGCGGAGCTGCAGCGTGCGCTCGGCGCGCAGGGCGTGCATTGCGCGGCCGGTTCCGCGGCGACGGGCAGCGCGCCTTCGCACGTGCTCATGGCGATGGGGAAGGGCGAGGCCCACGCGCGCGCGACGCTGCGCTTCTCGCTCGGTCACTCCACGCGAGCGGACGACATCGAGCGCGCGCTCGCCGCGCTCGCTTCCGCCCTGCGCGAGGCGCCGCAGCTGCAGGGAGCCCACGCGTGAATCCCGATCCGCTCGACTTCCTGCTCGCGGATCTCGACCGCCTGCTCGCCGAGGACGCCAAGGGGGCGCGCGTCACGCGCCTGCTCGCGGAGTACGCCCAGAGCGGCTCCGACGACTGGCGCCGCTTCGCGCTGTTCGAGGCCAACTACTACTCGCGCAACCTGATCCGGCGCACGGAGCTCTACGAGCTGATCGTGCTGTGCTGGAGCAAGGGCCAGCGCAGCCCGATCCACGACCACGCCAGCCAGCGCTGCTGGATGGGGGTGCTCGAGGGCACCGTGCGCGAGACGATCTACCGCGTGCGCGAGGATGGCTCGGCGCCACCCGCCGTCGGGCCCGCCCGGGAGTTCCGTGCCGGGGGCGTGGCGTACATCGTCGACGACATGGGCTGGCACCGGATCGAGCCGGTCGGGGATGGCCCCGCGGTCACGCTGCACCTCTACTCCCGGCCGATCCGGGAGTGCCGCGTGCTCGACGAGGCGAGCGGGACCGTGCTCACCAAGCGCATGAGCTACCACTCGGTGGGGGGCAAGGTCCTCGTGCCGGGGAGCAGCGCCACGAACTGGGCTTGAGCTCGCGCTCCGGGGCACCTGCGTGCGCCCGCTTGACCCGTTCCCCGGTGCGCCCTAGAGTCTTCGCCCCGAAACGGCGGTGTAGCTCAGTGGTTAGAGCAGCGGCTTCATAAGCCGCGTGTCGGGGGTTCAAGTCCCTCCACCGCTACCAGCCCGGCGACGTGTCCGCACCTGCGTCCTTTTTTTTCTTGCGCGGTCGGGCTGGGCTGGAAAAGACTCGTAGCTGTCCTCGAGAGCGTCACGACTGCTCCGGATGTGCTCCGGAGGCGTGACGCCGCGAGGCTCCTGAAACGACCCATGGTGTCCTCGATGCAACTGCTCGAAGAAAGCCCCGCGAACCTCCTGGACGAGCCCCTCCTCGCCGGCCTTTCCGCGTCCCTCGGCCTCAGCGCTTCCTCGGATGGCGACTACGACTTCGAAGATGACTTCGAAGACGATGATGACGAGGACGAGGACGACGATGAGGAGGACGACGACGACGAGGATGAGGACGAAGACGAGGACGACGACGATCGCGACCTCTGGGACGACGAGGACGAGGACGACGAGTAGCGCCACTCGCCCGCCCTCGGGTCTCCAGACCCGTCCCGCGCCCTTCGCGTCCGCCCGGCGGAACGGAGGGCGCGGTCGCATTCTCCCGACCCGCCACCGCCGGGCATCGCACGGGCGCTGCGAGAGCCTAAGATCCGCACTTCAAGAGCTGGGGGCGTCGGGTCCTCGTGGACCCGGCTGAGATGTACCCCTCGAACCTGATCCGGATCATGCCGGCGTAGGAAAAGCTGATGAGCCACCAATCGACGGGCAGCGCGGCCGCGCGTGCTCACAAGGTCTTCCGCGAGGTCCCGTTCGAGGGCACGACGCTGCAGGTGCCCGCGCGGCGCCTGCACCTCACCAACGGCGAGACGCTCGACCTGTACGACACCTCGGGGCCCCAGGGCCACGACCGCAAGGCGGGCCTGCCGAAGCTGCGCACGCCGTGGATCGAGCGTCGCCGCGCGCTCGGAACGGGCAACGTGTCGCAGATGCACTTCGCCCGGCGCGGCATCGTCACCGAGGAGATGGCGTACGTCGCGGCGCGCGAGGGCGTCGACGTGGAGTTCGTGCGTTCCGAGATCGCCGCGGGGCGCGCGATCATCCCCGCGAACGTGCGGCACCCCGAGCTCGAGCCGATGATCATCGGACGCAACTTCCTCGTGAAGATCAACGCCAACATCGGCAACAGCGCCGTGGCGAGCTCGATCGAGGAGGAAGTCGAGAAGCTCAGCTGGTCGACGCGCTGGGGCGCGGACACGGTCATGGACCTCTCGACGGGCAAGAACATCCACGAGACACGTGAGTGGATCCTGCGCAACTCGGCCGTGCCGATCGGCACGGTGCCGATCTACCAGGCGCTCGAGAAGGTCAAGGGTCGGCCGGAGAAGCTCGACATCGACATCTTCCTCGAGACACTCGAGGAGCAGGCGCAGCAGGGCGTGGACTACTTCACGATCCACGCCGGCGTGCTCCTGCGCTACGTGCCGCTGACAGCGAAGCGCGTCACGGGCATCGTCTCGCGCGGCGGCTCGATCATGGCGAAGTGGTGTCTCGCGCATCACAAGGAGAACTTCCTGTACACGGAGTTCGAGCGCATCTGCGAGCTGATGAAGCGCTACGACGTGAGCTTCTCGCTCGGCGATGGCCTGCGGCCGGGCTCGATCGCGGACGCCAACGACGAGGCGCAGTTCGGCGAGCTGCAGACGCTCGGCGAGCTCACGGAGCGCGCCTGGAAGCACGACGTGCAGGTGATGATCGAGGGCCCCGGCCACGTGCCGATGCACAAGATCCGCGAGAACATGGACCTGCAGCTCAAGCTCTGCAAGGAAGCGCCGTTCTACACGCTCGGTCCGCTCGTGACCGACATCGCGCCCGGCTACGACCACATCACGAGCGCCATCGGCGCGGCGATGATCGGCTGGTACGGCACGGCGATGCTGTGCTACGTGACGCCCAAGGAGCACCTCGGCCTGCCCGACCGCGACGACGTCAAGCAGGGCGTGATCGCCTACAAGATCGCGGCCCACGCCGCGGACCTCGCCAAGGGACACAAGGGCGCGCAGGAGCGCGACAACGCGCTCTCCCGCGCGCGCTTCGAGTTCCGCTGGGAGGACCAGTTCGAGCTCGGCCTCGATCCGGAGACCGCGCGCGCCTACCACGATGCCACGCTGCCGCAGGAAGGCGCGAAGACCGCGCACTTCTGCTCGATGTGCGGGCCGCACTTCTGCTCGATGAAGATCACCGACGACGTGCGACGGCTCGCGGCGGAGCAGGGCGTGGGCGCGGACGAGGCACTCGCGCGCGGCCTCAAGGAGAAGAGCGACGAGTTCGCGCGCACGGGCGGGGCGCTCTACTCGTGAGCGAGCCCGCGACTCCGCCGCCGGTCGAGCCGGGACCCGAGTGGGGCAAGGTCGCGGGCCGGCCCTTCGACACCCGGTTCCTCGAGGGGCCCGGCTCGCGCACGCGCGAGCTCGGCCGCGCGATCCGCATCTTCGGCGAGTTCCTCAAGGGCTTCCGTGCCCTGCACTTCGTCGGCCCGTGCGTGACCGTGTTCGGCTCGGCGCGCACGCCGCCGGGCTCGCGCTACTACGAGCTCGCGCGCGAGATGGGCGGTCGGCTCGCGACCTCGGGCTTCACGGTCATGACCGGCGGCGGCCCGGGAATCATGGAGGCCGCGAACCGCGGCGCGAAGGAGCACGACGGGTACTCGCTCGGCTGCAACATCGAGCTGCCGCGCGAGCAGAAGCCCAACCCGTACCTCGATCGCTTCGTGTCGTTCCGCTACTTCTTCGTGCGCAAGGTGATGCTCGCGAAGTACTCGGTCGGATTCGTGGCCATGCCGGGCGGCTTCGGCACGCTGGATGAGCTGTTCGAGATCGCGACGCTGATCCAGACCGGCAAGGTGCACGACTTCCCGGTGGTCGTGATGGGCACGGAGTACTGGGGCCCGATGTTCGAGTTCCTGCGGGGCCCGATGCTCAAGGAGCGCATGATCGAGCCGCGCGACGTCGACCGGATCCTGCTCACGGACTCGCCGGACGAGGCCATGGCCACCATCGAGCACTCCGCGGCGCGGCTCCTGCAGCGCAGCTGGCTCCGGCGCGGGCGCCGCCTGTGGGTGCTCGGCGAGCGCGGACGCTAGGCGCGGACTAGCCGCGGCGCAGGTCGAGCACGCGCGCGAGCGCGGTGATCACGAGCGCGTGACGGATCGCGCCCGAGGCGATCTGCGCGCGCACGTCGTCGAGGGAGAGCGTGTCGACCACGATGTCCTCGCCGCTGTCGAGCTCCTGACCGTGCGTGAGCTCGCAGTCCTCGGCCAGCCAGTGGTGACACAGGTTGTCGTGGAAGGCGGGGTTGGGCTCGACGCAGCCGAGATAGGACCAGCGCGAGCTGGTGTAGCCGCACTCCTCGCGCAGCTCGCGCTGCGCGGCGTGGGCGTGCTCCTCGCCGGGGTCGACGACGCCCCCGGGAATCTCCGTCGTGATCGAGCTCGTGCCGAAGCGGAACTGGCGCACGACGACGAGGCGCCGCTCGCGCGTGAGCGCCACCACGTTGCACCACTGCGGCGTCTCGAGCACCGTGCGCAGCATGTCCTTGCCCGTGCGCGGGTTGGTGAGCGTGTCGAAGCGCGCGCGGCAGACGAGCAGGTCGGGGCCGTATTGGCTGTTCACGCGCGGCCACGGACGGGGAGCTTGGCTCATGGTGGGGAGTGTAGGGCCGGGAAAGGTCCGTGGCTCTGGGTTCGCGCCGGGGGGCGCGCTACCGTGCCCCGATGGCCACGTTGGACTTGAGCCCGCAGGAGCGCGCCCGCCGCGCGCAGGGCGTGGTGGCCCTGCTCTTCGTCCAGCTCTTCTTTGGCCTGTTCCCGCTGTTCGGGAAGCTGGCCTTTGGGTCGTTCGCGGCGCGCAGCGTGGCGGCCTGGCGCATCGCGGTGGGCGGGCTGGTCCTCGGTGTCGTGGCGGCGCTCGTGCACGGACGACGGTTCCTTCCCGAGCGCGGTGACTTGCCGCGGCTCGCGCTGTGCGGCCTGCTCGGGATCCTGCTCAACATGCTGCTGTTCCTCGAGGGGTTGCAGCGCTCGAGCGCGATCCACGTGGCGCTGCTCCTGCCGCTGATCCCCGTGTTCACCCTGATCGTCGCGATCGTCGCGCGGCAGGAGCGCTTCGACCTGCCGCGCGCGCTGGGCATGGCCGTGGCCTTCTTCGGCGCGGGCCTCGTGCTGTTCGAGCGCGGTGGCCGGCTCGGCAGCGACCACACGCTCGGCAACCTGCTCGTGGTGGCGAACGAGCTGTGCTACGCGATCTACTTCGTGCTCCTGCGGCCCTTGCTGGCGAAGTATCCGCCGCTGGTGCTCACCGCCTGGGTGTTCCTGCTGTCGGCATGGTCGATCCCGCTGCTGCTCGGAGCCGAGGCGCCGCTCGTGCCCGAGGGCGCCCCGACCGAGGCGTGGCTCGCGATCCTGTACATCGTCATCTTCCCGACGATCTTCACCTACCTGCTGAACTCGTTCGCGCTCGTGCGCGTGTCGGCCTCGACGGCGGCGAGCTTCATCTTCCTGCAGCCCATGATCACGGTCGTGGGCGCGCTGTGGTGGCTCGACGAGGCGTTGCCGCAGCACTTCGTGCTGTCGACGTTGCTCACGTTCGGCGGGGTCTGGGTGGTCGCGCGCCGGCCCGTTGCTCGGCCTCTCGCGCCCGCGGCGGCCAAGCCGTAGAGTTCGCAGCCATGCACGCCCCGCAGGTGCCCGATCCCGCCCGCATCCGCTTCCGCTGCAAGGCCCGCACGCGCTGGTCCGACGAGGACAACCAGAACGTGCTGAACAACGCGGTCTACATGACGCTGCTCGAGGAAGGGCGCCATGCCTACTTCCAGCGCCTCGGACTGCTCGAGCTGAACCACTTCCCGTTCGTGCTCGGAAGCTGCAACATCCGCTTCGTGAGCCCCGGCCGCGGCGGCGCGGAGGTGGAGATCGAGGTCGTGACCACGCGCCTCGGCAAGTCGTCCTTCGAGCAGGCGTACCGCGTGCGCGAGACGCCCGGTGGGCGCGTGTGGTGCGAGGCGGAAGCCGTGCTCGTGATCTACGACGCTCGCAACGGACGCAGCGCGCCGATGACGAGCGCCTTCCGCTCGGCGGTGGCCGAGTTCGAAGGCCTCGCCTGACGGCGGTTCGCGTGGCGCAGCGCTCCTAGCGCGGCGCCGGCAACGGCAGGGGCTCGCCCGCGTGCACGGGCGCGATCCAGCGCTCGGCGGGGCGAGTGTTCCACTCGCGACGCCATGCCTCGTGCTCCGCGTCCTTCGGGAAGCTCTCGTTCGCGCCGTAGGGATAGGCGCTCATGCCGTGGAACGGCAGCGGCTCGACGTAGAGCGCATCGACCGTGTTGGGGTCGCGATCCTTGGCCCAGCCGTCGAGGAACACCAGATAGTCGCGGCGCCAGCCGGCCTTCGGGGCGGGCAGGGCGCGCGCGTCGAAGCGCACGGTGAGCGCGTCGCCGGACCCCATGATCACGAAGCGATCGTCGATCGCTCCGAGCAGCGGCAGCACGTCCCCGAGCCTTGTGTACGAGCCGGGGTGCTGGTTCCAGCGCGGCTGCCACGCGATGCGCTCCCAGTCGAAGCGCTCGGGCTGGTGGGGGAGGTCGGAGCGCTCCGGATCGCTGAAGCCGCGCAGCCACAGCTTCGCCTCGCTCGGCTCGATGGCCGTGACCTCGAGCGGCGCGTCGTCGCCGTCGGTCGCGAGCCGGATCGAGTCCCAGTACAGGCGCAGCGAGCCGAACAGCCGCAGCCTCGGATTCTCGCGGTCGAGCAGCGCCGTCACGTCGACGACCATGCTCTTCGTCTTGCCGGCGGGGAAGCCGATCGGCGGACCGGCCATGCGCCAGCCGCCCTGTCCATCGGGCACCTGCAGCATGGGCGGGATGAACTCCTGCTCCGGATCGCGCGCGCTCGCCATGTTGACGCTCGCGTCGGTCCAGTAGAACCAGCCCGTCATGACGAGGCGCAGCTTCGACGCGTTCGCCAGCGCAGCCTTGTCCCACGCGAGCTCGAGGAAGTGCGGGTTCGCGAGGCCGAGGAACTGGCCCGGCGCGGGCTCGAACGGCGCGGCGTAGCGATCGTCGATCGAGGCGAGCTCCGCCGACCAGTCGCGCCCGTCGCTGCCTTGCGCGCGCGGGGCGAGCGGGGCACGCACCGTGTGCGTGTGCGGGGCGGGGAAGGGGGGGAAGGTGAAGAGCTCGTTGGGGTAGATCTCGGTGTCTTCCGGATGGTCGACCACGTCGATCCGGATGCGGTCGAGGTACGTCACCTCGCGCAATTCCTCGCTGAACTGCAGCTCGAGGAAGCCATCTTTCGGGACGAGCTGCTCGCCCGTGACGAGCACGTACTCGTCGTGGTCGGGCGGCACGAGCATGCCCGGCGCCATCGGCAGGCCGAGCGGCGTGATGCCGAGCACGTCGCTCACGAACACGTACTCCGTGCCATTCCAGCTGTAGAGGAACGGACACGAGCCGACGAGGCCTTCGCTCTGCTCGAGCAGGCTGCCGGTGCTCGCGCGGTCGCCGAGGTCGCGGCGCAGCTCGTACTGGATCACGCCGTTGGGCCAGGTGACGCGCACGAGGTCCGTCTCCTTGTGCGTGCCGACGCCGAGCAGCGTCGCCTCGCCGCGCCAGAACACGCGCCGGTAGGTCTCCCGCGCGCGCAGCTCGACGATCGCGCCCACGCCGCGACGATTGTCCTTCACGCCGCGGAAGCCGAGCCGCACTGCGTTGTTCGCACCCTTCTGCCCACGCTGGAGCGAGAGGCCCGCCGGGGTGATCGCGAGCGCGTCCCACGCGAGGTCGCCATCGAGATCGTCGATCAGCGCCGGTGTTGCTGCGAGTGCGAGCTCCGTCGGGGCCGTGGCCGCGCTGCCGAGCGCCAGTTGGCCCTGCAGGCGGGCGCCGTCGGAGAGCGGCCAGAGCGCGTCGAGGCTGCCGTCGAGGTCGAGGTCGAGCGCGAACAGCGGCTGGTTCCCTGGCAGCGTTCCGCTCGGCGCCGTGACCTTGCCGTCGGCCTTCCAGCCGCCGCCGAGCTGTGCGCGCAGGATCGCACCGTCGCCCGACCAGACGTCCGGACGCGAGTCGCCATCGAGGTCCGCGACCAGCGGGCGCCGCGCCGGCGCCACGAAGCCCGCCAGCTCACTCGACGCGTCCGCAAACACGCCACCGCGCAGGTTCGTCGCGAGGACGTGTGCGCCTTCGCGGCCGAGCAGCAGGTCGACGTCCTGGTCGGTGTCGAAGTCCTCGGCGAGGCACCATGTGAATGCGCTCCCCGTGGGCAGCTTGGCCTCGGCCGTGACGTCGGTGAGCTTGCCGTCGGCGCTCTCCGACGCAACGCCGTCGTTGCGCAGCAGCTGCGCACCCGCACTGCCGACGAGCAGCACGTCCAGATCGCCCTCGTGGTCGTAGTCGATGGCCAGACCGTCCGCAATCGTGCCCGCGTGGCGCGGCAGCGACTTGGCGCTCGCGCTCCAGCTCACGGACTTGTCCGCGATGCTGCGCGCGCTGCGCACGAGGCGCAGCTCGCCCTTGGCGACGTACAGGAGGTCGAGCACGTTGTCGCCCTTGGCCCCGTCGAGGTCGAAGGCGAGGGCGAACTCCACGGGCTCCTGCGCGAGCGAGAGCGCGCGCCAGGTGCCGGTGTCCGAGAGCCCCAGCACCAGACCGCGCTCACCCCAGCCGACGAGGTCGAGATCGCCGTCGTTGTCGAGGTCGCAGGCGTTCACCGCGCTCGTGCCGGCGAACTCGGGCAGGATCGCGGTCGCGGGCGCGAAGCTGGGCAGCGCACCCGTGCCCGTGAACTGCGCGCCGCGCGGGGTC
This sequence comes from uncultured Planctomycetota bacterium, assembly GCA_903892045.1. Classification (GTDB taxonomy): domain Bacteria; phylum Planctomycetota; class UBA1135; order UBA1135; genus F1-120-MAGs118. The sequence continues at coordinate 18,159 of CAITGX010000017.1, read as the reverse complement.
GGGAACGCGATGCGCCCGAAGTTGCCCATGTCGAAGTCGTCGGTGCGCGGGCTCGGCACGCCGCGGTTGCCGAGCGACTGGTGCTCGTCGAGCAGCTTCTCGCCCTCGGCCTCGCGCTCGGTCATGGTGCAGTGCAGGCCGAGCTTGTAGATCGCGGGCAGGTACCACGAGCCCGCGTTCTCGATGCCGCGCGCCACGATCTCTCGCAGCAGTCGCTCGTACTCGGCCGGATCCGAGCCCTGCACGGAGTCGATCAGCTTGAAGCGCGTCGGCAGGTCCTCGGGTGCGAGCTCGAGCACGCGCCGGAAGTCCCGCGCGGCGCTCTCGAGCTCCGCATTGAACTGCGCGATGCGGCCGCGGTTGTAGAAGTAGCGCGGGTCTGACTGCGAGGACTTGGCGGCGCGCTCGAGCAGGCCGGCGGCACTCGCGGCATCTCCGAGCCGCAGGTGCACGCAGGCGGCGTCGATCAGGTCGCTGGCCAGCGCGTCGGAGCGCTCGACCAGGGGCTTGAGCGCCTCGAGGGCCTGGGCCCGGTTGTCCTTCGCGAAGCTGGCGGCGGCGAGCTCGCGCGCGAGCTGGTCCTGCTCCGGGTTCGCGCCCGGACCGCAGGCGGCGAGCAGGGTGGCGACGGCGAGGGCGAGGAAGCGGGGACGGAGCGGCGTGTGCATGGAGGTGGGGCGTGCCTTGGGGGCCGCCGCGGATTAGAACAGTCGCGCCATGCAGCCTCAAACGCCGCGCGTCGTGCTGCTCGGGGCGAGCAACCTCGCCATGGGGCTCGGCCTCGCCGTGGATGCCGCCCGCGCGCAGCTCGGGGGCTCCGTGGAAGTCCTCGCCGCTCCCGGGCGCGGGCGCTCCTACGGCACGCGCAGCAGCTTCCTCGTGCGGGAGCTCGTTGGGATCGGCGACTGTGGCCTGTGGGCGGAGCTCGGGCGCAGGCCGGCGGCGCCCACGTGGTTCGTCGCCACGGACCTTGGCAATGACCTCGCCTTCGGCGCGAGCGCCCGGCAGGTCGAAGCGTGGGTCGAGCGCGCGCTGGAGCGGCTCGTCGAGCGCGGCGCCCGCGGCGTCGTGACCGGGCTGCCGCTCGCGCGCCTCGAGCGCCTCCGCGCGCGCGAGTTCGAGCTCTTCCGACGCCTCCTCTTTCCGTTCCACAGGATCGATCGAGCACGCGTGATGGCGGAGGCCCGCGAGCTCGAGGAGCGCTCGAAGGAGCTCGCCCGGCGACTGGGGATCGCGCATGTCCGGCTCGAGGAGCGCTGGTACGGCGCCGACCCGATCCACTTCGCCCGCGGCGTGCGCGCGGAGGTCTGGCGCACTCTGGTGGCGCCGTGGGCCGCCGCGAGCTCCGTGCCGAGTGCGCAGACCGCGCGCTCCGGCTGGCTGTGGTACGAGCGCTCCCGGGTGGCCGGACTGCCGGTGGGGCGGGCACAGCCCTGCGCCCGACTGGCGGATGGAACAACTTTCTCGCTCTACTGAGGCGGCGGCCGTAGCGTCGAGCTTCGGAAAGCGCGGCCGAGGTCCGAAATACTCTCACCCATGGCTCACGCAGATCACGACGAGCACGCGTCTCACGGCACGCCTTCGCACGAACAGCCCGCGCGACGGGCGAAGGAGCGCCACGCGATCGTCGTCGGCGCGAGCTCGGGCATGGGAGCGGCGCTCGTGGAACAGCTCGCGAGCGAGGGCGTGCGCGTGGTCGCCATCGCGCGTCGCAAGGACGCGCTCGACGAGCTCGCGAAGCGCTGTCACGGCACGGTGATCCCGCTGGCGCACGACGTGCACGACTTCGAGGCCGTGCCTACGCTGTTCGAGCGGTGCGTGCGCGAGCTCGGCGGACTCGACCTGTTCGTGTACGCGACCGGCATCATGACCGAGGTCGGCGCGAACGAGTTCGACACGCGCAAGGATCTCGACATGCTCGCCGTCAACGTCGGCGGCTGTGTCGCGTGGACGAACGAGGCGGCCAAGCTCTTCCGCACCCAGCGCTCCGGCACGATCGTCGGCATCAGCTCGATCGCCGGCGAGCGCGGTCGCAAGGGCAATCCGGTGTATGGCACGACCAAGGCCGCGCTGAACCACTTCCTCGAGGCGCTGCGCAATCGCCTCGCGGACTACGACGTGCACGTGTGCACGATCAAGCCCGGCTTCGTCGAGACAGCGATGCTGGCGCAGGCGCGCGCGCAGGGACGCTCGATCAAGGGCGCCATCACCGCGCAGGCCGCGGCGCGCTCGATCCTCGCGGCCGCGCGCGCGCGCCGCAACGAGGTCTTCGTGCCGTTCAAGTGGACGCTGGTCGCGGCGGTGATCCGCAACATCCCGTCGTTCCTGTTCAAGGGCATGAACATCTAGGGCGCGCGATGGAGATCCTCTCGCTGCGCTCGCGCCGACCTCTGGAGAGCTCCTTCGAGTACGTCGAAGGCTGGGGCATGGCCGTCGGTCAGCACGCGCGCGTGCTCCGTCCGCGTTCCGTCGAGGAAATCCTGCAGTGCTTCGCGCTCGCGCGCGCGGCGGGCTCGACGCTCACGCTGCGCGGCGGCGGCAACAGCTACGGGGACGCGAGCTGCCCCGCGCGCGACATGGTGCTCGACATCTCGCGCATGGATCGCGTGCTCGGCTTCGACGCGCACACGGGCGTCGCGACGCTCGAACCGGGCGTCACGATCGAGAAACTGTGGAAGACGATCCTGCCGCTGGGCTTCTGGCCGCGCGTGGTCAGCGGGACGATGTTCCCGACGGTGGCCGGCGCGCTCGCGGCCAACATCCACGGCAAGAACAACTTCGCGGTCGGCACGATCGGGGACGCGTGCCTCGAGTTCGATCTCGTGCTGCCTTCCGGCGAGGTTCGCACCTGCAGTCGCGAACGCAACGCCGACCTGTTCCACGCCGCGATCGGCGGCTTCGGAATGCTCGGCTGCTTCAGCCGCATCGTGCTCAAGACCAAGCGCGTGCACTCCGGCAACGTGCGCGTGCGCGGCGAGAGCACGCGCGACCTGCGCGAGATGATGCAGTACTTCGAGGCGCACAAGGCGACGAGCGACTACCTCGTCGGCTGGGTCGACTGCTTCCCGGGCGGCGATGCGTCAGGTCGCGGACTCATCCACGACGCGCACAACTTGCACGAGGGCGAGGACCCGGCGCCGGAGCGCTCGCTCACGGTCGCGCATCAGGAGCTGCCCGCCAACATCCTCGGGCTGTTCCCCAAGTCGCAGGTCTGGCGCATCCTCAAGCTCTTCAACCACGACGTCGGGATGCGCACGATCAACGCGGCGAAGTACGTCGCCGGGCGCCTCGAGGGCATGGGGGAACCGTACCTGCAGTCGCACGCGGGCTTCTCGTTCCTGCTCGACTACGTGCCCAACTGGAAGTGGGCCTACGGTCGCGAGCGCGCCGAGCGCGGGCTGATCCAGTACCAGCCGTTCGTGCCCGACGCCGTCGCCCACGAGGTGCACAGCGAGATCCTCGCGCGCTGCCGCCGCGCCGGGCAGGTGCCGTACCTCGGCGTGTTCAAGCGCCACCGAACCGATCCCTTCTGGCTCACGCATGCCGTCGACGGCTGGAGCTTCGCGCTCGACTTCAAGGTCGATCCGGCGCGCCGCGCCGAGCTGTGGAAGCTGTGCGACGAGCTCACGGAGCTCGTGATTTCCGCCGGCGGGCGCTTCTACTTCGCGAAGGACCTCGTCGTCGCGGCCGAGGACACCGCGCGCTTCCTGCCCGAGGACAAGCTGGCCGCGTTTGCGCGCCTCAAGCGCGAGTGCGACCCGGAGACGCTGATCGAGGGCCGGCTGTACCGGCGCGCCTTCCGCGACTGGATCGCGGCCTAGGCGTCCGTCCCTAGTCCTCGAAGTTCGCGTAGCGCCTGCGGGCGCTCACCGACTCGACGCGATCCTCTTCCGCGATCCACGCGGAGAGCCTGCCGCCCCACACGCAGCCTGTGTCGAGGCCACGCAGCTTGGGACGCAGCACGAGCTGCATGCGGGCCCAGTGGCCGTAGACCACGGTGCGTCGGTCGCCGACGCGCGAGTCGAACCAGTGCTCGAACCACGGCCGGAAGGCGCTGCCCGGCGGCGGGGGATCCTGCTTGGAGAGCTTGCCGTCGCGCGTCGTGGCGCGCGCACGCGTCGCGAAGTCGATCGCGGGATGGGGCTGCAAGGGGTCGAGACCCGCGAGCTCGCTCTCGGGGTCGGCCCAGGCCGGGTGGAGCGCCGCGTGCACGAGCCACACATCGTCCCACTTGCGGACGAAGGGGCGCGCGCGCACCCAGGCGAGCAGCTCGTCGCGGTCGGGCGCGGCGAGCACGTCCTGAGTCGTGTCCCCGGGGCGCAGCTCGCGCAGGCCGGCCGCCACGCGCAGCAGGCTGACATCGTGGTTGCCGAGCACGCCGCCGGCTCGGAGCTGGCGCAGGAGGCGCAGCGTGCCGAGGGAGTCGGGGCCGCGGTTCACGAGGTCGCCGACGGGGTGCAGCTCGTCGGCGGAAGGGTCGAAATGCAGGCGCTCGAGCAGCTCCTCGAGCTCCTCACGGCAGCCTTGGATGTCCCCGACGAAGATGCGGCGCACGCGGCACAGCCTAGTCAGCGCCCGTCTGGATGGAAGTCCGTGCGGCGCGACTCCACAATGAGGCCATGAGCGCGCCCGAGACTGCTGTGGCTCCGACCTTCCGCGTCAACGGGCTCGTGTTCGTGCTCGGGCTGGTCGTGCTCGGTCTCGGCGCGGGCGTGCTGCTGTATCGCTGGCGCGCGGGTCAGGTCGCGAGCACGATCGAGCGCGATCTCGCCACGCTGCCGCAGGAGCCCGAGGCGCGCCTGCAGCGCTGGCTCGACGACTACGGCAACGTGATCGTGCAGCAGGCGCTCGTGCAGCTGCGCTACGAAGCCCAGAAGCCGTGGATCCTGAGTCACACGCGCGGCTCGGAGCGCAACGCTCCGGCGCAGGAAGTGTGGGGCATCGACCTCGGCGAGCTGGGTGATGGGCTGGTGCGACGCGAGCAACTTGCGATCGTCGTCGAGCTGCCGCGCGCCCGGTTGCTCGAGCACGGCCCCATCCTCGGGGACAAGGTGCGCAACGTGCCGCACTTCGCTCCGGACGCGCCGGCCTACGACGCGGACGCGCGCGTGCGCGGGATCGTCGAGTGGTCGCTGGCCAAGGTCGGACGCTCGCTCGGGCGCGACGTGCCGGGCGCGACGCTCGTCGTGCGCACGCAGGGAGCGAGCGGTGGCTAGCGCGTCGCGGCCGGGCGCTGGGAAGGCGCTGGCGGCCCTCGCGGCCGTGCTGCTCGGCCTGTGCGTCCTCGCCAACACGGGCCTCGGGCTGTTCGAGCTCGTTCCCGATGGCGCCCCCCTGTTCGGCAATCTGGACGAGGCTCTGGCGACGGCTGGGCTCGTGTGGGGCCTCGCGGTGCTGTTCCGAAGCCCGGAACGGACGGCTTCCTAGCCCGGAAGAGTCCGCTCCGGCGCAGCGGGGTGCTTGGCTCCTGCCGCGCGTCCGCTAGGCTCGGAGGGGGGGACTTCCCGCCCCCTCGGGACTCGCATGGTGAAGCGAAAGGAACAGGCCAGCGTCGGCTCGCGCCTCGCTGGCGCTCTCGGCTGGGCCTCCGTGCTCGCGCTCGCGGACTCTCTGGCGGTGCGCCATGTGCACCACCATCGCGAGCCGAGCCTGTGGCTGTTCGCAGAGACGCTCGCGCTGTGGCTCGCATTCGCGCTCGCGAGCCTGCCGTGGACGCTGCTCGTCGACCGTGCGCTGCGTGGCCTGCTCACGCTGCGCAAGTTCGACCATCCGCTGCACGCGAGCGCGCGCCACATGCTGTGGACCGCCCTGCCGGTCGCGCTGCATGCCCACCTCGATCGCTACACGGGGCTGGGCGGGAACCTCGACGGGCTGAAGCACGCGACGCCGTGGTTGCTCGCGGTCGGGATCCTGCTCGGCTGCGTGGCCGCGATCGCTGTCTTGCTGCCCCTTCTCGAGCGCGTCTCCGGGCGCGGTCTGTGGCTTGCGTGCGCGCTCGTCCCCTGGCCCGTCGCGTGGTTCGTCACGTTCCACTCGGGCGGACCCTCGCCGACCGGCTCCGCGCGCGCCGATGCACCCAACGTGCTCTTGCTCGTGTGGGACACGACTCGGGCGGATGCGCTCACGCCCTACGGCTACGACCGCGACACCACGCCGCATCTCGCGCGCTTTGCCGAGCAGTCGCTGCGCTTCTCGAACTCGCGTTCGGTCTCGACCTACACGCTGACGTCGCACCTCTCGATGCTCACCGGCGTGTACCCCTCGCACCATGGCGCGCGCCTGACGCGGCAGTTCTTCCGGCCGTGGGCGACTCCGACGGTGGTGCGCGAGTTTCGCGAGGCGGGCTATCGCACGGCGGCCTTCGTCGGCACGGATGTCCTGCGCGCGCAGAGCGGTATCGACTACGCCTTCGAGACCTACGACGACCGGGTCGATCCGTGGGTGACCTACACGCAGGCTTGGGCCATCGTGCACGACGCGCAGTCGTTGCTCGCGCGGCTCGCTCCGGGACTCGCGTCGAACGGCGAGCCGCACTGGATCCAGGACTTCCAGCGCCCCGCGAGCGAGGTGCTCGCGAACGCGCTCGAGTGGATCGAGGCGGACGACCCGAGGCCGTGGTTCTGCTTCGTGAACCTGTACGACGTGCACTGGCCGTACCTGCCCGGGCCCGAGGCCCGCGAGCGCTTCGTGCGGCCCTACGAGGGGCCCGTCGATGGCTACGCGTTGCGCGGCGATCGGGTCCGGAGCGAGGGGCTGCGTCTGGATGGGGAGGACGCGCGGCACGTGCGCGACCTGTACGACGCCGAGCTGTGGTCGCTCGATCGCGAGGTCGACCGCTTCCTCGCGCGGCTCGACCTCGGGCGCACGGCCGTGGTGCTCACCTCCGACCATGGCGAGGCCTTCGGAGAGCACGGCCAGTACGAGCACAAGGACGTGCTCGAGTGCCATACGCGCGTGCCCCTGCTCGTGCGTCCGGCCGGGTCCGAGGATGGACGCGAGGTACGCGAGCCGGTGCACGGGATCGACGTCGCCCCGACGCTGCTCGCCTTGGCGGGCCTCGCGCCGTCCACCGAGCAGCTCGGCGTGAACCTCCTCGGTCCGATCGGCTCCGAGCGCATCCTGCTCGTCGAGAACCGCGACAACGTCGACCCGAGCCTCGTCAAGCTGGCCCTCTATGCGGGGGACTGGAAGCTCGTGCAGGAGGTCGGCCGCGACCGAACGCCGCGCTGGCGGCTCTACGACGTGGCACAGGACCCCGCGGAGTCGCAGGACCGCGCCACGGACCGTCCCGAGGTCGTGGAGCGCCTCCGCGCCGAGCTGGAGGCCCTGCGGGCGCGCTGGGGGGCCGACGACGAGCGGGATGGGCGCGTGCAGCGGGTGGACAACCCGGACGCCCTCGACGCGCTCGGGTACGGGGGCGACTGAGGGCCCCTCGAGGGTGGAGGAGGCGTGGGGCTTGCCCCCGTGCCGCCGGAGCGCCATACTCTTCCCCCTTCGATCCACGCCCCAACCCGGGGTGCTTCCCTCTCTCTCCCGCCACGCCCCCAAAGCCATGGCCAACTCCCGCTTCAAGAACGGCGGCCCCACGCGCGGCCGCAAGCGCGTCAAGCGCATCGGCATGAACTCCGGCAAGATCCTCAAGCTGGGTCGCCAGAAGAAGCCGCGCCGCGGCCGCGACTACACGCGCCTCTAGGCCCTTTGGGCCTCCCGGCCCCGGTGGAACAGGCGGGCGTTCCCGACTCCGGGGACGCCCGTGTTCGTGTCCGGAGCTCTGGCGTCGGCTGCGGCTTCTCCATGCGACGACTCGCGCTCGCGTGTCTGGCTTCGTCCCTGGCCGGTTGCTCGGCGGGGGATGCGGCGGTGCACCTCGCGGATCCCCCTGCGGCTCCCGGGGCTCGGGCCTTCGCGCTGGCGGTCGGAGCAGATCGACTGCCGCGACTCTCGTGGGTCGAGGGTGGCGGGCCACACGAGCTGCGCACGAGCGAGTGGAGCCCGGCGGGCTGGTCCGCGGCACGCGTCTTGGCCTCCGGACCGGACTGGTTCGTGAACTGGGCCGACGTCCCGGCCGTCGCGGCGCTCGAGGACGGCGCCCTCGCCGCGACCTGGCTCGAGCGCAGCGGCGCGGGCACGTACGACTACCGCGTCCGACTCTCCGTGGCGGGCGGAGCAGCGCTCACCCTGCACGACGATCCGGGCGGAGGGGAGCACGGCTTCGTCTCGCTCGCCGAGCTCGATCGGCAGCGCTGGCTCGCCGTGTGGCTCGATGGACGCGCGAGCGCCGGGCACCACGACGGTTCGGGCGAGATGCAGCTGCGAGCCCGCACGGTCGGCCGTGATGGCGCGCTGGGCCCGGAGCTCCTGCTCGACAGCCGAGTCTGCGACTGCTGCGCGACGGCGGCGCACCGCACCGCGAGTGGCGCCGTGCTCGTCGTGTATCGCGATCGCGACGCGGACGAGGTGCGCGACCTGTCCGCGGTGCTCGTGCAGCCCGATGGCAGCGCGGGCACGCCGGTGCGCGTCAGTGCCGATGGCTGGCAGATCGCCGGCTGCCCCGTGAACGGTCCTGCGGTGGCGGGGTACGGAGAGGAGCTGGCGATCGCGTGGTTCACGCTCGGCGCGGAGAGCCGCGCGCGCGTGCAGGTCGCGTACTCGCGCGACGGGGGCCGCTCGTTCACGCCGCCCACGCAGGTCTCGCGCGCGGAGACCGATGGCTTCGTCGACTGCGCCTACGATGCGTCCGGGCGCCTGTGGGTGAGCTGGCTCGAGCGCCCGACACGCGAGCGTGGGGAGTGGCGACTGGCTGCGATCGAGAACGGCGTGCTGGGAGAGGCGCGCACGCTGGCGTCGACCGTCCCGGGGCGAGCCGCCGGTGTCGCGCGGCTCGTCGCCGCCGGCGATGGCTTGCTCTTCGCGTGGCTCGACACCGCGAGTGGCCCGCAGCTGCGAGCGCAGTGGGTCTCGACCGCGCGCTGAGCGCTCAGGCCGGGCTCTTCCAGTCGCGCTGCCACGCGCCGAAGTGCGTCGCACCCTCCGCGGTACAGGCGACGATGTCCTCGATGCGCACGCCGAACTCGCCGTAGACGTACACGCCGGGCTCGTTGGAGAGCGTCATGCCGGGCAGCAGCTGCACGCGGCTGCCGCCGTCGAAGTACGGATCCTCGTGGCCCTCCATGCCGATGCCGTGGCCGAGGCGGTGAGTGAACTTCGAGTAGCCCGAGCCGTAGCCCGCATTCTCGAGCGCCGTGCGCGCCACGCGGTCGATCTCGCGGCACTCGACGCCGGGGCGGATCGCCTCGAATGCACGTCGCTGCGCGTCGAGCACGGCGAGCCAGGCCGCTTGTCGAGCCTGCGACGGCGTGCCTTCGACGCACCAGGTGCGCGTGGTGTCGCTGGCGTAGCCATGCAGGCTCGCGCCGGTGTCGACGAGCAGGAAGTCGCCGGAACCGAGCGCGATCGCCTCGTTGTCGCCGTGCGGATAGGCCGCGGCGGGACCCACGAGCGCGAGGCACCAAGGCGAGGTCATGCCGAGAGCCGCGTGCGCACGCGCCATGAGTCGGGACACGTCGCCACCCGTCATGCCGAGCCGCACGCGCTGGGCGACCGCCGCGATCGCGAGCTGCGTGCCCTCGCTCGCGACGCGCAGCAGCTGCAGCTCGTGCGCGTCCTTCACGCCGCGCAAGGCCACGAGCGGCTCGCGGCCGAGCACCACGCGCTCCGCCCCGAGCTCGGCGCGCAGGCCGTCGAGCACGAACGCGCGTGCCTGCGGATCGACGGCCACTCGCTCGACTCCTCGCGCGCGCAGCGCCGCGGCGAGCGGAACGAAGGCGTACTCATGCTCGTCCCACGTGACGATCTCACCGCCGGGTCCGCCCTGCTTGGCAACGCTCAGGTTGGCCTTCTCGGCCTCGAAGGCTGGACAGATCCAGAAGTGGCTGCCATCCGCGAGCACGAGCAGCGCGAAGGTGCGCTCCGAGCGACCCCACGCGACGCCGGTGAGGTAGCTCATCGTCGGACCGCCCTCGCACAGGTAGGCGTCGAGCGAACGCTCCGCGAGGATGCGCGCGAGTCGAGCGCGCCGGGCGACGCGCTCCTCGGGCGCGATCGGAGCCACGGTCGGCTTCAGGTCCGGGAGCTCGGGGAACTCGTCGCGCGGCGCGGCGTCGGAAACGCTCGCGGCGCTGGGCTGCGCGCTGCGACAGCCACCGGCGAGCGCACCGGCGCCGGCGAGGGCCGAGAAGGCGAGGAACGAACGACGGGAGTCGGGGCTCTGGCTCATGGCGGGAGGCTACTGCTCCTCAAGGCAGCGCACGAGGAAGCGCTCGATGCGGCGGTACTCGTCGAGCCAGTGCATGCCGTCCTCGAAGCCGTGGTCCTGGCTCGGGTAGAGCATGGCGTCGAAGTCGATCCCGAGGTCGATCAGCTTCTCGATCAGCCGGATCGAGTCTTGGGCGAACACGTTGGAGTCGACCATGCCGTGCAGGATCAGCAGCGGATCGCGCAGCTTCTCCGCGTGGTCGATGGGCGAGCTCGCGGCGTAGGCCTCGGGGTGCGTCGAGGGCCGACCGAGCCGCGGCTGCGTGTAACCGGGGTGGTACGTGCGCCAGTCCGTCACCGAACGCAGCGCCGCGCCGCCCACCCAGCGATCGGGCTCTTGGAAGAGCGCCATCAGCGTGAGGAATCCGCCGTAGGAGCCCCCGTAGCACGCGACGCGCGCCGGATCGACGACGCCGCGCCGCGCGAGCTCGTCGATCACCGCGCCGATGTCCGCGAGCTCGAGCTTGCCGAGCTGGAACTGCACGTCGCCGCGGAACTTCCCCCCGTAGCCGGCGCTGCCGCGGTAGTCGACATCGGCGACGACGTAGCCCTGCTCGGCGAGCCGCGAGTGGAACATCAGGTTGACCGCGTACTCGGTCATCGAGTCGGTCACGTTCTGCAGGTAGCCCGCACCGTGGATGAACACCACGCACGGCCGCGGCGCGCTCGGACGCGCGAGCGACGAGCCGGGCGGAGAGTAGACGTGAGCATGCACGCGCTCCCCGTCGGAGGAACGAGCCTCCAGCTTCTCCGGCAGGATCCAGTCGCGCTCGCGATACGCGGCGGGGATCGTGGCGGTGAGGCGCGTCGCCGGACGCGAGCCATCGGTGCGCACGGACCACAGCTCGGCCGGAACGCCGAGCTCCTCGTGCTCGAACACGAGATGGCTGCCATCGCCGCTCGGGCGCAGCGTCGTGTTCATCCCCTCTGGGACCGGCAGCCAGCGCACGCCCCGCTCCTCGACCACCCCGAGCTCCCGGCGCGCGGGGTCGTTGCGGCTCGCGCACACGAGCAGCACAGCGCCCGAGACCGTCCAGCTGCTCACCTCGCCCTCGACCTCCGTGAGTTGGGTCAGCTCGCCACTTTCGGGATCGAGCGCGAAGAGTTGGTTGCGCCCGGGAGTCGTCGAGAAGGGCGCGCCCTCCGAGCACAGCAGGATGCGCGTGCCGTCATCGCTCCAACGTGCGAACGCGCCGGGACCCCCGACCCAGTGCTCGTCGCGCTCCACGAGCGCGAGCCGCAGTCCGACGTCGCTCCACACCCACGTCTCGACCGAGCGGTAGTCGCTCGAAGTGCGCCGGAACGCGAAGCGCGGCGGCCCCGACGGGGCCCAGCCGATCGCGCTCACTGGCGTGCGTCGCTCTCCCGGCAGCTCCAGCTCGCGCCTGCGACCGTCGACCGTGGACCACACGTACGCGCGACGCTCCTGCCACTCGTCGTCGGCGAGCTCGCTGCGCGCGGAGCGCGTGGTCACGCGCTCCGTCAGGTAGTCGGGAATCAGCGTGGGCTTGTTGCGCCGCGTGTCATCGAGCTCGAACGCGAAGACCCAGTTCCCGCACGGCGAGAGGTCGAGTCCGTCGATGCGCTTGGCGCCCTCGAGCCCCTCGAGCACGACGCCACGCCCCGTGGCGAAGTCGTGGAAGTGCTCGCCGGCTCGAGCGGGATCGTCCACGAGCTTTCCTTCGCGCGAGAACGCGCGCTGGCGGTCGCCGGAAAACTCGACGCGCGTCACAGGGGCGGACAGGGCCTGCGTGACGTTCGCGGCCGCCGAGAGGGACAGCGGCAGCGCGCCGGACTCCAGCGGGAAGTGGTGGATCTCTCCTCCCGCGCGCACCTCGAGCGTCGCTCCACCGTCGGTGAAGGCGAGGGCTGAGATCGCGCCGAGGCGCGGCAGGGGTTCGTTGCGCTCGTCGAGCGCTCCCTCGGGTGGGTCGCGGTAGAGCACGCGCGCCGCAGGTGCGCCTTCCGGAGTCCAGTCGACGAGCACGATCGAGCTGCGCCACAGGAGCGCGAGTCGATGGCCCGTGGGGCTCCAGGCGGGAGCGCGCACGCGCGCCTCGCCCGGCTCGCTCGCGTCGAGCGCTCGCTCGAGGAAGCTCGGCAGCGAGGTGTCGACGCCCGGGGTGAGCGCGGGACCCGCGGTCGCAAGCCAGTGGGGGCCGAGGTCGGCGCCGAGCGTGCGTCGGCCCTGCGCGTCGCGCTCGAGCGGCCGCCAGTCGACGAGGGCGAGCACGCCGTCGGCGGAGACGGAACGCACGCGGGGCGGGACGCCGTGCAGGCTCGGCAGCAGGAAGATCTCCTCGAGGCTCGGACCGACGCCCGAGGAGGGGAGGCCTGTCCGCGAGCGCTGCGGGGCGACGCAGGCGACGAGCGCGAAGCAGACGGCCGCGAGCGACGCGAGTCGCGGGGCGGAGCGGGGGGCGGGTTGCATGAGGCAGAAGCTACCGCAGGGGTCCCGACGTGCGCCCGGAGCGGGCTCGAGTTTCCTTTCAGGCACGGCCCGCGGTCCGTCGAAGGGGGGATCCGTGTGGAAGGACCGCTCAGCGCCGCTCGACCTGCTCGAGCACACGCCCAAGGAATCTCAGGCCGGCCAGCCGGACCTCTTCCCGGGCATGACGTCGGTTCCCGCCCCGCGGCGGCGCGGGCCGGGCTGGATGCTGTGGACGATGCAGGCGACCTTGCTCTCGATCGTCGGCTACCTGTGCATCTTCAACCTGTCGGTCGTGCGCGGCAGCTCCATGGCCCCGCGGATCCACGACGGGGATCGGATCCTGATTGACCACCTGAGCTACGTGTTCGGGGAGGTCCAGCGCGGCGACATCGTCGTGCTGAAGTACCCGCTCGATCCCTCCGTCGACTACATCAAGCGCGTGGTCGGCCTGCCGGGCGACGACGTGGTGCTCGAGGATGGCGAGGTCTGGGTCAACGGCCAGCGCATCGAGGAGCCCTACGTCACGCAGGCGGATCCGTTCGCCCGAGTGCGCGTCCACGTGAAGCCGGCTCACTTCTTCGTGCTCGGGGACAATCGCCCGCGCTCGTGCGACTCGCGCGACTTCGGGCTCGTGCCGCAGGACTACATCCGCGGTCGCGTCGAAGTGCGCATCTGGCCGCCGGAACGCCTCGGCTCGATCGACGCGCCGTGAGTCCGACTGCGCGCGGGCTTCTCGCGCTCGGGCAGGTCCTCTAGAGTCTGGGGCATGCAAGCAGTGGCCCAGCGCGTGGCGCTCGTGACCGGCAGCGCTCGCGGGCTCGGGCTCGCCTGCGCTCGACGGCTCGCTTCGGAGGGCGTGCGCGTACACGCGACGTATCGCTCACCCACGCCGGAGAGCGAGGCGCTCGAGCGCGAGTTTCCCGGTCGGGTGCACGCGGCCGATCTCGAACGCGCGGAGGACTGGAAGCGCGTCGTGGACGCCGTGCTCGCGAGCGAAGGACGCCTCGACCACCTCGTGCACGCCGTGGGCGAGTATGTCCGGGCTCCGTTGCACGCCACCGGGGCTGCGAACCTGCGTCGCTTGCTGTCCAACAACGTCGAGAGCGCGTTCCACGGCATCGAGGCGACGCGTGCGGCTCTGCGCTCCTCGCGTGGCAGCGTGGTGCTGTTCGGCTGCGCGGGGGTCGAGACGACGCGCGCGCGCCGCGAGGCTGCCGCCTACGTCGCGGCGAAGTCGGCGCTGGTCGTCCTCGCGCGCTCGTGGGCCCTCGAGGAGGCGCCGCACGGCGTGCGGATCAATGTCGTCGCGCCCGGAGTGGTGCCGCACGAGCACGCGTCCGCGGACACGCTCGATCCGAGTCTGTGGCAGCGCGTGCCGATGGGGAGGCCCGGCGAGCCACGCGAGGTGGCGGACGCGGTCGCGTTCCTGTGCTCCTCGAGCTCGAGCTATGTGACCGGCACGGTGCTCGAAGTCGCCGGCGGCTGGCTGCTCTAGCCGCGGCGCGGAGCGGTCGGAAAAAAATTCGCGGCGAGCGACCGGTTCGCGGCGGGACTTGGCTTGCTCCGTCGTTCGCGAGCTGCAGCGCCCCGGAAGGACGCTGGCGCGCGAAAGGAGAAACGCCTGACGGAGAGTTCCGATGTTCCTCGCCCTGAAACTGCGTTCGATCCTCGCCCCCGTGCTCCTCGCCTCCTTGCCGACCCTGGCCACCGCCGCGTCTCGCGACGTGGGCTCCCCGGTCGCCGGCATGTGGGCGGCGAACAGCGCGACGTCGGTCATCCTGCGCGGTGAGGTCGAGGGTGCCAAGGGCTCCGTCACCCACACCCTGCGCGCGCAGCTGCGCGGCTCTGCCGAGGGTGGCGTGCTCGGTGGCGAGCTCGCCCAAGCGAGCGCGAGTCCCGACTTGCTGCCTGCGCTCGAGTACAAGCTCGCGGGTGCCTACTCGCGCGGCATCGACGGCCAGCTGTACTTCAGCGCGGACGTCCTGCTCGACCTCGGCTTCCTCGGTCTCTCGGCCGAGGTCAAGGTCGGTGAGCTCTCCGGAGTGCTGCTGACGCTGCAGGTCGAGCCCGCGAGCGTCGGGACGAGCCCGGGGTCCGTCGCGGTCGTGCTGCCGAAGCTCGACGCCGAGCCGCTTGAGGCCTTCGGATACTGCCCCGGCGGACTGAGTGCCGGAGAACCGGTCGCCCGGGAACGCGCGGCGGCGCCTGGGGTCGGCACGGTCGAGAAGCGGCCGGTCGCTCGCGGCGGGATCCTGCGCGCCACCCTGCGCTTCCTCGAGTAGCGCTGGGGCTCGGCCCGGGTTCGCAGCCCTGCCGACTCCCTCCAGCCGCGGTGCCGCCCCTGTGGTGGTGCCGCGGCTGCGGTACGCTCCCGGGCGTGCATCCTGCCTTTGATTCGCTCCAGCGGCTGCTCGCCGCGCGCGAGGCTGCTCCGGATCCTGACGCCGGGCTTCGTCAGGCTGCCGTGGCGGTCGTGTGCGTGCCGCAGCTCGCGGGACTCGAAGTGCTCCTGATTCGCCGTGCGGAGCGCGAGGGCGATCCGTGGTCGGGGCAGATGGGCCTGCCGGGCGGACACCGCGAGAGCGCGGACCAAGATCTCGTGGAGACCGCGATTCGGGAGACGCGCGAGGAGCTCGGCTTCGACCTGCGGTCGGCGCGCGCGCTAGGCATGCTCGAGGACCTGCGACCGGTGATTCGCCCCATGGCGGTCCGGCCGTACGTGTTCGGCCTCGACGAGCGCCCGCGCGTCGTGCCCGGCGCGGAGGTCAGTCGGGTGGTCTGGGCGCGACTCGACGTGCTCGCGCGCTCGACGGGCACGACCGAGGTGTTTCACCATGGAGAGTGGCGCACCATGCCGTGCTTTCGGCTCGGCGAGGACGTCGTGTGGGGGATGACCTACCGCGTGCTGCAGCCGCTTGTGGCCGCGCTCTAGCCGCGCACGATCGGCGTCGAGAGCTCGCCGATGCCTTCGACCGAGCACGTGACCTCATCGCCGTCGACGAGCGGGCCGACTCCCGCGGGCGTGCCCATCAGCACGATGTCGCCCACGCGCAGCGTGAGGTGGCGCGAGAGCCATGCGAGCGCCTGCGGCACGGAGACGATCAGGTCGCGGGTGCTTGCGCGCTGGCGCTCCTCGGTCGTCCCGTCGCGATGGCGCACGCGGGCCGTGACGGCGAGGTTCGCGATGTCGAGCGCGTCGCGCGGGACAAAGCAGGGGCCGAGCGGGCAGAAGCCCTCGAGGTTCTTGGCGCGGAACCACGGGTACTTGAGCTCGCGATCCTGCTTCTGCAGCGTGCGCGCGGTGAGGTCGTTGGCGACGGAATAGCCCGCGACGTACTCCATGGCGCGTGTCTCGTCGATCTCCCAGCCTTGCTTGCCGATCACGACCGCGAGCTCCGCCTCGTGGTCGACGCGCGCGGTGTACCACGCGGGCACGCGCACGCTCTCGCCGTGGGCTCGCAGCGTCTCCGGGAGCTTGTTGAAGAACAGCGGCTCTTCGGGCACGGCCTCGCCAAACTCGGCGGCGTGCTCGCGGAAGTTCTTGCCCAAGGCAAGGATCTTGCCGACGCGCTCGGGCTCCACGGGCACGAGCACCTGCGTCGGTCGGGCGAGCTCGCGCCAGCGCCCGCGCTTCAGGGCGCTCTCGAGCGACGCGCGCTCGAAGAAGCCGTGAGCCGCGAGCTCGATCAACGTGCGCGGTGCCCCCGGCGCGGCGTCGGCCAGCCAGCCACTCAGGTCCAGCAGGCGTCCATCGACCTCGAGGACGAGCTCGGGGCCGGCAGACTCCTGGTTCGCGGACGCCGTGCGGTAGATGCGCTGCATGGGCGCACTCTAGCGCGGAGCTAGCGAGGCAGCGCGGCGTCGAGCGTCAGCAGCGCGTAGGCCGTGCCGAGCAGCGGGTTGCCTTCCATCCAGCGCGGGCTGTTGGCGTTGGTCCACGAGCCGTCGACCTTGCTCTGCATCGAGACGATGCGGCCGCACAGCTCGCGGCGCCACGCATGGGAGCGGCCGCTGCCGTCGACGAGCTCCTCGACCCCGACGAGGGACAGCGCCTGCGCCATGGTGTGGAAGTAGTAGTACAGCCCTTGGTAGGGCGCGGTCGGATCGCGCCCGGGCGGGAAGCCCGGGTTGACGTCGAGCGTGTAGTTCTTCTGCACCCACGCGACGGCCGCGGTGACGCGCGGGTCGTCCTTCGCGATCCCCGAGTGCAGCAGGCTCTTCAGCAGCGCGTAGGTCATCGAGCCGTAGGAGCGCGGCACCTTGACTCCGCCCTCGAGTTCCTCGAAGCCGGCCTTCGAGTCGCCGGGCGCATAGGCCGAGCCGCCGTCGTTGCCGGCGCGCACGAGCACGTCGCCGTCCTGAATGCGCACGTCGCTCGACTCCGAGCGGTTCTGGCAGCGCTCGAGGAACTTGAGCGCCTTCTTGTAGGTGGGCGCATTGGGCTCGAGCCCCGAGGCCGCGAGGGCCTCGAGTGCCATCTGCAGGTTCGAGAGGTCCGGCCGCTCCGTGGAGCCATAGCCGATGCCGCCGTAGTAGAGGTCGCCCTCGCTATAGCCCTCGGCGTCGTCGAGCTGGAGGTTCACGAGGAAGGCCTGCGCCTTCTTCACGGTCTCGCTCCAGCGCGGGTCCTTCGAGCGCGTGAGCGCGAGGATCGCGGCCGCGGTGTTGTAGTTGGCGAGCTTCCCGTCGTGGATCGAGCCATCGGGCTTCTGGAGCGACGCGATCCACGCGAGGCCCGAGTCGATGCAGCGCTGCAGCGGCTCGGGGCGCGGGGCGGGGACGCCTTGCAGCGCCGCGAGCACCATCGAGGTGAGTCCGGAATCGGGACGTCCGGGAGCCCCGAAACGTCCGTCGGGGCCGACCGTTGCGAGAAACTCCGCCCCGCGGCGCAGGGCGGCCAGCGCGGTCTCGCGCTCCGTCGGGGCGAAGCTCGGCAGCGCAGCGAGGTTCGACGCGGGAGCGGCGGCGGGGCTCGCGCGCTTGATCAGCCGTTCGAGCTCCGAGAGCGTCAGGACGTTCGAGGCGGTCATCAGCACACCCAAGGTCGGTTCTCGCTCCCAGCGACCGGGCGCGGTCTGGTCCGCGAGGATCTGCTGCGCGAGACGCCGCAGGTCCTTCAGGCTCGGCTCGGCCGGGATACGCGGGTCGCGGCTCGCAGGTGCCTCGCCACCGATGGCGGCCAGCGCCTTGCCGAGCGCCGCCTTCGAGCCCGGATCCCCGAGCGCGACGAGCGCCTCGAGCGCCACGCGCGTCTGGGCGCGGCGCTGCTCGATGGCCGCGTCCTCGCCTTCGCCGAACAGACCGTCAGGGCCCTGCTTGGAGAGCAGGAACTCCACGCCGCGCCGCACGAACGGCCCGTCCACGGACCGGTAGCGATCCGGGCAGGTCGCGTAGGCTCGCAACACCAGCGCGGT
>CAITGX010000016.1 GCA_903892045.1 uncultured Planctomycetota bacterium | reverse complement strand
GCGCAGGCGCGGCTCCCGATCGTCGAGGTCGAGCGCGGGGGCGAGGCGACGTACCACGGGCCGGGACAGCTTGTGGCCTACCCGATCCTGCTGCTCCCGGAGGGACGGCGCGACCTGCACCGCTACCTGCGCGACCTCGAGGAGGTCGTGCTGCGCGTGCTCGCCGAGTTCGACGTGACGGGGACGCGTCGACCGGGACTCACCGGCGTTTGGATCGGCGAGCGCAAGGTGTGCTCGATCGGCGTGAGCGTGCGCCGCTGGGTCACGTGGCACGGGCTGGCGCTCAATCTGGATGCCGACCTCGAGCACTTCGCGCAGTTCCGCCCCTGCGGGCTCGACGCGGCCGTGATGGCGAACGTGCGCGAGTTCGTCGAGCTGCCGCCGACGCGGCTCCTGTACGAGGTGCTCGTGGTGAAGCACCTGTGCGAGGTGTTCGGGCTCGAGCTGCCGCCCATCCCGCCGCCGCCTCCTCCGCCGCCGGGCGAGCTGCCGATCTACCCGGGCTAGCCGCCTCTGGACGCCGTCCCGTCGCGAGGCAAGCCACTCCGTGTCGTGGCCGCTGAGCAAGGCCCGGCGAGCGTGACGTCTCCGCGGCGAAGAGCGCCAAGCCGCAGGAAGCCACGTTTTCAGCGGCTTGCTCGGCGGCGCGCTCCGGCTGCCCCGCGCCACCTCACCGTGCCGCGGCGACGAGCCACGATGCGCTCGCGGGCGGCCGAGCCGCGAGCCGCGCGCCCCCAAGGCGCCTGCCAGCGGGCAGGGAAACTTCTTCCGACGCCTTGACGGCCTGTTTTTGGTGGATCGTCCAACAGCCACCGGGCCGGATTTTCCGATCTTCCCTGCGCTCGCGGCTGCGCGCTCCCCGCGCCACCCGCCCGCGCCCCCATGAGCGACCTGCAGCCCGAACCCGTGCTCGACCTCGCCGTGCTCGCCGCCCTGCGCGAGCTCGGCGGCAACGATGAACCTGGCCTCGCGGACGAGCTCGTGCTGCTCTTCCTCGAGGACTCGTCGCGCCGCGTGCGAGCGCTGGAGGATGCACTTGCCTCTGGGGACCGAACGGGCCTGCTCCGCACCGCGCACACCCTGCGCTCGTCGAGCGTCAACGTCGGCGCGCGTCGCGTGGCGAGGATCTGCACGGAACTCGAGACCCTGGCGCGCGAAGGTTCGGTGCGCGATGCCGCGTTCCGCGTGCGCGAGCTCGCGCGCGCCGTCGCGGCCGTGCGCGAGGCCCACGGTGCGCTGCGGAGGGCGGCATGAATTCCAAGGAGCGCGGCGGCAAGCCGATCGAGGAGCTCAAGCTGGCCGGCAATCTGCCTTCGCCCACGGGCGTCGGTCTCGCGATCCTCGAGCTCACGCGCGGCGAGGACTACTCGATGGGCGAGGTGACGCGCGTGATCCAGACGGATCCGGCGCTCACGGGCCGCATCCTGCGCATCGCCAACAGCGCGGCCTCTTCTCCGTCGCAGCCGATCACGAGCGTCTCGCAGGCCGCCATGCGGCTCGGCGTGCGCTCGGTGCGCAACGTCGCGCTCGGCTTCTCGCTGGTCTCGGGCAACCGCAGCGGCGAGTGCCGCAGCTTCGACTACGAGCACTACTGGGCCCACTCGCTCGCCGTCGCCGTCGCGGCGCAGGCGCTCGCGGAGGAGCGAGGCGGCGTGACGCCCACCGACGCCTTCACGTGCGGCCTGCTCTCGAACATCGGCTCCCTCGCGCTCGCCAGCATCCATCCGGAGCGCTACGAGCAGGTGCTGGAGCGCGCGCGCGCTCAGGGCGGCATGCTGCTGCTCGTCGAGCAGGAGATGCTCGACATCGACCACGTGCAGCTTGGGTGCGCGCTGCTCTCCGACTGGGGCCTGCCCGAGTCGTTCGCCCATGCGGTCGGCACGCTCGAGCAGCGGGAGCCGGAGCCCGCACCGTCACCGGAAGCCGAGCGCCTCGCGACGCTCCTCCGTCACGCGGCCGCGATCGCGCCCGCGATCCTCGACGCGTCGACGCCGTGCTCCGTGCCGGACGGCGCGGGCCTGCAGCTCGCCGAGGTGGCCGCCCTGCGCGCTCGCTGCCGCGGGGACTGGCTCGAGTGGGGACGCACGCTGCAGATCCCGTCGGCGTTTCGGCCGAGCGAGGCGAGCGTGCTGCCCAAGGCGGAGCTCGAAGTGGCGAGCCCGCGCTCGTCCAACGAAGCGCGCGCGCGCCACGGCACTGGCCTGCGGATCCTCGCGGTGGACGACGATCCCGTGTCGCTGCGCCTGATCTCCCTGCATCTCACGCGCGCGGGCCACGAGGTGCTGCGCGCG
>CAITGX010000015.1 GCA_903892045.1 uncultured Planctomycetota bacterium | reverse complement strand
GCGGCGCACCACAGGAGCGCGGTGGCGAGGGCGAACCAGGGCTGGAGGCGCGGGGCGGTCAGGGACTTGGGGGCAAGGCGCGCGTGCAGGGCACCGACGAGGGCGCCGGAGAGGAAGCCGAGTGCGTGGCCGAGGACGTCGACGCGGGACTCGATGCCGAGCTCGCGCGTGCCGCCGGAGCCCAAGTAGGCGAGCAGGAAGGCGGCGGCGGCGAGCGGGATCCAGCTCGAGCGGCGCAGGCTGCGCACGAGGGCGCGCTGCTGCCAGCGGTGGCCGCCCAACAGGCCGAGGGCGGCGAAGACGGCGGTCGAGGCGCCGATGGAGCGGAAGGAGGGCTCCTGCAGCAGGCTGTTGGCGAGATTGGCGAGTGCGCCGGCGGAGAGCACGGCGAGGAGGCCCAGGCCCGTGCCGAGGATCTCGGCGACGAGCGCGACGAACAGCGAGCCGAACACGAGGTTTCCGAGCAGGTGCAGGCTGTCGGCGTGCAGGCCGAGCGCGGTGATCGTGCGCCACCACTCGCCATCGCGCACGCCGGCGGCGCGGCCACCGCCGCGGTTCCACCAGTCGAGGCCGAAGGCGCGCTGGGCGCTGAAGGCGTGCATCACCATCAGCACGCTGCACCACGCCAGCACCGCCGGCCAGCTCTCGCTGATCGCGAGCGGCAGCTCCTCGGCCCGGCGCCAGCCGCGGTTCTCCTCGGCGTACAGGCGCAGTTCCGAGCTGGCGCGCGGCGCGTGCTCGCGCGCGACGACCAGCGCGAGCTCCTCGGGCGCCTGCACGATCTCGCACTCGATGCCGACGGCCGCGAGCACGAGCCCGTACTCGCGCGCCACGCCCGGCTTGCGCGTGCGCGCCACCGGCACGGGTGCGAGCGGATCTTCCAGCGGGGCTTCGGTGGCCATGGGGGAGCCTCTAGGACGCTTCAGACGTCCTTGCGAGCCTCCCTATCGGGTCGCGGGCACCCACGGCTGCGCTCCGGTCCGCTCGCAGGCCCCCGGGGCGCGGGGTGAGAGCGGGGGACGCGAAGAAAACGCTCGCCGCGTGCGGGTCGGCTCGACGGGGCTCGCGCGCCCGACGATTCGGCTGGGGTGGCTGGGGCGGCGCGAGAGGCCCGGCCTGCGCGTTGTCCCACAGCTCGCGTACCACCGCAGTTTTTTCCTCCGGCCAACGGATCGGGCGCGGTCGAAGGTACACAATGCAGCAGGGCGCGTGCCCCGAAGGAGTCGCTCGTGAACCTGTTCGCCCTGCTCGCCGTGCTCGTGCTCCCGTTCCAGGCTCCGCAAGCGCCGACGCCCGAGGCGCAGGCTTGGGATGCGGCCTTGCAGCTCAAGAACAAGGCGGCCTACATCGAGGCGGCGGGGCGCTGGGAGGCTTACGCGCGCGACTACCCGACGGCGCCGCGCGCACGGCAGGCGCTGGTGGAGGCGGGCGTGTGCTTCTTCTCGGCGGGGCGCGGCGCGCAGGTGCTGCACCGCAACACCGACACGGCGAACGCGCACATGGAGAAGGCGCGCACGCTCTTCGATCGCGTGTGCACGGAGGCGCCGAAGGAGCTGATCGCGTCGCGCGCGCGGCACATGCGCGGCTCGACGTTCCTGTTCAGCGGCGAGCTCGCGCAGGCGGAAGACGCCTACAGCTCGGTGCTCGAGCAGTTCTCGATGGACCGCAACTACGTCGAGAAGGCGCTCGAGTATCGCGCCATGACGCGCCGTCACCTGCTCAAGGGCAGCGAGGCGATCGCGGACATGGAGCGCTTCCTGAAGGACTTTCCGCAGTCGAACCGCACCGAGAACATGAAGCTCGAGCTCGGCTTCGCGCGCCTGCTCGGCACCACGGCCACGCCGTGGAAGCCCGAGCGCTGGGTCCTCGGCGAGCCCGCGCCGCTGGAGATCCTGAGCGGTCAGGTCGTGGCGCTCTACTTCTGGGCCACCTGGTGCCCGAACTGCGCCAAGGAAGAGGGCTTCGTGATCGACCTCGCGCGGCGCTACGGCCCCAAGGGGCTCACTCTGATCGGCGTCACCGACCACCAGCAGGGCCAGACGCCCGAGTCGATCCTGCTGCACGTGAAGAGCAAGGGCTACAACTTCCCGGTCTTCCAGGACAACGGCGCGACCTCGCTCGCCTACAAGGCGACCTCGATTCCCTACCTCGTGCTGATCGATCGCACGGGCAAGGTGCGCTGGAACGACAGCCCGGCGGACCTGTACGACGCGACGATCGAGAAGCTGCTCGCCGAGTGAGCGCGACTAGGCGCTCGCGCGCGGCAGCTGCGGGCGCACGGTGTCGCGGAAGTACGAGGAAGCCTCGAATTCCGCGAGCATCTGGCTGAAGTACGCGCCGCCGCCGCCCATGCCGCGGTTGGAGAGCGCGGCGGTCGAGGCGAACAGCGCCTTGGGATCGACGTTGGCCTTGCGGGCGGCGATCCAGTAGCGGCCGAGCAGCTCGAGCACGGCGTTGAAGTCGACGCGCACGTCGACGATCGAGGCCGCGGCGAGGCCGCGCTCGAGCGCGAGCTGGGCGTCCTGCCCGCGGGCGAGCTCGAGCGCCTGCTGGCTGAAGCTCCACGCGGCGTTCAGCAGCTCGGGCTGCATGCCGATCCAGGCGCGCACCTTGGCGCGGGGCTGGGGCAGCTTCTCGGCGCGGTAGGCGTCGCACAGGCTGGCGAGGAAGGCGAACAGGTCCTTGGCCACGTCGTCGCCGGCGGCCGTGCGGGCCTCCGCGGCGATGTCCTCGAGTTCGCCCTGCGAGAGCTTGCGGAACCAGCCCTTGCGCTTGCGCGCGAGCGCGGAGTACTCGGCGTCGAAGCGGGCCTGCCACTGAGCGAGGCGCACTTGCCACTCATCGATCTTCGGCTTCCAGTCGTTCATGGGGCGGAGAGTGTACGGGGCGCAGCGGGGCCGCCAAGTGGCTCCCGGGCGCAGGGCGCGGCGGCCGCGGGTGGAAGGAATTTGCATCCCGTGCCGGGCTTCGGGGCCGGGCCGGCCCGCGCCTTCACTCGCGGCCCGTCCGAGGTCGATGGCTCACCTGCATTCCCCAACCCCGCACCGCGGGTCCATCCCTCCATGCAGCACAACTTCCGACTCGTCTCGCTGGCCGCTTCTCTCCTGGCTCTCACCGCCTGCACGGACGGCGGAGGTGGTGGCGGAGGAGGAGGAGGTGGTGGCGGCGGTGGCGGAGGTGGCGGCGGCCTCCAGCCCCCGCAGGCGATCAACTACGGCAGCGTGGACTTCAGCTTCTCGCCCTGCGGCGAAGTCACGCCGGCCATGCCGCAGACTTCCGGCGGCGACCCGACGACCTGGAGCATCGAGCCGGCGCTGCCGAGCGGCCTGACGTTCGATTCCGCGACGGGCGAGATCTCGGGCACGCCCGCGGTGGTCACGCCGGATGCCACGTACACGGTCACGGCCTCGAACCCCGCCGGCTCCGCCACGCTGGAGATCCAGCTCGAAGTGGCGCTCGAGGTCCCGAGCTTCAACTACCCGCAACTTCCCAACGAACTCGGCCAGGGCGTGCGCACCAAGTTCAGCCCGAGCTTCGAGGCAGGCCGCGGCTCGACCTTCGCCATCACGGCGGGCGAGCTGCCGGACGGTGTCGCGCTCGACACGGTCACGGGCGACATCGAGGGCGTTCCGATCGCGCTCGAGACGGTCTCGTTCGAGATCACTTCGACCGACTGCGCCGGTCAGTCCGCCGCCCGCAGCTTCACGGTCGACGTCGTGCCGCCGTTCGCGCGCGGCCTGATCCTCGCGGATGCGGGCGCCGGCACCCTGACCAACTTCTGGCGGCGCCCCACGGGCGGCGACCTGATTCCCAACGGCTGGCAATGGAGCGGCCCGGGCATCTCGCACGTCACGGTCCATCCCTGGGGCTGGTACACGTTCGTGTCCAACGGCCCGCGCATCGATGTGCACCGCCTCAAGCTCTTCAGCGATGAGCTCGAGGGCGCGAGCGTCACCGAGACGCTCGATGGCGACGTGATGGCGATGGCCTGCACTCCGGATGGTCGCTTCTTCTTCGCCACGACGACCGCGGGCACCCTGCACGCGTACTCGGTCGAGGTCGACACGGGCGCGATCACCGCCCTCGTCGGCGGGACGCTGGTCGTGGGCAACGCTCCCTGTGACCTCGCCTGCTCGCCGGACGGACGCACGCTGTACATCACGCTGGAGGACGACGGCCAGATCGGCATCGTCCGCATCGATCCCATCACGGGTGCCTACGGCAGCGTGAGCTACGCTCCGACGGTCATCGGCGCCTGCGACCTCACGATCAGCCCTGATGGCGAGCGCCTCTACATCGGCGGCGGCCCGACGGGCACGCTGCGCGGCTTCGACGTGACGCCCCAGACCGGCGCGCTCGCGCCGCTGCCCTGGAGCCCCGCGAGCATCACCGCGGCCGGCGAAGTCACGCTCTCGCTCACGCCGGACTCCACGCGCCTGTACGTGGCGAGCGAGTCGGGCAACGCGATCTCGATCTACTCGCTCGACGCCCTGACCGGCGCGCCGACGCCGCTCGTGCCGGCGACCGTGCCGGGTCTCGCGCCCGTCGCGCACCTCGAGGTCGAGCCGCGCGGCACGCAGGTCTACGCCGCGCTCACCGACGGTCGACTGCTCGTTTACGACATCGAGCCGAGCGGCCAGCTCGAGTTCGCCGAGGTCGGCGTGCACCTGCGCGGCAACGCGCTGTCGGACTTCGACTTCGTGCGCGGCCACGTCCCGTACCGGCTCGTGACCGAGAACGTTTACGCGACCAGCGTGGCGAACGACGCCGTCTACGAGTACTCGTTCGACACCAACACGGGCGCGCTCGTCGATCTCCCGGCCACGCCGTTCGGCACGGGCGGGGTCGACCCGCGCACGGTCTCCGTGCACCCGTACTCCGAGCACGTCATCGTCGCGCACGGCAACTCGACCGGCTCGCCGGCGCTGACGGTCCACGCGCTCGATGCCAACGGCATGATGGAGCCTGGCACGTCCTACGGCACCGAGCGCAACAACGCCGGCTTGGCCTTCGATCCGTCGGGTCGCCGCGCGTACCTCGCCTCGAACGGCACGACGGGCCCGAGCATCGTGCGCTACAACTTCAACGCTCTCACGGGCGCGCTCGACCCCGTCGGCGCGACGACGCTCTCGGGCTTCCTCTGGCCGCCCGCCGTGCACCCCACGGGGCGCATGCTCGCGGTGCCGGACACGACCGGTGATGAGCTCGAGGTCTTCTCGATCGATCCGCAGAGCGGCGCGCTCACCTACCGCGGCAACGTGCGCACGAACGGCGTCGACCCGTTCCGCTGCGTGTTCGACGCTTCGGGTCGCTTCGTGTTCACCGGCCACATCGGCTCGCCGAGCATGGCGGTGCACTCGGTCAACCTGACGACCGGCACGCTCACGCCGGTCGCGGGCTCGCCCTTCCCGACCACGATCCATCCGCTCGTGATGTCGCTCTCGCCGGACGGACGCCGCATGATGATCGCCGACACGGCCAATGCGGCGTGGCGCTGCTTCGCGGTCGACCAGGACCCGAGCAACGGGACGCTCGACGGCTCGCTCTCGCTCGTCGGCAGCGGCGTGCAGGCGAACATGGCGCTGCTGCGCTTCGACGCCACGAGCACCAAGCTCCTGTGGGTCAACTCGGGCACGCAAGAGCTCGTCTGCAGCCCGATCGAGGCTCCGGGCACGCTCGGCGCGCCGCTGTCGAGCGCCCTGATCGGCGCCTCGATCACCAGCATGGACATGCGCAACCGGGCTCGCTGAGAACCCGGCTCCGCTGCGCGCCGTGCTCGCTCCCGCGGCATGCGACGCAGTCACGGAGGGTGTCGCGCCACTCCCGCGGCGCGGCGCCCTCTCTTCGTCTACAGCCGATCGTTGCGGCGCGAGACGACCAGCTGGTGGCCGCGTTCCTCGCTGCGGCGGTAGCCGAGCAGGTGGAACAGCTCGGCGGCGAAGAAGCGCGCGATGCGGCGGTCGACGGCGAGCACGTGTCCTGCGCGTTCCTCGATGCGCACGCCGGGCAGCAGTCCGAGGGCACGCTCGAGGTGCAGGCGGCGCAGGGCCGCGGAGAGCGAGAGCCACAGCGGCGAGACGCTGCGACCGAGGAAGAAACCGTCGCGACCCTGCCGCTGGTAGCGCGGCATGAGCAGGATCCCGCGGAACGGCGCGTGCACCGGTCGCTCGCGGCCGCCGCCGGCGTGGGCCAGCAGAGTGCCGCGCTCGATGCGCGCGAAACCCTCGAACCCCGGGAGCATCTCGAAGCGCTGCTCGTCTTCGGCCGCGATGTCGTGGCGATGGGCGACCTCGATCACCGCCGGCAGGCCGCGCGCGGCGGCGCACAGGCGCTCGCGGTGGAGCTCGAGGTCAGCCACGTCAGCCGCGGAGGCGACGCCGCTCGAGACGAGCGTGATCCACAGCGCTGACTCGAGCAGCTCGACGGTGCGCGGGTCGCGACTCTGGCCGCCCTCGATCACGACGGCGACGTGACCGAGCGCGCCGACATGCTCGACCAGCGTGCCGCTCACGTTTTCCTCGAGTCCGAGCAGGAAGGGGACGCCGAGCGCGAACGCGACCGGCCGGTTCTGCAGCGTGTCGCCGGCGAGCGCGAACGGTGGACCGCCGCCCGAGGTCGAGTGCAGGTCGAGCAGCGTGACGCGCTCGCGCGCGAGCAGCGGCTCGAGCTCGGCGAGCAGCTCGCGTTGCTCGCGCTGCTCGGCGTGGTCCAGCGCGCCCGGTCGTGCGTGCAGGGCGGCGAGGCGCTCGGCGGTCCACAGTCGGTTGAGGTCCTCGTCGAGGAAGCGCGTCTCGCGCGCGAGGCCGGCGCGATTGCCGAGCAGCGCGACGAACTCCCCGCGCAGCGCGGTGCCGCGACGCGCGAGCTCGCCGAGCACGCGCTGCGCAGCCTGCACGCCGGCCGGCTCGTTGCCGTGGATGCCGGCGGTCACGACGAGGGTCGGCCCGTCGCTCCGGCCGACGCGGCCGAGGACCCGCGCCGCGGGCTCCGCGGGCGTCTGCAGCGCGCTGCCCATGGGCTCGTCGCTCAGGCGTCCTTGAGCCAGCGATCGAGCAGCACGGAGGCGAGCTCCATGAAGTCGTGCTCGGTGAGCACGCCCACGAGCCGGCCATCCTGCACCACGGGCAGGCAGCCGATCTTGTTGCGCCGCATCAGCTCGAGCGCCTGCAGCGAGCTCGTGTCGGGCGTCACCGTCACGACATCGGCGCGCATGATCTCGCGCACGCTGCGCGTCGAGCCGTCGCCCGCCTTGGCGCGCGCGAGCATGCTGAGCACCGCGCGGTGCGACACGAGACCGACGAAGCGGCCGTCCTCGTCCTCGACGAGCACGTAGCGGATCTTCTGCCACTCCATCAGGCTCGCGGCGAGGTCAGCGACATCGTCCGGCCGCACCGTGAACATGTCCTTGTTCATGACCTGCCGCACGGTGCGGTAGTTCTCGCGCGCGTTGTCGCGCTCCTCGATGCTCGCGAGGGGCCACTCGTGCACGGGCGCGCCGGTCTTCTGGCGCTCGATCAGGGCCGCGGTGAGCGCGCGGTAGCGCTCGAGCGGGCGCCCGCGATCGCCCATCGAGGCGAGCGAGTCGAGCGACCACTGCGCGCCGGTGCGGTCGCGGCGCACGCGCTCCTCGATCACGCCGAGGTAGCGGTCGATGTCGGGGCCGGCAACCTTCGAGCTCGCGAGGCCGCGACGCGCGATCGGCAGGAGCTGCTGGAGCACGAGGTCGTCGGCGCTCCACGCCTTGCCGCGCAGCCAGCGGAAGCGCGCGTGCAGGCCGTAGCGCGCCGCCGCGATCATGTTCGCGCGCGCGTCGTCGAAGCTCATCGCCGCCGTCACGTCGCCGAACTCCTCGGCCGCGCACATCAGGCCCACGAAGAAGGCCGCGTTGGCCACCTCGTCGATCACCGAGGGCCCGGCGGGGATCACGCGGTTCTCGATGCGCAGGTGCGGCTTGCCGTCGGAGATGCCGTAGCACGGGCGGTTCCAGCGGTAGACCGTGCCGTTGTGCAGGCGCAGCGCGCGCAGCTGCGGCACGCCGCCCTCGGCGAGCACCTT
>CAITGX010000014.1 GCA_903892045.1 uncultured Planctomycetota bacterium | reverse complement strand
TCCCTGCGCCTCGACTGGATCAACAAGTCCGGCGGCGCCGAGCTCGACCTGCGCCTGGCGCCCCTCGGCCAGTCTCCCGCTCCGCTCGACCCCGCCTCCCTCTCGCATTCCCCCTGACGCGCGAGCCGCGCGGCATCCGGCGCGGGGTGGGGCGCGTAGAGCGGGGGATGCAGCGGTTCTGGAAGCAGCTTGGGAAGCAGCCGGCCAAGGGGCGACGGCGCTGGGTGTACGTGCCCTATGACCAGCTGAGCGCGCGCATCGGGCCGCTGGCGCAGGGCGAGGCGAAGGAGCTCGGCATCGTGCTGGTCGAGAGCCCGTGGAAGGCGGGGCAGCGCCCGTACCACCGCCAGAAGCTCGCGCTCGTGCTCGCGAACCAGCGCCACTTCGCGCTCGAGCAGGCGGAGCGTGGGGTGGCGGTGCGCTACGTCGTGCACGACGGGCCCTACCGCGACGCGCTCGCGAGCGTGCAGAGCGAGCTCGGCGCGCTCGAGTGCATGGAGCCGGCGGAGCGCGAGCTGCGCGAGGACCTTGCGCCGCTCGTGAAGTCCGGTGCGCTCAAGTACTTGCCACACGAGGGCTGGCTCACGACGCGCGAGCAGTTCGTCGCCGGCGCGGGCGAGAGCGCGCCGTGGCGCATGGACGCCTTCTACCGCGAGGTACGGCGCACGAGCGGCGTGCTGATGGAGAAGGGCAAGCCCGTCGGCGGCAAGTGGAGCTTCGACACGGAGAATCGCCGCGCGTGGAAGGGCGACCCGCCGGCGCCGCAGCCGCCGCGCTTCGAGCCCGATGCGATCACGCGCGAGGTGGGGGAGCTCGTGGAGAGCCGCTTCGCCTCGCACCCCGGCCGACTCGATCTCGAGTCCTTGCCGACGACCCAGGCGGATGCGGACAAGTTGTGGTGCTGGGCGCTCGCGCGCTGCCTGCCGCACTTCGGGCCCTTCGAGGACGCGATGAGCACGCGCTCGAGTGGCCTGTTCCACACGCGCATCGCGCCGCTGCTCAATCTCCACCGGCTGCTGCCCCGCGACGTCGTGCGGGATGCCGTGGCGAGCAAGCTCGAGCTCGCGAGCAAGGAAGGCTTCGTGCGCCAGGTGCTCGGCTGGCGCGAGTTCGTGCGTCACGTGCACCGCGAGACCGACGGCTTTCGCACGCTCGCGCCCGATGCGCGGCCGAGCCACTTGGGCGCGCACCGGCCGTTGCCGGCGGCCTTCTGGGGCGAGCGACCGAGCGGACTCGCGTGTCTCGACAGCGTCGTCGCCGACGTGTGGCGCGAGGGCTGGACGCACCACATCCCGCGCCTGATGGTGCTCGCCAACCTCGCCACGCTGCTCGATCTGGAGCCGCGCGAGGTCGCGGACTGGTTCTGGGTCGCCTACACGGATGCCTACGACTGGGTGGTCGAGCCCAACGTGCTCGCGATGGGCATGTACGCGGTCGGCGGGCTGATGACGACCAAGCCCTACGTGTCCGGCGCGGCGTACCTCGACCGCATGGGAGACTTCTGCAAGGGCTGTCGCTTCGATCCGAAGGTCGATTGCCCGATCACGCCGCTCTACTGGGCCTTCCTGGCACGCCATGGCGAGCGCCTCGGCCAGAGCGCGCGCATGGACATGCCGCTGCGCAGCGCGGCGAAGCGCACGGCGGCGCAGCGCTCGCGCGACCAGCGCGTGTTCGAGCGCACGAGCGAGGCCCTCGCGGCCGGACGCGAAGTGCCGCCCGCGAGCTAGCCGCTCGCTGGAGAGCGCCGCAAATTGGCTTCGTGCCCGTTGGCCGATCGTCTTCCCGCGCGCGTGGGGCCGCGCCCAGCGGCGAACAGGGCAGCCTCGGCCGTCGCCTCGTAGGTCGCTGGACCGCGTCTGGCCGTGGCGCGCCTTGCGACTCGGCGCTCGCGCGCGCACGGAGGCGCTTGCGCAGGAAGAAAGGCGGCGCGGAGCCGCCCTCAGGAAGCGGCTCCGCGCCTTCGGCACAGAAGCTGGCTCCTGCCGCTCAGGACGGGGGGAGCCGATTTCGGTCCGCGGCGACCGCTCTCGCGCACAGGACTCAGGATTCCTGCCCGCCTTCGGCCGCCGGTTCGAGCTCCAGCCTTGTCAGGCCGGAGTTCGAGGGCGAAAATTCGAGCAACTCGATCACGGATCGTCCAGCGCTTTTCCGGCGGCTGCGTGGCCTTCCCGAAGTCGAGACGCACTCGTCATGCCTACACCGGTCAGTCCCAAGCAAGCTGCGCTCGCGCTCGGCGTCAGCGAGGCCTCCGTCAAGCGCTGGTGCGACAAGGGCCTGCTCGTGCCGATGCGCACGGCGGGTGGCCATCGTCGCATCGCGCCCGCGGAGGTCGTGCGCTTCGCGCGCGAGAGCGGGAACCCGCTCGTGCGTCCCGAGCTCGTCGGGCTTCCCTCCGCGACCACGGCGGGACCGGTGGCGACGGAGCGCGCGCTCGAGGAAGCGCTCGAGGCGCTCAAGGATGGCGACGAGGAGCGGCTGGTCGCGCTCGTGACCCACCTGTTCGGCGCGGGGCGCAGCGCGACGGATATCTGCGAACGCGTGCTGGCGCCAGCCTTGCACGAGCTCGGGAGCCGCTGGCAGCACGGGGACGTCGAGATCTACGAGGAACGACGCGCCTGCGAGATCGTGCAGGCCGCGCTGCACGAGCTAGGCCGCCTGCTGCCGGCGCTGCCGCGCACGGCACCGCGAGCGCTCGGCGGCACGCTCGAAGGCGATCCGTACACGCTGTCGAGCTCGATGTGCGCGCTCGCGCTGCGCGAGCTTGGCTGGCGCGCGGAGAATCTCGGGGCTGGGCTGCCGGCGGAGCAGCTCGCGCGCGCGGCCGCACGACGCAAGCCCGAGCTCATCTGGGTGAGCGTGTCGGGCGGGCTCGACTCTCCGGAGCTCAGCAGGGCCCTCCGTACGGTGGCGGAGGCCGCGCGACGTTGCGGGGCGGGGCTCGTGCTCGGAGGCCGTGCGCTGCCCGCGGTGGCTCCCGCCGGAGCGCGACGCTGCGAACGCCTCGGCGACCTCGCCCTCGCGACGCGACCGGCCGCGCGCCGCGCCCCGCGCGGCAGGGTCGCGGGCTCGCGCCGGGCCTAGGGACCCTTCCTCCGGCAGCTGGACCGGCTCTTCTGGGGCCTCGTGAGGGCCCCTGCGGGCGTGGTGGGCGGTTTGGACGGCAGCCGTGGGCCGATCTCGAGCTCAAAAGGTCGATTGGGTGGACGAATCCGGGTTGACCGCTCCTGCGTAGGGCCCAGAGACTGCCTGCACGATTTGCACGAAATGTGGACGGGGCCCGGCCCCCGAGCCCCTTGGAGCCCGATGTCCGCCTACCTGCCCAACCTCGACCGCCGCCTCGCCTCCCGCAGCCATGACTGCGAACACGACCACGACGCGGCCCCGGAGGTCGCACAGGACGGCGTCGATCGCCCGCGCATCGAGCGCGCGGTGCGCGAGATCCTGATCGCCATCGGCGAGGATCCCGACCGCGAGGGCCTGCAGGAGACGCCGATGCGCGCCGCCAAGGCCTGGCGCGACCTGACCGCGGGCTTCCGCGACAGCGCGCAGCGCCACCTCGGCAAGCAGTTCGAGCACCGCACCACGGGCGGACACGACCTCGTGGCCGTGCGCGACGTGGAGTTCCACAGCCTGTGCGAGCACCACCTCCTGCCGTTCTTCGGCCGCGCGCACGTCGCGTACCTGCCGGCCAATGACCGCGTGTGCGGACTCTCGAAGGTCGCGCGCACGGTCGACGTCTTCGCGCGCCGCCTGCAGATGCAGGAGCGACTGACCTCGCAGATCGCGGATGCGATCGTCGAGCACCTCGATCCGCTCGGAGTGGCCGTGATCCTCGAGGGCGAGCACATGTGCATGCGCATGCGCGGCGCCTCGAAGAGCGACTCGGACATGCTGACCACTTCGTTCCGCGGCGTGTTCGAGAACGACCGCAACGCGCGCGCGGAAGTGTCCGCGCTGCTGCTCGGCGGCCGTCGCAGGAGCTGAGGCGACGTGCAGACGGCGGCGACGTGGCAGAAGACGACGCTCGTGCTCGCGGGGGCCTACAACCTCGCGTGGGGCGCGCTCGTCGTGCTCGCGCCGCGCGCGACGCTCGAGTGGCTCGGGCTCGCGGTCGACACGCCGCTGGTCGAGCAGCTCTGGGGCTGCATCGGCATGTTCGTGGCCGTTTGGGGCGCCGGCTACCTCGCGGCGGCCCGCGATCCGCTGCGCCACTGGCCGATCGTGATGGTCGGGCTGATGGGCAAGGTCTTCGGACCGATCGGCTTCGCGCTGGCGCTCGCGCAGGATGCGTTGCCGCTGTCGATGGGCAAGACGCTGCTCACGAACGACCTCGTGTGGTGGATTCCGTTCGGTCTGATCCTGCGCGACGCGCGTAGGGCCGCGCTGGAGCGTGCCGCATGATCGTCCTGCGTCCGGATCACGTGCGCGCCGCACTCGAGGCTGCGCGCACCCAGCAGGGGACGAGCCTCGCGGCACTCACGTTCGAGCGACCGGTGCTCGCAGTCTTCCTCCGGCACTTCGGGTGAACGTTTTGCCGCGAGGCAGTGAGCGACCTCCGTGCGAGGCGCGCGCAAATCGAGGCGGACGGCGTGCAGATCGCCCTCGTGCATCCCGCGAGCGAGTCCGAGGCGGCGCGGTTCTTCGCGCTCTGGGGCATGGGCGAACTGCCGCGCGTGAGCGACCCGCGCTGCGAGCTCTACGCCGCTCTCGAGTTGCCCAAGGGCAACCTGCGCACGCTGTTCGGTCCGCGCGTGTGGTGGCGCGGCTTCCGCGCGGGCGCACCTCGCTGGCTCGGCGGCGCCGGCCTCGGCGTCGGTCGCCCTCAAGGTGACCCGCTGCAGATGCCCGGCACCTTTCTCCTCCACCGCGGCGCGGTGGTGCGCGAGCACCGCCATGTCGACGCCGCGGATCGTCCCGACTACTGCGCGCTCGCGCGCGGCTTCGACTCGTCTTCCAAGGAATCGCAACGATGAAGCTCCTCCGCTGGTCCAGCCTGTTCCTCTCCGCGCTCGCCGCCGCGTGCAGCTCGTCCCAGAGCGCCGTCGAGGACGCGAGCAAGGCACCGCAGATCGTGACGCCGCCCGCCGAGCCCGCTCCGCTGCCGGAGATCCCCGGTGGCGTGCAGCGCGTCGGCGGTGACATGGAGGCCAAGGTCGAGAAGCTCGTCGGCCGTGGCGTGGATGGGGCGGACGTGTACGTCTTCGGCGACTGCAACGTCACGACCGCGCTGCCCGAGGGCTATCCCGCGCCGACGCCGCCGGGCGCGATCGAGATCAAGTCCTACCCCCGCGCGCGGCGCGCCGAGGTCACCGGCAACACGAACCCCGACCTCGGCATGTTCTTCGGCTTCTGGCCGCTGTTCCAGCACATCAAGCGCAACGAGATCGCGATGACCTCGCCGGTGGAGCTCGACTACCGCGGCTTCAACGACCGCGGTCGCGTCTCGACGCAGGGCTGGACGATGTCGTTCCTCTACCGCGAGCCCGAGATGGGTGCGGTCGGCAGCGACGGCGACGTGGCGATCACCGACCGCTCGCCCGTGGTGGTGATCTCGAAGGGCAAGAAGGGTCCGTACTTCTTCGATCGCGCCGACACCACCGCGCAGGAGCTCGTGAAGTGGGTCGAGGCGAGCGCGGAGTGGGAAGTGGCGGGCGCTCCGCGCGCGCTCTACTACAACGGACCCGATCAGGACAACTCGGACAAGTGGTCGGAGATCCAGGTGCCGATCCGCAAGCGCGCGAAGTGATCGCGCCGGAAGCTGGGACGATGGACTCCGTGCAGGCGCTCCCCTATGCGCACGTCGCCGCGACGGGCGTGATGGTCGGCGTGATCTGGTTCTGCCAGCTCGTGCACTACCCGCTGCTCGCGCTCGTCAGCGATGGCACGTGGGGCAAGTACGAGGTCGCGCACTGCAATCGCATCACTGCCATCGTCGGGCCGGCGATGGCCGTCGAGGCCGTGTCAGCGGCGGCGCTGTGCGCACCGGGCATCTGGTGGGAGGGCACGCCATGGACCGCTTGGGCGAGCCTCGGGCTGCTCGCCATCATCTGGGCCAGCACCGCGTTCCTGCAGGTGCCGTTGCACGCGAAGCTCGGCCACGGCCGCGACGAGGTCGCCCTGCGCAAGCTCGTGGCCACGAACTGGATCCGCACGGTCGCGTGGAGCGCGCGCCTGCCGCTCGCGCTGATGCTGCTGCCGTAGCGAGCGTCGCGGGATCGAGGGCGGCGCAGTACCCTGCGTCCCATGCTGCTCTCCCTCGCGCTGCTCCTGTGCATCTCCGGCGACAAGGCCGGCAAGGCGAATCCCGACGTTACGCGCGCGGACATCGAGCGCACGGTCGCGTATCTCGCGAGCGACGAGCTCGAGGGACGCGACACCGGGAGCGCGGGCGCGGAAAAGGCCGCCAAGTTCCTCGCGGACGCTCTCGCCCGTGCCGGCGTCGAGCCCGCGGGCGACAAGGGCACGTGGCTGCAGCAAGTGCCGATCACGCGCACGACGTTTCGCGAGGTGCCGCGGCTCTCGGTGTGGACCGAGGACGGCAAGGAGCGCGAGTGCGTGGCGGGGATCGATTTCGACTGGAACTCGGGCGCGCCGGGCACGAAGCGGCTGCGCGCGCGCGTCGTCACCAAGGACGAGGAGATGCTCGGCTTCCAGGATGACGAGGTCGCGCTGTTCCTCGACGGCTCGATGCAGGACCGGCGCCGCTGGCTGTCAGCCTCGAAGGGCATCGGATTCGGGCTGGTGATCGCGCCCGGAAGTGACAAGCCGGGTACGACCGCGACGACCACGCCGCCGCGCCCGCAGACGAGCGCAGGTGCGCCCGAGGCGCAGCCGACTGGCCAGCTGCGCGTGCACGGCGAGGTGCTCGCCCTGTTTCGCGCCGGCAAGGTGAAGGCCGTGCGCGTGCATGGCAGCGTCGAGAAGGCGAAGCTGCCCGCGTTCAACGTGCTCGGCATCCTGCGCGGTGTCGGCACGCCCGAGAATCCCGCGCTCGCCGAGGAGGCGATCGTCTTCAGCGCGCAC
>CAITGX010000013.1 GCA_903892045.1 uncultured Planctomycetota bacterium | reverse complement strand
GGTGACATGCTCGAGGTCGTGACCCTTGTCGGAGGAGGCTAGGCGATGGCAGTGCAGGCATGGGAGCAGGACGAGCCGCTGGTGCTCGGGCGCACGACGTTGCGCTCGCGCCTGCTCGTCGGAACGGGCAAGTACAAGAGCTTCGAGGAGACGCGCGCCGCGCTCGAGGTGAGCGGCACGGACTGCGTCACCGTCGCGGTGCGGCGCGTGAACCTCGACCCCAACGCCGGGCCGTCCTTGCTCGACTTCATCGATCGCTCGAAGTACGTGATCCTGCCGAACACGGCGGGCTGCTTTGACGCAGCGACCGCGATCCGCACCGCAGAGCTCGCGCGAGAGCTGCTCGACACGCCGCTCGTGAAGCTCGAGGTGCTCGGTGACCCCAAGACCCTGCTGCCCGATCCCGTCGGGACTCTCGAGGCGACGCGCGAGCTCGTGAAGCAGGGCTTCGACGTGCTCGTGTATTGCTCCGACGACCCGCGCCTCGGCGTGCACCTCGCCGAGCTCGGCGCGGTGAGCGTGATGCCGGCGGGCTCGCCCATCGGCTCCGGGCTCGGCGTGCTGAATCCCAATGCGATCCGGATCCTGATGGAGCTCGTGAAGGTACCCGTGATCGTCGATGCCGGCGTCGGCACCGCCTCGGACGTCGCGCTGGCGATGGAACTCGGCGTGGCCGGCGTGCTGCTGAACAGCGCGATCGCCGGCGCTCGCGAGCCGCTGCGGATGGCGGCGGCGATGCGCGACGCCTGTCACGCGGGTCGCAACGCGTTCCTCGCGGGGCGCATCGAGCGGCGGCTGTACGCCAACGCGTCGTCGCCCCTCGAGGGCGTCATCGGCGGGCGCAGCTAGGACAGCATGGAGACGCAGGCGGAGATCCCGGAGTTCGAGCCGACCGCGGCCGGTGCGGCCGTGGGGCTGGTGCTCGTGCTCGCCTCGATCGCGCTGTTCCCGCTCGGGCGAGCGCTCGCGCTGCGCCTCTTTCCGCGCCGCAACGTGATCTTCGCGCGCTGGGGCTTCTTTCATGTCGGCCTCGCGATCTTCACGTACTTCACGCTGACGATCCTCGGCGGCATGTTGCTCCGCGCGGCCGGAGTGAGCCTGTCGGGCGGCATCGCGCCCGTGGTGTTCGGGGCGCTGCTGCAGGTCGCGACGGTCGCCCTGTGCTTCGTGTTCGCACGCCGTCTCGATCCAGAAGGAATCGCGGCGCTCGGGTTCCGATCGGGCGGCAACGTGCGCGCGCTCGGTGTCGGCGTGCTGGCCTACGGCTTCGGCATCCCGGCCATCATGGGCGCGATGCTGCTCTCGGCCTGGAGCTGGAAGGCGCTCGGCGTCGAGGCTCCGCCGCAGGAGGTGCTGAAGCTGGTGCTCGAGCTCGAGGGCGCAGAGCGCGTCGTGTTCGTCGCGCTGGCGGTCGCGCTGATCCCGCTGTGCGAAGAGCTGTTCTTCCGCGGCTTCCTGCAGCCGCTGCTGGTGCAGAACCTCGGCGATCGAGGCGGGCTCTTCGCCACGGCGTTCCTGTTCGCGGCCGTGCACGGGAATCTGGTCGCGTTCCTCCCGATCTTCGCCCTCGCGCTGCTGCTCGGGATGGTGATGATGCGCACCCAGCGCATCGGTGCCGCCTGGCTGGTGCACGCGCTGCACAACGGTCTCACGATCGCGCTCGTGCTCGGCAGCGACTGGGCGCGACGCATGCTGGATGCCTGAACGAGCGACCCAACCATGACCCACTTCCCGCGCCAGGGCCTGTTCCGCGCCGTCGAGGGCGGCGCGTTCGTCGCCTCCAATGCCATCGTGACGGGCGACGTGACGCTCGGCGAGGACGTCGGCGTGTGGTTCGGCTGTGTCCTGCGCGGCGACGACGCGGCGCTCACGATCGGCCGGCGCACCAACGTGCAGGACCTCACGATGATCCACGCCGACACGGGCGTGCCGAACGTGATCGGGGAGGAGTGCACCATCGGACACCGCGTCGTCCTGCACGGCGCTCGCGTGGGGGATCGCTGCCTGATCGGCATGGGAGCGATCCTGCTCGGCGGCTCGGTGATCGGCGACGAGTCCCTGATCGCGGCGGGCGCCGTCGTGAAGGAGGGCTTCGTCGTGCCGCCGCGCTCGCTCGTCGTGGGCCTCCCGGGCAAGGTCATCCGCACGCTGACGGATGCCGACATCGCGGCCATCCGTGCCAGCGCGGACGGCTACGTGAACAAGATCCGCCTGTACCTGTGAGCATCGACCCTTACCGCGAGCGCGAGCTCGCCTTGCTAGCTGCACTGCGCGAGCTCGGCGACGTCGCCGTCGCGTATTCGGGCGGTGTCGACTCCAGCGTGCTGCTCTGCGCCGCGCGCGAGGCGCTCGGGGAGCGCGCGGTGGCGCTGATCGCGGACTCGCCCTCGCTCGCTCGCGCCGAGCTGGCGGAGGCGCTGGAGTTCGCCCGACGCCTCGGCATCGAACCCGTGGTCGTCCCCACGGACGAGCTCGACAACCCACGCTACCGCGCCAACGCGGGTGACCGCTGCTACTACTGCAAGTCGACGCTGTTCCGCGCCATGACCGACTGGGCCCGCGAGCGCGGCTTCGCGCACCTCGCCTTTGGCGAGATCGTGGACGACCTCGTCGACGATCGCCCCGGTGCCCGCGCTGCGCGCGAGTTCCGGGTGCATGCTCCCTTGTCGCGGGCCGGCTTCACCAAGGAAGACGTGCGACGCTTCGCGCGCGAGCGTGGGCTGGCCGTGTCGGAGAAGCCGTCGAGTGCATGTCTCGCGTCGCGCATTCCCGTCGGCACGGCAGTGACACGCGAGCGGCTCGCGCGCGTCGAGGCCGCCGAGG
>CAITGX010000012.1 GCA_903892045.1 uncultured Planctomycetota bacterium | reverse complement strand
TGGAGTACGCGGCGCTCGGAGGCGGCAAGCGCTTCCGTGCGGCGCTCGCGCGCCTCGTCGGGCGCTGGTGTGGCGCCGACGATGCCGCTTGCGCCGCACCCGCCGTCGCGGTCGAGCTCGTGCACGCCTACAGCCTCGTGCACGACGACCTGCCGTGCATGGACGACGATGACTGGCGCCGCGGACGTCCGAGCTGCCACGTGCGGTTTGGCGAGGCGAATGCACTCCTCGCCGGCGACGCGCTGCTCACGAAGGCCTTCGAGGTGCTCGCGCGTACGCAGGCTCCGTGGGCGTCCGCCGCGGTGCTCGCGCTGGCGCGCGCGGCCGGAGACGCCGGCATGGTCGGCGGACAGGTGCTCGACCTCGGCTTGAGCGGTGGGAGCGTCACCTTGCAGCAGGTCGAGCGCATGCACGCGCAGAAGACGGGCGCGCTGATCGCGGTGTCGGCGGAGCTCGGCGCCCTGTGCGCCGGGGCGACGCCGCAGCGCTGCGCGGAGGCGCGCGAGTGGGGGCGCGAGCTCGGGCGCACGTTCCAGGCCGTCGACGACGTGCTCGACGTCACGGCGGACAAGCACGAGCTCGGCAAGACGCCGGGCAAGGATGCGGCCCAGAACAAGCCGACCCTCGTGGCGGCCTTGGGGCTGGAGGAAACGCGCCGCTACGCCCGCGAGCACGCCGCCCGGGCCGAGGCCCAAGCGCGGGCCTGGGGCGGCCCTTGGAGCCCCACGGGGCTCCAGATGGTCGATTTCCTGCTCCGGCGGCGCTCCTAGCGCGCTCGGAG
The DNA here is from genome assembly GCA_903892045.1 of uncultured Planctomycetota bacterium. Lineage (GTDB taxonomy): Bacteria > Planctomycetota > UBA1135 > UBA1135 > F1-120-MAGs118. The sequence goes on along the minus strand of CAITGX010000012.1, from coordinate 12,925 downwards.
GGCGACAGTCGCTGCGCGCGGCCGGTTGCAATCCGCCCCGCCCGAGCCAAGGATGGTGGATCCCCGCGGGGCCAAGATGTCGGACAGTCACGATCCTGCCAAGAAGTCCGGAGCCCACGGCTCCCAGCCCCTGCTCGAGGGCATCGCGAGCCCCGCCGACTTGAAGCGCCTGCCGCTCGAGTCCCTGCCGCAGGTGTGCGCCGAGGTGCGCGAGTTCCTGCTGCAGTCGGTGCAGCGCACGGGCGGTCACCTCGGCTCGAACCTCGGCGTGGTCGAGCTCACCACCGCGCTGCACTACGTGTTCGACCTCGAGCGCGATCGCTGCGTGTGGGACGTGAGTCACCAGTGCTACCCGCACAAGATCTTCACGGGACGCCGCGAGCGCTTCGAGAAGCTGCGCATGACCGACGGGCTGTGCGGCTTCACGCACCCCGAAGAGAGCGAGTACGACCTGTTTCACACGGGCCACGCGGGCACGAGCATCAGCCTCGCGCTCGGGCTTGCGCGCGGCACGGCCAGCGAGACGCCGCAGCCGCACGCGATCGCCGTGATCGGTGACGCGAGCCTCGGTGCAGGCGTGGCGTTCGAGGCGCTCAACTACGCGGGCGCGAGCGGCCAGCGCGTGCTCGTGATCCTCAACGACAACGAGTGGTCGATCTCGAAGTCGGTCGGCTCGATGGCGCGCTACCTGTCGCGCATCCGCAGCGCGAAGGTCGTGCAACGCGCCAACCAGGAGATCCACAAGCTGCTCGCCGCGATCCCCGTGATCGGCGAGAAGGTCGACCGCACGCTCGAGGACATGGCCGAGGTCATGCGCCACGCGATGGTGCCGGGCCACGTGTTCGAGGAACTCGGCGTCACGTACGTCGGGCCCATCGACGGCCACGACGTGAAGTACCTCGTCGAGAACCTGCAGCGGGTGCGCGAGCTCGAGGGCACGGTGCTGCTGCACGTGCTCACCGAGAAGGGCAAGGGCCACCCCAGCGCTCCGACTCACCCCGAGCGGGTGCACGGGGTGAAGGGCACGGCGCCGGCGCCGAAGACCGCGGGCGCGGATTCGAGCAAGTTGCCCGGTCCGGCCGCCGCCCCGAAGCCCGCAGGGCCGGCGTACACGAAGGCCTTCGCCGACAGCCTGCTCAAGCTCGCCGAGCGCGACGTGCGCGTGCATGCGCTCACGGCTGGCATGCCGTCGGGCACCGGTCTCGAGGCGTTCGCCGAGCGCCTGCCGAGCCGCTTCCACGACACGGGCATCACCGAGCAGCACGCCGTCGCGATGGCGGCGGGCATGGCCAAGGCCGGCCTGCGCCCGTTCGCGGCCATCTACTCGACCTTCCTGCAGCGCGCCTACGATCAGGTGTTCCAGGAGGTCGCGCTCCAGAACCTTCCCGTCACGTTCTGCATGGACCGCGCAGGACTCGTCGGTCAGGACGGCCCGACGCACAACGGTGTGTTCGACATCGCTTACCTGCGCACGTTCCCCAACTTCACGATCGCCGCTCCGCGCGATGCGACCGACATGCGCCGCATGCTCGAGCTCGCGCTCGCGGCTCCGGGACCGGTCGCGATTCGTTACCCGCGCGACAACACGCCGGGTGCGGAGCGCATCCACGCCAACGAGCGCACGGCCATGGTGCCCGGCAAGGCGGAAGTTCTCGTCGAGGCGCCGGCGGGGGAGCGCGTGGTGAGCCTGTGGGCCTTCGGAGCGCTCGTCAATCAGGCGCTCGACGCGGCCGAACGCCTCGCCCGACGTGGCGTCGCGGTCACGGTCGTCGACGCGCGTTTCGCGAAGCCGCTCGATGAGGAACTCCTCGCGCAGCACGCGCTCGCCTACCGCCACATCCTCACGGTCGAGGAGCACCAGCGCGCCGGCGGCTTTGGCTCCGCCGTGCTCGAGAGTCTCTCGCGCTTGCCCGCCGCGCGCGCGCAGGTGAGGCTGTGCGGCATCCCGGACCGTTACATCGAGCACATGACCACGCGTGAGGAACAGCTCGCGGCCTGCGGCCTCGATGCCGAGGGCCTCGAGCGGGCCGTGCTGAACCTCGTCACGCCGACCAAGGTCGGTTGAGCGATGGACGCGCGCTCCTCGCCCCCGTCCGCGCAGCGTGGGACGCCGCCGGCGCGAGGCTCGGTGAAGCGCGTGCTCGTCGCGTGCGATCCGGACAAGGAAGGCGTGGGTGAGCTGCTCGCGGCGCTGCTGCCGTGGCTGCGCTCGCGCGTCGCACGTGTCGACGTCGAGTCGGACGTCCGCGCGCTGGTCGCGCGTCGCACCGCGCTCTCGATCGAGTCCTCGCTCGCGGACCTTCCCGACCTGCTGATCGTCCTCGGTGGCGACGGAGCAATCCTCGGCGCCGTGCGCGCGTTCGCGAGCGCGCCGGTGCCCACGATCGGCATCAACTTCGGTCGCGTCGGATTCCTCGCGTCCACTCCCGTGAGCCACTGGCGCGAGGCGCTCGAAGGCATCCTCTCGGGCGAGGGCGTGCTCGAACCTCGCATGCGCCTCGTGGCGCGCCTCGGCGCCGCTGCGTCGCGTCAGGACGGTCTCGAGGCGATTGCGCTCAACGAAGTGCTCGTGGCCCGCGGCACGGCGCCCGGAATGCTCACCCTCGGCCTCTCGGTCGGCGGCGAGTGGGTGGCGGACTATCGCGCCGACGGCCTGATCCTCGCGACGCCCTCGGGCTCGACCGCCCACTCGCTCTCGGCCGGTGGTCCGATCCTGTTCCCGTCCATGCTCGGCATGGTGGTGACCCCGATCTGCCCGCAGGGGCTGTCCTACCGTCCCATCGTGCTGCACCCCGACAGTTCCGTGGAGGTGCTCGTGAAGGAGAGCTCTGGAGACACCCTGCTTGTGCTCGACGGGCAGGCGTTCCACCCGATGCAGGTGGGGGAAGTCGTGCGCATCGAGCGCCACGCACTCGCGTATCCGCTGCTCGCGTGGAGCCAGCTCGACCCGTACCGACGCCTGCGCGATCGTCTCGGCTGGAGCGAGACGCGCTACCGCTCGATCGACGCCTGAGGCGCCGCTGCTAGCCGTGTCCGGGCAGCGCGCCGACGATGCGGCCGGCCTCGAGCCGCAGCACTCGACCGCAGCGTTCCGCGAGCCGCTCGTCGTGCGTGACGAGCAAGAGGGACAGGTTGCGCTCTTCCTGGGCGCGGAACAGCAGCTCGAGCACGATCTCGCCCGTGTCGCGGTCGAGGTTGCCGGTCGGCTCGTCCGCGATCAGGAGCGGCGGATCGAGGAACAGCGCACGCGCAAGCGCGACGCGCTGGCGCTCACCCCCGGAGAGCTGCGCCGGACGGTGATGCAGCCGGTGCGCGAGCCCGAAGTTCGACAGCAGGTCGAGCGCCTTAGCGATGTGCTGGTGACGGTCCTCGCGGAAGTCTCCGCGCGACTGCGCGATCATCGCCGGCAGCATCACGTTCTCGACGGCGTCGAGCTCCGGCAGCAGGTGATAGAACTGGAACACGAATCCGATGTGACGGTTGCGCAGCAGGGCGCGCTCCTGAGTGGAGAGCGACCATGCATCGCGTCCATCGAGATCGACGGTGCCGTGCGTCGGGCGCTCGAGCAGGCCGAGCACGTGCAGGAAGGTCGACTTGCCGGCGCCCGAGGGGCCCATGAGCGCGAGCCGCTCGCCCGCGCGCAGGTCGAGGTCGATGCCGTGCAGGATCTCGAGCTCGCTGTCGCCGGAGCGGAAGCGTTTCACGATGCCGCGGGCCGAGAGGACGATGTCGCCGCGCTCACTCATTGCGAAGCGCCTCCACCGGATCGAGGCTCGCGGCGCGCCACGCCGGAATCGCGGCGAACACCAGCGTGCAGACGAACGCGCCGACCACGATCGCAGCGACCGCCATGGGCGTCACGACCGACGGGATCGAGTCGAACAGGTACACGTCACGGTTGAAGATCTGCACCCCGAACGTGTCGCTGAGCCAGCGCTCGAAGGGGTCGATCTTGATCGCCATCCACGTGCCGATCACGGCGCCCGCGAAGGCGCCGATGAGCGCGTCCCAGAAGCCGATCAGCAGGAACAGCACGAGCACGCCGCGCGGGGTCGCGCCCAGCGCGGTGAGGATGCCGATGTCGCGGCGCTTCTCGGTCACCATCATCGAGAGGATGGCGAAGATCGTGAAGCCCGCGACGACGAGGATCAGTGACAGCATGATCCCCATGAGCACGCGCTCGTTCTCGATCGCGCCGAGCAGCGCGCCGCGGAACTCCTCCCACGTGCGGATCGAGCACGTCTCGTCGATCAGGCCCGCTTGAAAGAGCTGCGCGCCCATGGAAGCGCGCACGGCCTCCGCGTCGCTGGCGTAGTCCTTGAGCTTGACGAGCACTTCGGAGTACAGGATCGAATCCTCGGGCAGCGGATCGTCCTCGCTGACTCCCGCGAGGAAGCGCGCCAGCTGGCCACGGTCGATGTACACGCGCTCGAGGTCGATCTCGTTCTCGCCGGAGCGGAAGCAGCCGGCGACCACGAACTCGCGCTTCTTGGCCGACCAGCCCGTGTCGGAGGCCGGATCGGGCACCGCGGTCATCAGGGTGATGAACGAGCCGCGCCGCAGGCCGTGGTAGGTCATCACCTTCTCGCCGACGATCACGCTCGCGCGCGGGCGACCGACGTTGGCGTTGTAGTCCGGCGGAGCGGCGAAGGGATCGTCGAGGCTCGCGACGCGCAGCCGCGGGGCCTCGATGGTTCCGTCGTCCGCGCGCCCGACCTTGTCGAGCGACGAGCGGAACTCCGTGGCGTTGTCCTCGGTCGCGGGGTCGATGCCGGTGAGCTTGATGCCCGCGATCTCGCTGGACTGACTGTCGACGAGGATGCGCAGGCTGCGCTCGTCCTGCCGCGTGAGGATGCACATCCAGCCCAAGTGCGCGCTCGCGCCCTCGACGCGCTCGTCCTTGCGCAGGACCTCGAGCACGGGCGCAGGGTCGCGCGGGCGCCGCGACTCGCTGTAGGGCGGCATCGTGATGATGAGATCCGACAGGCTGCCGCGCGCGGAGCGGCGGGTCTCCTCGAGGAAGCCCGTCATGATCGAGAGGATCAGGATCAGCGCGCCGACCGCGAGGAAGATCCCGAACACACCGATCAGGTTCGTGCGACGGCTGCGCAGGAAGCGCCAAGAGAGGAAGATGCGATACAAGCAGCGAGCCTTCTAGGGAGCGGGCGTCGCCGCGGGCGCGGGATCGCCCCCGAGCGGACGCATGGCGGGGAAGAGCAGCACGTCGCGGATCGTGTCCTGCCCGGTGAGGACCATCACGAGGCGGTCGATGCCGATGCCAAGGCCGCCGGTGGGGGGCATGCCGTACTCGAGCGCCTGCACGTAGTCGACGTCGACCTGGCCGGGCGCCTCAGGATCCTTGCTCGCGACCTGCTCCTCGAAGCGACGCTCCTGCTCGGTCGGGTCGTTGAGCTCGCTGAACGCGTTGCCGAGCTCCATCCCGCCGAGGAACAGCTCGAAGCGCTCCGCCATGCGCGGATCCTGCGGGTTCGCCTTGGCGAGCGGGCAGATCTGCACCGGGTAGTCGACGCAGAACACGGGCCCCGTCAGCAGCTTCTCGCAGGTCGCCTCGAACACGTCGTTCATCAGCTTCCAGTAGTGGCCCGGATCCTCGAGGCCGAGCTCCTTCGCGCGCGCGCGCACGGCGGGCTGGTCGTCGAACTCGCAGCCGTTCTGCTGGCGGAAGAGCTCCGTGTAGCGCACGCGAGCGAAGGGCGCCTTCAGGTCGTACTCGACGCCGCGGAAGGTGACCTTGGTCGTGCCGTTCACCTCGAGCGCGAGGCGCTCGATCATCTGCTCCGCGAGCTCCATCATGCGGCGGTAGTCGGCCTGCGCCTCGTACAGCTCGAGCATCGAGAACTCGGGGTTGTGGCGCGTCGAAATGCCCTCGTTGCGGAAGTTGCGCGCGATCTCGAACACGCGCTCGAGCCCGCCGACGATCAGGCGCTTGAGGTACAGCTCCGGCGCGATGCGCAGGTAGAAGTCGCAGCCGAGCGCGTTGTGGTGCGTCACGAACGGGCGCGCCGTGGCGCCGCCGAAGATCGGGTGCAGCGTGGGCGTCTCGACCTCGAGGTAGCCTTCGCTCTCGAGGAAGCGACGGATGCCCGAGACGATCTTGCTGCGCTTCACGAAGACGTCCATGACGCCCTCGGTGGCCCACAGGTCGACGTAGCGTCGGCGGTAGCGCTGCTCGACGTCCGCGAGCCCGTGCCACTTCTCCGGCGGCGGCGCGTAGCTCTTCGCGAGCAGCTGCACGTCCTTGGCCCACACCGTGAGCTCGCCCTTCTGCGTGAAGCCGAGCTCGCCGGTGATGCCGATGAGGTCGCCGGCGTCGAGCCACTTGCGCTGCGGCCACCACTCAGGAAGGGCGTCGCGCTGGAAGCCGACCTGCACGCGGCCGGTGCGATCGAGAACAGGCGCGAAGATGAGCTTGCCGAAGTCGCGCGGCATCAGCATGCGGCCAGCGATCGTGACGCGTGACCCGATGGCGGGCCCAGGCGTCGCGGCGGTGCCTGCTGCAGCGATCAGCCCGGCGATCGGCTGGGAGGCGACGCCGCGGGCGGGGAAGGGATCCGCGCCGGCCTGGCGCATGGCCGTGGCCTTGGCGAGGCGGTCGGGCTGGGCGAGGTCGGTCATGGTCGGTCGGGGAGGATAGCGGCCGGACGGTGCGGTCCGAACCACTGGAAACGTGGTCCGATCGCTCGGAAAAGGCTCGCGGCCGCCCCGGCAGGTTGCCGGAGCGGCCGCGGTGCTGGTGGAGGATAGGGGACTCGAACCCCTGGCCTCGACAATGCCATTGTCGCGCTCTACCAACTGAGCTAATCCCCCGGTGTTCCTTGCGCGCGGCGGGGTGCGCCGCGGCTCCGATCATCGGAAGGGCGGAGAGGATGACGCACGGCGAGCCCGGCGTCAACAGCGAAGACCCCGGGAAGCGTGCCTTGGCCCCGCGCATCGCCTATTCTCCCCGCTCGACGGGGCCCGCTTTCCGGGCGCCCGCCCGACGCAGAAGGACGACCTTGAGCAACGCCTACGACCCCTCGGCCATCGAGGCCCGCTGGCAGGCCCGCTGGGACGCCGAGCGCACCTTCGCCGCTCGCAACCCCGGCGACCCCGGCTTCGACGCCACCCGCCCGAAGTACTACGTGCTCGACATGTTCCCGTACCCGTCGGGCTCTGGCCTGCACGTGGGACACGCGGTGGGGTACATCGGCACGGACATCGTGGCGCGCAAGAAGCGCATGGAGGGCTGCAACGTCCTCCACCCGATGGGCTGGGACGCCTTCGGCCTGCCGGCCGAGCAGTACGCCATCCAGACCGGCGTGCATCCGGCCCAGTCGACGGCCGTGAACACGGACAACTTCCGGCGCCAGCTCAAGAAGATCGGGCTCTCCTACGACTGGGCGCGCGAGATCAACACGTCGGAGCCCAGCTACTACCGCTGGACGCAGTGGATCTTCAAGCGCCTCCACGAGAAGGGCCTCGCCTACCAGGCCGAGGTGCCGGTGTGGTGGTGCGAGGAACTGAAGACGGTCCTCGCGAACGAGGAGGTCATCAACGGTCGCAGCGAGCGCGGCAACTATCCGTGCGTGCGCCGGCCGCTGAAGCAATGGATGCTCAAGATCACGGCGTACGCCGAGCGCCTGCTCGAGGACCTCGAGCTGCTCGACTGGCCGGAGTCGATCAAGATCCAGCAGCGCGAGTGGATCGGGAAGAGCGAGGGCGCCGAGGTCGAGTTCGCGGTGGAGGGCGGCGCGGAGAAGCTCGTCGTGTTCACGACGCGTCCCGACACGCTGTGGGGCGCGACGTTCATGGTGGTCGCTCCCGAGCACAAGTTGCTCGCGCGCGTGCCCGCTTCGCACCGCGCGGCCGTGGACGCTTACGTCGCGAACGCGGCCGCGAAGTCCGAGCTCGAGCGCACGGAGCTCGCCAAGGACAAGACCGGCGTGTTCAGCGGCCTGTTCGCGCACAACCCGGCCTTCGACGCGGGCGATCCGCGCGGCCGCATCCCGATCTGGGTCGCCGACTACGTCCTCATTTCCTATGGCACGGGCGCGATCATGGCCGTGCCCGGCCACGACGAGCGCGACTTCGCCTTCGCGCGCAAGTTCGGGCTCGAAGTGCGCGAGGTGGTGAAGCCGCCGCAGGGCGAGAAGGGACTCGCGGACGGTGCGTGCTTCACCGGAGACGGCAGCGCCGTGAACTCCGGGCCGATCGAGGGCCTCGCGACGCCGCAGGCGAAGAAGAAGGCCATCGAGCTGCTCGCCGCGCGCGGCGTCGGCAAGGCGCGCACGACCTACAAGCTGCGCGACTGGCTGTTCTCGCGCCAGCGCTACTGGGGCGAGCCGTTCCCGCTGGTGCACCTCGCCGATGGCAGCACGGTCGCGGTCGACGACGACGCGCTGCCGATCGAGCTGCCGCAGATGGAGGATTTCAAGCCTTCGTCGGACGGCTCCGCGCCGCTCGCTCGGGCGACCGAGTGGCTCAAGACCACGCACAGGGGCGCTCCTGCGCGCCGCGACACCGACACGATGCCTGGCTGGGCCGGCTCGTGCTGGTACTGGCTGCGCTTCATGGATCCTCACAACGTCACGGCGCCGTGGTCCAAGAGCGCCGAGAGCTACTGGGGTCCGGTCGACCTGTATGTCGGTGGCGCCGCTCACGCGGTCATGCACCTGCTCTACGCGCGCTTCTGGCACAAGGTGCTGTACGACCTCGGGCTCGTGCACACGAAGGAGCCGTTCCAGAAGCTTTTCAACCAAGGCCTGATCACCGCCTTCGCGTACCAGGACACGACAGGCCGTCTCGTCGCGAGCGACGAGGTTGAGGCCCGCGGCAACGAGTTCGTGCGCAAGGCGAACGGCGAGCCGCTCGAGCAGATCGTCACGAAGATGGCGAAGTCGCTGAAGAACGTCGTCAATCCCGACGACGTGATCGCGGAGCACGGCGCGGACACGCTGCGGCTCTACGAGAGCTTCATGGGGCCGCTGGCGGACTCGAAGCCGTGGAACCCGCGCGACATCACGGGCTGCGCACGCTTCGTCGAGCGCGCATGGAAGCTGCTGGTCGATCCCGAGGGACACGATGCCGTCCGTCCGCAGTTCCGCGTCGATCAGGGCGACCGCGCACTCGAAGGCGAGACCCTCGAGCTGGAGAAGCTCCTGCATCGCACCGTCGCGCGCATCGACGACTCGTTCAAGGCGTTCAACTTCAACACGTCGATCGCGGCGCTGATGACGTTCGTGAACGAGGCGTACAAGCGGCAGTCCGCGATGTCGCGCAGCCAGGCGGAGCGCTTCGTGCTGATTCTCTCGCCGTTCGCGCCGCACCTCGCGGAGGAACTGTGGTCGCGCCTTGGCTATCGCGAGTCGCTGGCCTACGTGGCGTGGCCGAAGGTGCGTCCGGAGTTCCTCGAAGACGACACGGTCGAGATCGTGGTGCAGGTCGCGGGCAAGCTGCGTGGGCGCGTCAGCGTGCCGAAGGCCGCTTCCCAGCCGGACATCGAGGCGGCAGCGCGACCCGCGGTCGCAAGCTGGCTCGAGGGCAAGGAGCTCGTCAAGGTCGTCGTGGTCCCCGGACGCCTGATCAACTTCATCATCAAGTGAGCCCGTGAACGCGAACGCAGCCGCGAGTCGAAGGAGCCTCTGGACGCTCTTCGCGTCGGCGTTCGCGCTTCGTCTGCTCGCCACGTTCGCGCTGCATGCAGCCCACGTCGCGCCCGGCACGACGCCCTGGCAGTGGGGGCACGAGCCTGCCTGCATCGCGCAAGCCCTGCTCGATGGACGCGGCTTCGCGGATCCTTGGGGGCATGGCACGGGCATGACGGCGTGGCTCACGCCGCCGTACCCATTGTTCCTCGCCTTGGCGATGAAGCTCGGAGGGGGCGTGACGTCCGCGACGGCCTGGATCGTCGCGATGGCGCACGCGCTCGCATCCGCGGCGACCGCCGTGGCGCTCGTACGCCTCGCCACGGAGATCGGCCACGCCCGCGCGGGGCGACTGGCCGGGTGGATGTTCGCGCTCTACCCGATCGCGATCGCCAATTCGGCGCAGGTCATCTGGGACACGACGCTCGTGGCGCTGGGGCTGACCCTCGTGGTCTCGCTCGTGCTGCGCGCGAGCGCTTCCGTCAGCTCCGCCGCTGCCGCGGGCCTCGCCTTCGGAGGGCTGCTGTTCCTGAATCCCGCTCCCACGAGCCTCGCCCCCGTGTTCGCGTGGTTCATCGGGCGTCGCTCGGGAGTGCGCGGAGCCGCGCTGTTCCTCGCCTGCGCGGGCACGGTGGCGCTCCCGTGGATGCTGCGCAACGCGGTTTCGCTCGGCAATTTCAGCCTGCGCCCGAACCTCGGGGTCGAGCTGCGCCTCGGCAATCATGACCGGTCCGCCGGACGACCGGAGCCGTTCAAGTACCATCCTTCTCACGTCGAGGCCGAGCAGAACCTCTACCTGCGGCTGGGGGAGTCGGCCTACTGTGCCGACAGCTCGCGGAGGGCGCTGGAGTGGATCGAGGCTCATCCCAAGGCGTTCGGAGAGCTCTCCCTGCGGCGCTTCGCGCTGTTCTGGATCAGCGAGCCACCGACCTTGGATACGCGCACCGAGCTCGGCCGGGGGACGGCCAAGGACCCGGCAAGCTGGGTCAAGTTCGTGTCGTTCGCGCTCGCGGGAGTCTTCGGACTGGTCGCTCTCGGCGGCCTGCGCGTCGAGCGCGACGTGCGCATCCTCCTCGCCTCGTCCCTGCTGCTGTTCGGGGTGCCGTACTATCTGACTCACGTCTCCGAGCGCTACCGCTTCCCCCTCGATCCGCTCCTCGTGCTCCTCGGCGCGGCGTTGCTGGTGCAGTGGCGCGAGCGCAGGACCGCGCGCACATGAGCGAAGAAAAGAAGAAGTTCACGAGCTTCAAGGATCTCGCGAAGCAGCGCGGGGCCGCGCAACCAGAGCCTGTGGAGCCCCAGCCGAAGTTCAAGTTCATCAGCGACTTCGGAACGGACCGCAAGATCGACGACATCGCCGAGGCGCAGGCGCGCGAGCGCATCTCGCGCCGGCCGCAGGCCTTCGAGCCCATGGCGCACGGGCCCAAGGTCTATGGCGATGTCGAGTCGGAGGAGATGCAGATCCTCGGCTCGTTCCGCGTGCGCACGGTGTTCCCCGACGACGTCCGTCGCGAGGTCGAGCACCTGCCACAGGATCCGACGGAGGACGACAAGTGCGGCCGTCTCGACCTGCGCTCGCAGTGCATCTTCACGATCGACGGTGACGATGCGAAGGACTACGACGACGCCATCTCCATCCAGGTGCTCGAGCATGGGGCCTACGAGGTTGGCGTGCACATCGCGGACGTGGCCCACTACGTCCGGCCGGAAACCGCTCTCGACGCCGAGGCGCTCGCGCGCGCCACGAGCATCTACCTGCCCGACCAGGTCGTGCCGATGCTCCCCGAGGAGCTTTCGAACCACCTCTGCTCGCTCGTCGAGGGGCGGGACCGCCTCGCGTACTCCGTCTTCATGGTGTTCGACGCCGCAGGCAAGCGCACTTCATCGCGCATCGCGAAGAGCGTGATCCGCAGCGTCAAGCGCAACACCTATCGCGTGGTGCAGGAACTGCTCGACGGCAAGGACACGGACGAGACGCGCGCGATCGCGCACCTGCGCGAGCCGCTGGAGCACTTCCGCAAGTGGACCGTGCGCCAGCAGCAGCTGCGCGACGCGAAGGGCTCGATGCGCATGCAGTCGCGCGAGCGCAAGTTCCAGTTCGATGCGCAGGGCGAGGTCACCGCCGTCGTCGACTACCCGCGCTACTTCTCGATGGCACTCATCGAGGAGACCGCGCTGGCGGCGAACCAGGCCGTGGGCGACCTGTTCCGCGAGCGCGGCTTGCCGACGATCTATCGCGTCCACAAGGAGAAGAGCCCCGAGGAGATCGAGGCGGTTGCCAAGCAGCTCGAGGAGCACGGCCTGCGTGTTCCGACCAAGGAGCGCCTCACCGGACGCGACATCGGCCGCCTGATTCGCTCCGCGCGCAAGAAGCCGAACGCCGAGGCGCTCATTCAGCGCATCATGGGCCTGATCGAACGCGCGGTGTACGAGGTCCACGACCACGAGGACGTCGCGGGGCACTTCGGCCTCGCCCGCAAGGCCTACCTCCACTTCACGTCCCCGATTCGGCGCTATCCCGACCTGATGGTGCACCGCTGGCTGTGGGCGCTCGAGAACCGCCCCGAGGAGACCGCGCGGGAACTCAAGACGCTCGAGCTGCTCGACGATCTCAACGCCATCGCATCGCACAGCTCCGCGCAGGCCGAGGTCGCGGAGATGTGCTCGTACGCGGTGGGGGATCTCAAGGTGTGCCAGCTGCTGCACCCGCACATCGGCGAGAAGCTCAAGGCGCGCGTGCATCGCGTTTCGCCTCCGGGCATCGAGGTGTTCCTCGCGGACTTCAACGTCACCGGGTTCCTTCCGTCGCGCGCCATCGGCGAGAAGGTCGAGATCAAGGGACCGACGATCAACATCAAGCGCGGGCGCGCGCTGCTGTCCTTCACCGAGGGCTATCCCATCGCGGTGCGGCTCAAGGACGTCGACTTCCTGCGGCTGCAGCTGATGCTGGAGCTCGTATGAGAGCGCGCGCAGCGTTCTTGCTGCTCTCGCTGGTGGCCTGCCGCGACTCGGAGCCCGAGAACAAGGCGCCGAGTTCGAATCGTTCCGCCGTGAGTGTCGAGGCAACGAAGTCCAGTGCGATCGGCACGATTCGCGGCCGAGTCCTGTTCGATGGCGTGGCGCCCGTCGCACCGCCGATCCTGCTGGGGGCCACAGACGGCTGCGGCTCTCTCCGCGAGGCAGCACCGGCGGAGAAGCTGGTCGTGAACGAGGGTGGAATCGCAAATGTCCTCGTGCGAGTGAAGTCCGGCCTGCCGCCGGATGCTCGCTGGGACGTGCCC
>CAITGX010000011.1 GCA_903892045.1 uncultured Planctomycetota bacterium | reverse complement strand
GTGTCCCCAGGAGGCCACTTTCTCGGCCTCCTCCATGCAGGCGACCTCGTACTCGCTCTTGTAGGCGCGCTCCCAGTTGAGCCTCGCAACGAGGGTCTCGGGGTTGCAGCTCGCGGTGCCGACTCCAGCCGCCTGCGCGCGCTCGGGTTCGTCGCCGATGTAGGCGGACTTGGCACCGACGCCCGCGTGCTTCCACGCGTCCTCCGGCGTGCCGACCTCGATCAGCTCGAAGTCATCGACCCAGAAGGGCGAGCCGAGCGGCGCCTGCTCGTACCAGTAGTCCTCGGGCGCGACGCGCACGAGCCGCGGCTTCTGGCCGGGCCGCACCACGATCAGGTGGTGCGGCCCGCGCAGCGGGACCCAGTGGGCGAAGTGCCCGTTCTCGTGGAGCGGGGCGTCCTGGTCGTCGGCGAAGTAGGTGAACGGCGCGCCGCTCGAGAGCACCAGCGCGTCGAACCCGCTCGCCGCGAGCGCAGCCTCGGTCGTGCGTTGCCGAGCCGCGATGTGCTCGGCGTACAGCGATCGTCCCTGCCCCGTCATGGCTCAGGTCACGCCGTGCATGAGCTTGTTGACCATGCGCGACGCGATCAGCAGCACACCGCCGACCGCGATCGACATCCACACGATCGGCGTGAAGGCCGTCACGTAGCCGCCGAGCGCCGCGCTGCCTGTCAGTGCTTCCGCGCCTTCGCCCGCGCCGCCCGCGATCTGCGAGAACAGGCCCGCGGCGTAGTTGGCGTTGGCGATCGAGACGAACCACGCACCCATGACCATGCCGACCATGTGCTGCGGCGCGAGCTTGGTGACCATCGAGAGGCCGACCGGCGAGATGCACAGCTCGCCCATGGTGTGGATCAGGTACAGGCCCATCAGCCACGTCCAGGGGATCTGGCCCGCGTCGTTGGCGGTGCCGATGCCCCACAGGAGCAGCCCGAAGCCGAGGCCGACCTGCACGATGCCGAGGCCGAACTTGGCCGGGATCGAGGGGTTGGAGTTCATGGCCGCCAGCTTGACCCACATCCACGCGAACACGGGCCCGAGCAGCACGATCCCGATCGCGTTCACGGACTGGAAGTCCTCGGGGACCATGGTCCACTCGCCGATCGAGAGGTGCGAAATGTGGTTCTGGGCGAAGAAGTTGAGGCTGTTGCCGGCCTGCTCGAAGCTGGCCCAGAAGACCACGTTGCAGAGCAGCAAGAGGAGCAGCGCGAACATGCGCTGGCGGGTGACCAGCTCGCTCTTGAGCGCGAAGAACAGCAGGTAGCCCATGATCACGAGGCCGAGCGCGAGCAGCACGTAGCCGACGAGCTCCTTCTGGCTCAGCAGCCAGTAGATCGGCGGCACGCAGATCACGCAGCCGAGCGCGACGCCGAGCACGTTGCCGAAGCCCTTGCGCTCCGGCGGCGGCTCGCCCTTGCCCTGCAGCGTCTTGGAGCCGAGGCCGAAGACCACGAGGCCGAGCAGCATGCCGATGCCGGCGAGCATGAAGCCCCAGCGGTACTCGGGCACGTTCGGGTCCGCCGCCATCCAGCGCGAGATGCGCGCGCAGAAGATCGGCGCGAGGAAGGCGCCGAGGTTGATGCCCATGTAGAAGATGGTGAAGCCGCTGTCGCGACGGGGGTCGCCCTGCTTGTAGAGCCGGCCGACGAGCGTCGAGATGTTGGGCTTGAACAGGCCGTTGCCGACGACGATCGTCGCGAGGCCGTAGAGGAACATCTGCTCGCTCGGGAGCATGATCATGAACTCGCCGATGGCCATGATCACGCCGCCGAGCAGGATCGAGCGGCGATAGCCGAGGATCTTGTCCGCGATGTAGCCGCCGAAGACCCCGAGCGCGTAGACGAGCGCCGTGAAGGCCCCGTAGCTGACCGACGCCTCCGCCTGCGGCTTGTTGAACTGCGCCACCACGTAGAAGGCGAGCAGCGCGCGCATGCCGTAGTAGCAGAAGCGCTCCCACAGCTCGGCGAAGAACAGGACGAACAGGCCCGAGGGATGGCCGAGAATGGTCTTCTCGGTCGAGACTTCGTTGGCTTGGGACATGGAGTTCTCCGGGTGGGCGCGCCGGCGAGTGAGGGGGCTGGCGCGGGGGAGGGCAAACGAGGGTCTAGAGGTTAGCGCGGAAGAAGGCCGCCATCGTCATGTACTTGTGGCGGTTCTGGACGGGATCGACGATGCCGTGGCGGTTGCCCGGGTAGAGCATCAGGTCGAAGGGCTGGCCGGCGCGCTGCAGGCGCTCGGCGAGCTGCAGGGTGTTCTGCAGGTGCACGTTCTCGTCGATCACGCCGTGGATCAGGAGCGCCGGGCCGGCGAGGTTCGCTGCCGCCTCGAGCACCGAGCTCGCCTTGTAGCCCGCGGCATTCTCGGTCGGCAGGCCCATGTAGCGCTCGGTGTAGATCGAGTCGTACAGCGCCCAGTCCGTGACCGGCGCCCCGATGATCCCGCAGCGGAACTTGCGCGAGTGGGTCAGCGCGAACGCGGTCTGGTAGCCGCCGTAGCTCCAGCCCCACAGGCCGACGCGCTCCGGATCCGCGATCCCGAGCGCCACGAGCGCGTCGACCGCGTCCTCGAGGTCCGCGAGCTCGCCGTACCCCATGCGGTGCCAGATGCCCTTGACGGACTCGAGCCCCTTGCCGCTGGCGGAGCGGTTGTCGACGTTCAAGACCACGTAGCCTGCCTGCGCGAGCAGGGTGTGGAACAGGTGGTCGGCGTTGCCGGCGCGGTCGAGCACCTTGGGCGCGTGGGGACCGGCGTAGATCGAGACCACGACCGGATAGCGCTGCGTGCTGCGGAAGTCCGGCGGCAGCACGAGCGACGCCTCGAGCTCGAAGCCATCGCGCGCGCGCAGGGTGAGGAACTCGACGGGCCGCACGCCCTTCGCTTCCGCGGGCGAGCCGTCGACGCGCTCGAGCTCGCGCACCACGCTGCCGTCGACGCGGCACAGCGCGATCCGCGGCCAGTCGCGCGCGGACGAGAACGTGTCGAGGAAGTGCGCGCCGTCGGGCGAGAACTGCACGGCGTGGGAGCCTGCGCCCTGCGTGATGCGCGCGAGTCCGGAGCCGTCGAGCCGGCAGCGCCAGAGCTGCGCGCCCTTCACGTCCTCGCGATCGGCCATGAAATAGGCCGTGCCGCTCGCCTCGTCGAAGCGCACGAACGCGTCGACTTCCCAGCGTCCCTCGGTCAGGCGACGCTCGAGCGTCCCGTCGCGGCGGTACAGGTAGAGGTGTGCGAAGCCGTCGCGCTCGGAGCGCCAAAGGAAGCGCGCGCCGTTCTCGATCCAGAACGGGCCGTCGTCGGGCTCGATCCACACGCCCGTCGAGTCGCGCAGCAGCGTGCGCGTCGCGCCGCTCCGCGGATCGGCCTCGACGAGGTCGAGCCATGTCTGCACGCGATTCTGGATCTGGAACACGACCTTGCTCGAGTCCGGCGTCCAGCCGACGCGCACCACGATCGGCTCGTCCTTGGCCCACGGCCCGAGGTCGATCGGCGTGCTTGCACCCGTTTCCAGATCGACGACGTGCAGCGTCGCGACGGGGTTGGGGTCACCGGCCTTGGGGTAGCGCCACGACTCATTCACTGGGTGCACCTGGCGATGGTCGGTCACGACGTAGGTCGGGACGCGGCTCTCGTCGATCACGAGGTAGGCGATGCGCCGCGAGTCGGGCGACCACCAGAAGGCCCCGAAGTTGCCGCGCCCGTAGACCTCCTCTTGGTACACCCAGTCGAGGCGCCCATGGAGCAGGTTCTCGTTGCCGGCGGTCGTCAGCGCGCGCGGCGGGGCGCTGCCGTCGGTGGGGACCACGTGCAGGTTCCAGTCGGCGACGTAGCCCACGAAACGGCCGTCGGGCGAGAGCGTCTCGCCGACTTCCTCGCGCGCGTCCTGCGTCAGGCGGACGGCGCGCTCCGCGCCGAGGCGCCAGAAGAACAGGTCCTTCGACTCGTTGAGCAGCACGCCGTCGCGCTCGCTCGTCCAGTCGAAGCGCGTGCGGGCCGCGAGGCGTTCCGCCGTGGCCGTGTCGACGCCCGGAGCGGCCGCGAAGGCGCGGGCGAGCTGCGCGGGATCGGCGAAGGGGACCTCCGCGCCACTCGCGACGTCGACGCGCACGATGCGACGCCGTCCGCTCGCGCGGTCCGTGCGCGCGGCGAGGAAGCTCTGCCCGTCGGGGTTCCAGCCCGCAACCTGAGTGTCGAGGCGCAGCTTGGGCGGCAGCGCGACGAGATCGTCGAGCGTCAGCGGACCCGCGCTCGAGGTCTCGGGCGCACTGGCGCAGGCGGTGGCGAGCAGGAGGGCCAGCAACGGCAGGGCACGGAGCTTCATGGCAGGAAAGTACCGGCGTCGCCGCGCTCTCGCCACGCCGGTATCGTGGCCGCGATGAAGCTCCTCTCTGCCCTCGTGGTGCTCGTGCTCGCCGCCGCTGGCTGCGCCTCGGCTCCGGTCGCCGCCGACCCCTTCGACGCGCGCTTCACCGGCCGCGCGCTGCGCTTCGACTACCACCACACGGGCCGCGCGGGCGAGGAGCACGTCGCGCCCGCAGGTCTGCGCCTCGAAGGCGCGTGGCCGGGCAGTCGCACGCAGCTCGTCGATGGCACGAACCTCGGCAAGTACCTGTTCGAGGTGCGCGAGCCCGACTCGGGCGAGGTGCTGTACTCGCGCGGCTTCTGCTCGATCTTCGGCGAGTGGGAGACCACGGGCGAGGCCAAGGCGCTGTGGAAGGCCTTCGAGGAATCCCAGCGCTTTCCCGAGCCACGCGGCAAGGTGCGGCTCGCGCTGCGCAAGCGCGCCGCGGACGGCAGCTTCGCCGCGCCTTTCTTCGAGCTCGAGGTCGATCCGGCCTCGCGCTTCGTCGACCGCGCCCCGCTGCCCACCGGAGCGCGCGTGCTGCCGATCCACGAGACGGGCCCCGCGAGCGAGCGCCTCGACCTGCTCGTGCTCGCCGAGGGCTACACGCTGGCGGAGGAACTGAAGTTCGAGGCCGATGCGAAGCGGCTCTCCAAGGCGCTGCTCGCGACTCCGCCCTTCAGCACGCGCTCGAACGAGCTCAACGTGCGCGGCCTGTTCGTCGCCTCGCCGCAGTCGGGCATCCGCGATCCGCGGCGCGAGCTCTGGAACGAGACGGCCTTCGGCGCGTCCTTCAACGCCTTCGACTCCGATCGCTACGTGCTGACCTACCGCGATCGCGAGTTGCGCGAGCAGGCGGCGAGCGCGCCCTACGACTTCCTCGTGATCCTGTTCAACGGCCGCAAGTACGGCGGGGGCGGGATCTACAACCTGTGGGCGACCTGCGCGTCGGACACCTCGGTCGCCGAGTACGTGTTCGTGCACGAGCTCGGCCACTCGCTCGGTGGCCTCGCCGACGAGTACTACAGCTCGCAGGTCAGCTACGAGGAGTTCACGCCGCCGGGCACGGAGCCTTGGGAGCCCAACGTCACGGCGCTGCGCGAGCCGTGGAACTTGAAGTGGCGCGAGCTCGTCGAGCCCGGCACGCCGCTGCCGACGCCGTGGGAGAAGGGCGCCTACGACGCCGTCGACCTGAAGTTCCAGGCACGCCGCGCCGAGCTCGCCAAGGGCCGCGATGACGCGGCCAACGAGGCGCTGTTCGCCGAGATCAAGGCCACGACGACGCCGATGCTCGCGGGCGAGAAGTTCGCCGGGCGCGTGGGCGCGTTCGAGGGCGCGGCCTACGAGGCTCGCGGGCTCTTCCGGCCGGCGGTGGACTGCATCATGTTCACGCGCAACCCGTCCACGTTCTGTCCGGTCTGCGAGCGGGCGATCGGGAAGGTGCTCGACCAGCACGCGCGCTAGGGGCTCCGAAGGGGGGGAGTGTCACGACCCAATTTCGGGCGCCCCGGGGCGCTGTTCCGAGGAATGCGACTGGGGTGGGGGACCGGAGGGGCCGCCCGCGCAGGTTCGTCCGGTGCCCAGCCGATGGCCCGGGAGCCCACGCCCTCGCCCTATCCCATGCCCCCGCCCGCCATGAGCCAAGAGAAGTCGTTCCTCCAAGAGCTCGAAGACCGCAGCTCCGACAACCTGATCACGCTGCAGTCGCACATCCTCGCGGAGCAGTCGAAGCACCCCGGGTCCACGGGCACGTTCTCGTGGATCCTGTCCGCCATGAGCCTGTCGGCCAAGGTCATCGCCGCCAAGCTGCGCCGCGCGCGGCTCGACGACGTGCTCGGCGCGCTCGGCACGGACAACGTGCAGGGCGAGCGCCAGCAGAAGCTCGACGTGATCGCCAACGAGACCCTCCTGCGCTGCCTCGGGCGCCGCAAGGGCGTCGCGATCGTCGCTTCCGAGGAAAACGACGAACCGATCCTCCTGCGCGACAACGCCGAGGCCGAGGGCGGCTACTGCGTGCTGTTCGACCCGCTCGACGGCTCCTCGAACCTCGACGTCTGCGGCGGCGTGGGCACGATCTTCTCGATCCTCAAGCACCCCTCGCCGGCCGCGACCGCCGACGAGGCCATGCTGCAGCCCGGCTCGCGCCAGCTCGCGGCGGGCTACATCCTGTTCGGCTCATCGACCGTGTTCGTGCTCACGACCGGCAACGGCGTGTCCATGTTCGTGCTCGACCCGATGATCGGGGCCTTCCTGCGTGTCGAGGAAAACCTGCGCATCCCGACGAAGGGCAAGATCTACTCGCTCAACGAGGGCAACCGCCCGACCTTCCCCGAGGGCTACCAGCGCTACCTCGACTGGGCCCAGAAGAGTGGCTACTCGAGCCGCTATGCCGGAGCGATGGTCGCCGACGTGCACCGCACCCTGCTCAAAGGCGGCGTGTTCCTCTATCCGCCGACCGCCAAGTCCCCGGAGGGCAAGCTGCGCCTGATGTACGAGGCGAACCCCATGGCCTTCCTCGTCGAGCAGGCCGGCGGCAAGGCGTTCGCCGGCAAGGAGCGCTTGCTCGACGTGCAGCCGCGCACGCTGCACCAGCGCACCACGGTCATCCTCGGCAGCAGCGAGGAAGTCGACCACGTGCTGCGGCACCTGTAGCTGCACGGGCGGGGTGGGCGCAGCTAAGGTTGCGCCGCATGACGCTCCTCGCTCTCACCGCTGCGTTGCTCGCCCAGGTCTCCGGCCCGACGTCCGCGCCCGCGGCGTGGAACGAGGTCGCGCGCGACGCGATCGTGCCGCTGCGCTTCGCCGAGGCCAGCGTGCCCGCGCCCGACGGCGCGCCCGTGCGCTTCGTGCTGGCGATTCCGCCGGTGTCCGAGCGCGGTGAGCTCGAGCGGGCGGCGCGCGAGGTCGCCGTCCTCGCCGGTCCCGGCGCGCTCGTGATCGCGAGTCCCGATCCGCTGCGCGAGTGCGGCGAGATCCGCGCCGAGCTCGAGCGCCGACGCGGGGCGGCGCTGCCGCGCCTGCACGTGGTGGGCTGGGGCGAAGGCGGTGCCCAGGCGCTGCGTCTGGCGGGTTTCGCCGCCGAGACGCTCGGCGGCGTCGTCGCGCTCGCCCCGGCGGCGCTGGCCGCGGAGGACCTCGAGCGACTCGACGCGGCGGCCGGGCTGCCGCTCGCCCTGCTCCGTGGCCGTGATGACGAGCGCGCCACCCTGCTGGCGATCCTTGAGCGACGCCTCGAGCGCGGCGACGAGACCGCGCTCGACTTCGTCTCCACCTGCGAGCGCGCCACGCTCGCCTGCGACGGTGGCCGGACCCGGGCACGCCTCGCGGAGAGCTTCGCGGCCGAGACGGCGCGCGCCGCGGCCGAGGCGGCCGTGCGCACCCTGCTCGACCGCTTCCACGCCGCCGCCGCGCGGGCCGATGGCCCGGACTACTTCGCCTGCCTGTCCCCGGATGCGGTGTTCCTCGGCACCGACGCCACGGAGCGTTGGAGCGTCCCGCAGTTCCGGGCCTACTGCGAGCCCTACTTCTCCAAGGGCCGGGGCTGGACCTACGTGGCGCGCGAGCGGCACGTGACGCTCTCCCGGGATCGCTCCACGGCCTGGTTCGACGAGCGGCTGGAGAGCGCGTCCTACGGCGAAGTGCGGGGTTCGGGCGCGCTGCGGCGCGACGGGCAGGGCTGGCGCATCACCCAGTACGTGATGAGCCTGCCGGTCCCCAACG
This sequence comes from uncultured Planctomycetota bacterium, assembly GCA_903892045.1. GTDB lineage: Bacteria > Planctomycetota > UBA1135 > UBA1135 > F1-120-MAGs118. Next base: position 13,082 of record CAITGX010000011.1, on the reverse strand, counting down.
AGCTCGCCAAGGAGCTCGTCGAGAAGATCCGCGCCCGGCGCTGAGGCGCGGGAAAGCGCTGGTTTCGGGGCGCTTTCGCGCGCCCAGCGCTCGCGAGCGGCCGCTCCGGCGAGCCTCGAGACCGCGAAAACACCGAGGAAAACTGGGTCCGGCGGCAGGGGCGGCGAAAACCTCGGGGTTTTCGCGTTTTTTCGTGCACTAGCCTCTGGAAGTGCCCGTCCGCATCCTCTACAAACGGCGCGTCACACGGCCGCACAGGCCAGAAACCTCTGGAAAACCTAGGAGATTCCGATGGCTGCCAAGAACACGAACACCGCCAAGCCGGTCAAGATCACCCCGGCCGGCAAGGTCCGCACCAAGGGTGAGATCTACAACGCCGTCGCCGGCGCCTCGATGATGCCCCGCAAGCAGGTCGTCGCGGTTTTCAACGCGTTCGCCGAGCTGCTCGCCGCCGACCTCGGCAAGAAGGGCCCGGGCGTCACCCAGGTCCCCGGCCTGATGAAGGTCACCGTCGTCCGCAAGCCCGCCACCAAGGCGCGCAAGGGCATCAACCCCTTCACCGGCCAGGAGACCACGTTCAAGGCCAAGCCGGCCCGCAACGTCGTCAAGGTCCGCGCGATGAAGAACCTCAAGACGATGGTCTGATTCGGCGCGGCCTCGAGCTCGGCGCGGGTTGACCTGCGACGAGCGCGAAGCCCCCAACTGGCTGCCAAGCTAGGGAGCCCCCGAGTGATTCCTCGCGGAATCCTCGGGGGCTCTGGCTTTTCCCGTCAGGAGACTCGCAGGCCGGAGTCTTGCCGAGCTTGGCGCGAGCTCGCTGGGCGCGGCGGCGCCCGAGGCGAGCGGGGCACGTTCAGGGACTCGTCGGAGGCGAGCTCTTCGAAGTCGCCACCAGCGCGCCGGCGGCTAGGGTCCACGTGGGGAACAGTCCGAGCACGGGGACGCACTCGACCGCGAGGACTGGGAGCAACGACCAGCGGAAGCCGAGGGCTGCGAAGAGCAGGGCGGCAGTGAGCACGTCGATCGCCCACTGGACCGGGGGCGCGAGCTCGGCGACGGCGCCGACGGCATCCGATGCGAGGGCGATCCCGAGCGCGAGGAACTTGCGCGTGGGGGACAGGCCGGGCGTGGCCGGAGGCTGGGACGGGAGCTCGCCCACGCCGTGCCTCAGGGCAGGAAGGCCTTGCGGTTCTCCAGCTTGCGCGGGAGGTACTCCTCGATCACGAAGTTGAGTCCCCACTTGGCGAGGGCCTGCTGCTCGGCGCGCACGCCCATCTTGAGCAGCTGCTCGATGGCCTTGATCCACGGCTTGTGGGCCATGAAGAAGGGGTCGTTCTTGAGCGCGTCCTTGGCGCGCTTGATGTCGACTTCCTGCAGCTTGTGGGTCGCGTCCTGCAGCTTGAAGTCGATGATGTCCTGCGGCGTGACGCCGAGGAACTGCGCCTGGGGCACGCAGAAGAAGCGGTTGATGTGCGCCGCGTTGCCCGAGCCGACCTTGAGGGTGCGGTAGATGTTGGCGATGCCGTAGGGGTCGCAGTCGACGAAGGCGTAGACGGGGATCTTCTTGTCGTCCGCGAGGCGGCGCACGAAGCGGCGCGTGGCGCGCGTGGGCACGCCGGCGGTCTCGACCAAGATGCAGTTCTCGGTCTTCCAGAACTTGTGGTTGTTCAGGCGCTGGAACATGCCGCCTGTCTCGATGGCGATGATGAACTTCGCCTTGGTCTCGAACTTGAGGTGCTCGACCGAGTGAGGGATCGAGTACGAGCCCGAGCCGAAGTTGGTGCAGTCGATCTCGATCGGACGGCCGGTCTCGCTGTCGACGTCGATGACGGTCAGGTTGCCCGCGACCGAGCCGCCGTGCTCCTCGGGGTAGTAGCGCAGCTGCTCGCGCGCGAGGCCGTCGAGGGACGCGAGCGCCTCGATGTCGTCGAGCACCGTGTCGGACTCGGGCTGGTCGTTGAACTTGGCCTCGCCCCAGTTCTTCGAGACGTAGTACGCCTCACGCTTGGTGGCGAAGTCGTTGTTCTCGACCATCTCCTTGCTGATCGCCATCAGCCGCAGCGTCTGCGCGAAGGTCTTGACGGTGTTGACCGTCAGCGCGCGCGCCTTGCGGTTCTTGCCGAGCTCGAAGTAGCCGATCTTGGCGTCGTACTTGACGTTGCCGAGGCTGCGCTCGGGAAAGCGCATCTCCGGCAGCACGCGCTTGTCGATCGAGCTGCGCACGCGCTCGGCGGTCTCGAGGATCAGCTTGAGGGTCTTCTTGTCGAGCGCGTCGAGCTCGCGCGGCGCGCGCGCGGAACCCTTCTTCTTCTTGTCTTCGTCGGCCATGGCGGGAGCGTCCCTTGGGATTCGTCGAGGTGTCGTGCGTGTGGCGCGAGGCTAGACCTTGCGGCTCTTCTGCAGGCAGTCGTCGAGCGTGCCGACGGTGCCGTCGCGCTCCTTGTCCGAGAGGTCGAGGATCTCCTGCAGCGCGATGCCGATGTGCGGGATGTACTTCTCGATGTAGGAGCGCTTGTCGAACTCCGAGCGCAGGCGCTGGCCCTTCTTGATGTAGGTGCCCATCTTGCGGCCGCACTCCTGCAGTCCGAGCTTGATCTCCTTCAGGATCTCCTCGTAGGCGGCGAGCGCTTCCTTGGATTCCGAGGTGAAGGGCACCCACACGCTCGCGATGTGCACGAGCACGGCCGCGGGGCCCACGGGCAGCGCGCCCTTGGGCTGCTGCAGGCCGTAGGAGCGCCAGTTGGTCTGGATCACGGCCTTGGTGACCGCACAGGCGGACTGCTGGTGCAGGAGCGGCACGCGGTTGGCGAAGCGCAGCACGCGGATCGGCTCGTCCGCGTTGCCGACGAGCTCCTCGCTCACGATCACGGACTTGCGCTTCTGGATGCGGCCTTCCTCGGTGACCTCGAGGCCCACGCCGCCGGGCTTGCCGTAGGCGATGCCGACCTCGATCACGAACGGGTTGCCGCGGTAGACCGCCGGCGGGCGCGAGACCGCGGCGTAGAAGTCCGCCTCGATCTCCTTCTTCAGGCCCTGCAGCACGAGCTCCTCGCCGATGGGCGAGATGCAGTTGGTCGGCGGCGCGCTGATCTTCGTCTTCTGGATCGCGGCGTGCAGGGCGGCGGCTTCCTCGCGCGCGATGCGCGACGGGTAGGCCTTCTCCGAGACCTTGGCCGTGTCGCAGATCTCCTCGGCCACCTTGGGGCCGACGCGCACGAACTCCTCCTGCAGGAAGCCCGAGAGCGTGCGTGCGCTGGTCTCCTTGAGCATCAGGATCAGCACGCCGAGCTCGACCCCGTGCGGGTGCGGCTTGATCTCGACCGCCTCGGGCGGGAGCTGCTTGGTGCCGCGTTCGTAGACCACGCGCTCGCCGCCCGGATCCACGTACGTGAGCTGCACGTGCGGGTTCGCGATCGCGGTCTGCTTCAGGTACATGTCGACCGAGCGCAGGCCCTTCTGGTAGCGGGCCTCCATCTCGATCTCGACGCGCGTGCCGTGCTCGCGGTGCCAGTCGGCGAGCGACTTCTCGTCGTGCAGGTCGGCCTTGTTGCGCGCCGTGTCGATCGAGAGCTGCACCTCGTAGGCGGGATAGCGCTTGCCGGTGCGCGAGACGATGCGCGACGACTTGCCCGTGGTGAGCTGGCCGTACATCACGGCCGCGGAGATACCGATGCCCTGCTGGCCGCGGGTCTGGCTCAGCTTGTGGAACTTCGAGCCGTAGAGCAGCTTGCCGAACACCTTCGGGATCTGCTCCTTCACGATGCCCGGGCCGTTGTCCTCGACCGCGACGCGGAAACGGTCCTCGCCGGTGGGCGTGATCTCGACCACGACCTCGGGCAGGATGCCGGCTTCCTCGCAGGCGTCGAGCGAGTTGTCGACGGCCTCCTTGACGGCGGTGAGCAGCGCCTTGAGCGGCGAGTCGAAGCCGAGCAGGTGGCGGTTCTTGGTGAAGAACTCCGAGACCGAGATCTCGCGCTGGCGCTCGGCGAGCTCCTGCGCGGTCTTGCGGCGTCCGGCCTCGGGCGCCTCGGCCTTCTCAGGCTTCTCCGCCTTGGCTGCGACCGGCTTCTCGGCCGCGCTCTCGACCTTGGTTTCCATCTCGTCGAACAATCCTGCTGCACCCTTGTCGTTCACGAATGCGCCCCTCGCACGAAACTCCAGTGGACAGGGTCTATCTACCGAAACCGCCGGGCGATTCAACGGCGCGCCGCGCCTCGCCCCTTTCTTCCGAGCCCTCCGCGGGCGAGAATCCCCGCCCCGCAACGAGGACTATCGAGAATGGCTGCCAAGGAAACGATCACGGTGTACGACCAGCAGGGCCAGCCGCGGGAGATCCCGCGCGCGGAGTTCACCGAGAAGGTGCTGCCCAAGCTGCTCGAGGCCGCCTGGAACCAGCCGGAGCAGCTCTACCAGCAGGTGGTGTTCGGGCTCGAGAACGGCCTGCACAACGCGGTGCTCGCGGCGGCGGCGCGGCTCGACGAGCTCGATCAGGGCCGCGAGCGCGGCCGGGTGCTGCTCTCGGCGGCCCAGTTCCAGTGCGGACAGCACGATCTGGCCGAGACGACCCTGCGCACGTCGATCGAGCGCAACGGCGAGAGCGCGGTGTGCGTGGTCAACCTCGCGCGCATGCGGCAGGCGCGCGGCGACGAGGACGGCGCCCAGACGCTGCTCTCCCGCGCGCTCGAGCTCGACGCCAACCAGGAGATGGCGCTCAGCTGGTCGTGCCAGCTGATGCAGCAGGCCGGCGGCGAGGCGGCGGTGCTCGAGTTCCTCGGCGACCTGTCGGCGGCGCCCGGCAACTGGCGCGCGGCGGGCTGGCTGGCCCAGCAGCGCCTGCGCGGGCAGCAGACGGGGGTGGCGGTCGAGCTCCTGCGCCGCTCGATCACCGGCATCGCCCAGGACCCCAACGCCCTGATGGCGATCAGCGCGGAGCTCGGCAAGGCCGGGGCTCTCGCGGAGATGGTCGAGCTCGTCGGCGCGGTCTACGACGAGCGTCGCCAGCGGCCCGAGACGGGCTTCAACTTGCTGCGGGCCCTGATGGAGCTCAAGCGCACGGAGGAGGCCAAGGCCCTGTTCGGGCGCCTCGCGGCCCTGAACCTGCCGCCGCTCGCCCAAGCGCTCGGCGCCTTCGCCCAGCAGCTCGGACTGCCGGCGCCCACAGTCGCGCCGCAGCCTGCGCAGGCCGCTCCCGGCCAGCAACAGCAGGTCGAGATCCGGCTCTTCATGGTGCAGGGGCCGCTGTGGATGCAGGGCCTCGGCGCGCCGTGGCTCGGTCCCCAGAAGGACCCCAAGGGTCCGCTGGTGACCTTCGTCGGGTTCGCCGACGAGGCGCTCGCCAAGGCGCAGGATCCCAAGGCTCCGACGCGCGTCGACGAGGAGCTCGCCCGCATGGCGCGCGCCCTGCCGCTGTACCTCGCGGAGTCCGTGCACCTGCGCACGGCGGCGCGCTCCGACATGGTCGTGCCGCTGCTCCCCGGGGGCGCATTCGTCGTCATGGGCCAGATGTGGCCGACCGAGGCGCTGCTCAAGGGCCGTCCGGCCGAGGCCCGTCCGGCCTTCGTGGTGCAGGGCCTGCTCGCGCGCGAGGCCGCGGGCTTCAAGGTCGAGTTGGTGGTGTGCGAGGGCGCCGGCGGCAAGGAAGTGCACCGCATTCGCCGCAGCGGCGTGGCCAAGCTCGAGGAGCAGGCGCTCGGACTCGAAGACGAGCTGCTCGGCTGGCTCGCGCAGCAGAACATCGCTCGCACGGCCCCCGGTGCTCTCGAGTCCTTCGCGCGCCCGAGCGCGGCGGGGCAGGGCGCGCACCTGATCGGCCTCGGCAACCTGCTGATGCTGTGCGTGCCGGCCATTGGCCTCGGCTCGCGCGAGAGCCTCCCCAACGAGAAGGAGCTCCTCGAGGGCTGCCTCGATGCGGCGCGGCGCAACGCCTCTTGCGGCGGTTCCAAGGTGATCGCGGCCGCGGGCATCATGTTCGCGCTGCGCTTTGGCTCCAATCAGGCCGATGGAGCCAAGGCCGAGCTCGCGGGCATGATGGAGAAGGACCCCGATCCGCAGGGCGTGCTCTCGCTGCTCTCCCCGGGCCTGTGGCTGCGCCTTGGAGACAAGGCGAAGAGCGACGCGGCGCGCGCCGAGCTCGCCAACGTCAGCCTGCCGGGCTACCGCGAGTGGATCGCGACGCTCGACGCCAAGCCTGAGACCAAGTGAGCGCGAGCGCGTCGCGGCCGCGCCCTTGCGGCACGTGGGCGCGGCGCTCGAGCTCGGAGGCACGCGGTGCATCGGCGCCGCGTGACGAGTCATGGTCGAGGCCCGCTTCGGTACCGCGCTCTCCGCCGACGCTCGGGGGCCAGCGCCTCCGTGGGAGCTCGCTGACGAGCTGCGTGAGTCCCGCGCGTGGAACTAGCTGACGAGGCGCGTCACTGCCTCGTGCACGAGCCAGCCGAGGGCCACGAGCTTGGGGGCGCTCGAGAGGCAGCCGTAGCGCAGGTAGCGCTGCTGCAACGAGCCGCCGCAGGCGGGGCACACGCGCGGCTTGGGCTCGGGGAGAGCCACGTCGCAGTGCGGGCAGTGGCCCTCTTCGATCAGGCGGGGCACGGACCGTCCTCGAGAGCGATGGGGTGGGGCGTCAGGTCGCCGCGGCACAGGCCGAGGCGCGCGGCTTCATCGCGGAAGCGCAGCAGCGCGGGCTCGAGCGCCGCGCCCGGGTCGTACAGACACTCCTCGGCGAGGTAGCGGCGGCAGGGCTCGAACGGCAGCGCCCAGTCGCGCGCCGCCTCGCGGGCGAGCTCGTCGAGGGCTGCGCGGCCGCGGCTTCGCGCGCGGGAGAAGGCGTCGAGCTGGGCCGGCTCGAGCCGCACGCCCGGACGCACGATCCACAGCGCGAACACGAAGGGCAGGCCCGTGTCGTGGGCCCAGGCCTCGCTGGGGTTGAAGCAGGGCGGCGCACCGGGCGTCAGGGCCTCGACCAGCGCCTTGTCGCCGATGCGCAGCCAGCCACCCGCGTCGGACTCCTCGGCCGCGCGGCGCGGATCGCGGCCGGCGGGGGCCTCGCGGAACTCGATGCCGGGCTCGCGGCGGGCGAGCACCACCTGGGCGAGGGCCTGCGAGGTGCGGCTCGCGGGATCGAGGGTCACGCTGCGCAGCGACCCGAGCGGGCGGCGCAGGAACACCTGCACGCTCGCCACGTAGCCGCGACCGGCGATCGCCGGGCCCGCGAGGAAGCCGTAGCCCTCGGCGCGGAACAGCTCGATCGAGCTCACCAGCGCGACGTCGAGCGTGCCCTGACGCAGGCGCTCCACGAGCCGCGCCGGCACCTCGCGCGCGACCTCGAGCTCCGGCTCCGCCTCCAGCCCTAGGTTGAGGGGCCGAGCGACGAGGTAGGGGACGGTTCCAACGCGCAGGCGCATCCCGCGCACACTAGGCCCTCGCTCGGGCGTGGACAATGCCCCACCGCCTCGCGGACACTCTTGCGGACCGTGAAGCCGCGCCTCTTCGCCCAACCCGCCTTCGAGGACTACGAGCTCGTCGACTCCGGCGGTGGCGAGAAGCTCGAGCGCTTCGGTCCGCACGTGCTGCGCCGGCCCGATCCGCAGGCGCTGTGGACGCGCCGCGCGGACGCACGCGAGTGGGACGCGGCCGACCTCGCCTTCGAGCGCGATCCGGAGAGCGGCGGCAAGCGCGGGCGCTGGATCGCTGGCCCGCGCGCGGGGGCCGCACTGCGCCGCGACGAACCGCGCTGGTCGATGCGCTGGCGCGACGCGACCTGCATCGTGCAGCCGACGCCCTTCAAGCACGTGGGCCTGTTCCCGGAGCAGGCCTCGAACTGGGAGTTCGTCGTCGCCGCGCGCGAGCGGCTCGGCGTCGAGCGCCCGAAGCTCCTGAACCTCTTCGGGTACACCGGCGTGGCGAGCATCGTGGCCGCCCAGGCGGGGTACGAAGTCACGCACGTCGATGCTTCCAAGACCTCGCTCGCGTGGCTCAAGGAGAACGCGGCCGCCTCGGGGCTCAAGGACAACGCGCTGCGCCTCCTGCTCGACGATGCGCTCGCCTTCGCGCGGCGCGAGGTGCGGCGCGGCTCGCGCTACCACGCGGTGCTCGTCGATCCGCCGCACTTTGGCCGCGGACCGAAGGGCGAGACGTGGCAGTTCGAGGACCACATGGCGCCGCTCGTCGAGGCCTTGCGCGACGTGCTCGACGAGCGCGCGTTCCTCGTGCTCTCGACCTACGCGATCGGCTTCTCGCCGCTGTCGTTCCACAACCTGCTCGGAGTGCTCGGGCCCGGCGCGATCGCCTCGGGTGAGCTGGCGCTGCCGGAGCGCGAGCGAGCGGGTCACGCGCGCCGCTTCCTGCCGTGCGGCTTCTGCGCGCGCTGGTCGCGCGGCTTCGAGCCGCCGCCGCCGGCGGAGCTCGACGCGCCGTGAAGTTCGAGGTCCTGCACGTCGACAACCACCTGCTCGCGCTCCACAAGCCCGCGGGCGTGCCGGTGGTGCCGGACGAGAGTGGGGACGAGAGCCTCTACGACGCTGCGCGCGAGTGGATCCGGCACGAGTTTGCGAAGCCCGGCGAGGTGTTCCTAGGCGTGGTCCACCGGCTCGACCGGCCGGTCTCGGGCGTGGTGCTGTTCGCGCGCACGAGCAAGGCGGCCTCGCGGCTCTCAGAGCAATTTCGCTCGCACTCGGTGCGCAAGCTGTACTTCGGCGTCAGCGAGACGCGGCCGCGGGGCGAGGGTGGCGTGCTCGAGCAGTGGCTCGACAAGGACGCCGAGCGCAATGTCGTAAGCGTCCTCGAGCGCGAGCGCGCGGGCGCGCAGCTCGCCGTGACGCGCTGGCGCCTCGCCCGTTTCGAGCGCGGGCTCGCGCAGCTCGACCTCGAGCCTCGCACGGGACGGCCGCACCAGCTGCGCGTCGCCGCAGCGAGCCTCGGGTCGCCGCTGCTCGGCGATCTCAAGTACGGTGCCGCGCGCCCCCTGCCGGACAAGAGCGTCGGACTGCACGCCGCCGAGCTCGAAGTCGAGCATCCGACCCTGCGCACTCCGCTCGTGCTCCGCACGCCGCCCCCCGCCACGGAGTGGTGGGAGTGGCGACGGGCAGGTGGGAGCTAGACCTGCCCGCACTGCCAGGAACGATGCGGCTCGCGAGCCGCTTGGCGTGGCGATCCTGCAGACCTGAAGCGCGTCGGCAGGGCGCGAGCTCTGGGGCACTCGCGGCGCTGCTCAGTGCGCGCCGCCGCCCTGCTTCCAGGCTGGGCGCCACGCGAGGCCGAGGTTGAGGATGCGCTGCACGAGCTCGGGGTAGGGGAGACCGGCTGCGGCGGCGGAGGCCGCGAAGTCCTCGTCGCGGGCGAGGTCCGGGTTGGCGTTGGCCTCGATCACCCAGACTTGGCCCTGCGCGTCGAGGCGCAGGTCGATGCGCGCGTAGCCCGAGAGACCGAGCGCGCGGTACACCGCGCGGCAGGTGCGCGTGATGTCGCGCCGCACCTTCGGCTCGAGGTTCTCGGCGAGTCCGGTGCGGATGCCGCGCTTGCGCTGGTAGGCCGCGCTCCACTTCACGCGCTCGGTTGCGATGCGCGGAGCGTCTTCGGGCCAGTCCTCGAAGCTCATCTCCCACACGGGGAGCTCGCTCACGCGCGCGTTGCCGATCAGCCCCACGTACAGCTCGCGACCGTCGATGTACTCCTCGGCCAGCACGTCCGTGCCGTAGGTCTCCTGCATGTAGAGCACGCGGTCGAGCAGCTTCTCCTCCCCGTGGACCACCGAGGCTTGCGAGATGCCGAGCGAGGCGTCCTCGACCGCGGACTTCACTAGCAGCGGGTAGCGCACGGCGCGCGGCGTGCGAATCGGCTGGCCGAAGGGGAAGAAGTGCCCGCGCGGCGTGCGCACGCGATGCCACGCAAGGATCTTCTTCGTCAGCAGCTTGTCGTGCGCCAGCATCAGGCCGCGCGGGTTGCAGCCGGTGTAGGCGCGCCGCGAGAGCTCGACGAAGGACAGCACCGCCGCGCCGTACAGCGCGACGCCGTGGAACTCCTCGAGCAGGTTGAAGGTGAGGTGCGGCTCGAACTCGTCGAGCGCGCGGCGCAGCACCTGCAAGTCGTCGCGCAGGCCCAAGGGGCGTGCCTCGTGCCCGAGCTCGCCGAGCGCCGCGAGCACGTCGTGCTCGGTGCGCCACGGGACGATCGCGGGACCGGCGCGCGCCGATCGATCTTCCGGCGGCACGAGGTCCTCGTGCATCACGACCAGCACGCGCAGCTTGCGCGCCGCGGCCGCGGCCACGCTCTTGCTTTGCGAATCCGCCGTGCGCGAGGTGGGAGCCATCCCTTGTCCTAGGGCCGTGCCCGGACGAAGACGTCCAACGTCGAATCCTCCAGCGCTCCCGCCGCGAGGGAGCGCGCCTCGATCGCGGTCAGGCCTTCGCTGGCCGGTCGGAGTGTCAGAGCCCGGCCCCCAGCCGAGGGCGCGAGTCGGCTCGCTTCGACCTTGGCCGCCTCGAGCCCATCGCGGCGAGCGACGAGCGCGACCCGCAGCACGGCCACCTGCGCCTCGAGGTGTGCGAGCGCCTCGCTGGTGACGAGCATCGTCGCACCGAGTCCCGTCGATGCGTAGTCGTCGCTCGCGAGCCGATGTCGTTCGTACACCGGGGGGGCCGCGCGTGCGGCGAGGGGCTCGCGCGCCCACTCCGCGTAGCGTCGCCAGCTCGCGAGTGCGTCCGCCTGCTCACGTTCGAGCAGCGGTGTGCGCCAGCCCGCGGGTTCGGGCTGCAAGTCGAAGTGCTCGGCGCCGCAGGGCTTGCCCGCGAGCAGACGCTCGTACGCGCGGTCGCACAGGGCGCGCTGCAATTCGCAGGCAGCGATGTGGCGCGCCTGCGTGCCGAGTCCGTCGAGATGGCGCGCGAGGGAGACCGCATCGACCGCCTCGGGAGAGAGCGCGATGCACGCCGCCACTCCGCGCAGCGCCATGCGCTCGCAGTCGAGCCAGCGGACGTAGGCTTCGTGCCAGCCTAGGCCCGCGAGCGAGTCGCACAGGCCTAGCGACGCTTGGAGCGCCGAGCCCGCGGCAGCGGCCTCGCCCTCGAGCGCCCGGAGCGCCGCAAGTGCGCCGAGGTGGCGGATCACGGCCGGCAGAGGAACGAGGACGGGCTCCGGAACAGCTTGATCGTCGCGCTCCATGCGAGCGAGCCAGCCCGGACCCTCCGCTCGCACAAGCTCGCGCGCAGTGAGCGCGTGCGCTTGCAGCGCTTCGGAACCGATCCGTTCTCGCAGGAGCGCGCGCACGCAGTCTTGGTTCTCGCCCGCCAGGACCGGATCCGCGAGGTGTTGCCCAAGCCAGCCCTCGACGCCGCCCGGGTGGTTGTTGAGCGCGTCGGGGTCGGCGCCGCACTCGGCCGGAAGGGTGGCGGCCACATAGGGCATCGAGTTCGACACGAGCAGGCCGGGAGGCACGAAGCCCATCCCCGGCCCCTTGGGGAGCGCCCGACTGGCGCTTTGGAGCTGCGTGTCCGGCCACTGACCTGGATAAAACGGCTCGGGCGGCGTGCGCTCGAGCCGCTGGACCCACACCGCGAGCGCGTCGGGTTCGGGCGCCGAGACTCCCGGGCCAAGGAACGACGCCGGATAGGGGGAGCGTGCCCGTTCGGTCTCCACGGCCGAGTGCGCAGAGCGCACCACGAGTCCCCACGTGATGAGTGCGAGGATCGCGCAGCTGCCGAACGCGGCGCCGAGCCACAGCCACGGTCGTCGACGACCAAACCACGGCTCGCTCGGCGTGATCTCCATGGCGCGATTGTGCAGGGATCCCTTGTCCCCGCACAACCCCGCCGTGCCGCAAGTGCTGCTCGCGGGCTTCTTGCTGTTCGGGATGGCCTTCACTCCGCGGCTGTCGGCAGCGGGAGGCTGTCGAGCAGGCCGCCGGCCTCCGCGGAGCGCAGGCAGGCGAGCAGCTCGTCTCCGTGCGCGCTGACGCGTGCGGCTCCGATGCCGGTCACCTCGAGCAGGGTCGCGTGCGTCATGGGGCGCATGCGCGCGAGCGCGTCGAGCGTGCGGTTGGGCAAGAGTCGGTAGGCGGGAATCCCGAGCTCCTTCGCGCGGCGCGAGCGCCAGCGGCGCAGTTCGGCGGCCGCGCGCAGGCCCGTGGCGTCGAGGGCCGGAGCCGCTTCGGCCTCCGACTCAGGCTCGGCCTCGGGGTTCCGGGCGCGGGCCGCGCGCGCAGGCCGCGGAGCGGGCTCGGTCGCGAGCGCCGGCACACGCGCCTCGCCGTCGAGCACGACGAAGCAGCCGAGGTACGGCCTTCCTCCGTGCTCGAAGAAGTACTCGCGGGCGTCGAGCACGCTCTGTTCGCGCAGGACTTCGACGAGCGGTGCCTCGTCGAAGCCTCCGCACTCGGGTCGGAACGGCAGTTGAATCCAGCGCAGGTGCATCATGTGGGTCTCCTTGCCCTCTCGTCGCGCGGCGCCCGCGCTGGTCGCGGCCTCGCGCGGGATTTTCGTGCACTTCGCTTGCCTGCGGGGGAGCGCCTGCGGTTCACTCCTCGGCGTGACCTCGCCGCTCTCGCCCGCTCACAAGGTCTTGCTCGCGCTCTACGTCGTCGGGGCGCTCGCGCTCGCCTCGCTGGCCTTCGAGGCGCGGCTGCCCGACGAGAGCGCGCCGCAGTCCCACGACTCCGCGCTCCAGTGGAGCTTGCTCGCGGCGGCGTTCGTGGTCGGCTCGATCGGCGTCGGTGCCTTCCTGCGCGCGCGCTGGGCCCGGCCGCTGGCGCTGTTCCTGCACGGTCTCGTGGTCGCGATCTCCGCCTTGGGCCTCGCGGGCGCGTTGCTCTTCGCACCGCTCAGCCCCGGAGGAGCCGGCGAGCAAGCGGGCAAGCTCGGCGTGCACGCGACCCTGCTTGCCCTCTGGTGGTCGCCGTGGATGCGCCGCGCACTCGCGCGCGATGAGCGGCAGGCCTAACTCGCGACGACTTCAACTCGCGACGACTTCAACTGGCGACGACTTCAACTGGCGACGACTTCAACTGGCGACGACTTCAACTGGCGACGACTTCAACTGGCGACGACTTCAACTGGCGACGACGTCAACTGGCGACGACTTCAACTGGCGACGAC
>CAITGX010000010.1 GCA_903892045.1 uncultured Planctomycetota bacterium | reverse complement strand
GTCCTCGCGCAGCGCTCGCGCCGGTCGGAAGTCGCCGAGCGCGCGCACCGTGTCCAGCGTGATCCGCTCGGCCGCGAGACCCAGCTTGCGCGCACGCTCCGCAACTTCGGCGAGGCGCGCGCGCTGCAGCGGCATCCCCAGAACTCCGTCGAGGCGCGGGGCGGCCGTGCCGAGCTGTCTCCGCGCCGCGAGCGCCAGATCGACTGCCTCGTGCAGCGTGAGCTCGCCCTCGGGTGCGTCGTGGAGCAATTGCTTCACGCGCGCGAGGCTTGCGCAGGCGCGATCGAGCGCCTCGCCGGTCTCCGCGAAGCGCCGGGCGCCGTTGGCTGCGCGCCCCGAGAGCGTCGCAAGGCCTTCCTTGACTTGGGCGAGGAAGCGCGTGCGTGTCGCTTCGCTCGGGTGAAGGTTGAGCGCGTATGCACCAAGGCCGGCGCGCGCGAGTCGCTTGGCCACGACATCGAGCGCAGCGCTTTTCTCGGCGAGGAACAGCACGCGCTTTCCGCGCGCGATGGACTCGCAGAGCAGGTTGGTGATCGTCTGGCTCTTGCCGGTGCCGGGCGGACCCTGCAGCACGAACGTGGAGTCCGCCATCGCGGCGACGATCGCGGCGAGTTGCGAGCTGTCCGCGGGCAGCGGCAGGCGCATGTCACGCCGCTGCACGGCGTGCTCGACGTCCTGCGGCTGGGGGAGCGCGCGTCGCGCGATGCTCGCCGAAGGGACGCCGAGCAGCGTCGACACGAGCGGGTGCGCGAGCAAGTCTCCGCTGCGGCTGCGCATCTCGTGCACGAGCGGCAGCTTGCGGAACTGCCACGTGCCGAGCTTGGCGACGGGTCTCACGGTGCAGCCCCGCACGTCGCGCACGGCCTTGCGGACTCGCGCGAGAAACTGCGGCACATCGATGCCGCGACCATCCTCGGGAAGCTCGGCCTCGAGCTCGAGCTCGACACCGTGGATCTGGCGCATGTACTCTGCCAGCGCGGCGTTCGCGATCGTGTCGTCGCGCAGGGGCACGACGCGATAGCCCTCGCGCCGGGAGATGCGCTCGAGTTCGACAGGGACCAGCAGCAGGGGCGCGAGGAACGTGCCGGCGCGGCCGTCGACCGAGAACTGCAGGAAGCCGACGGCGACGTGCAGCGAGCGAGCTCCCGTCTCCTCGAGCGCGGCACGGCCCTCGCGAGCGAGCTTCGTGGCGCGCTCGTAGAGCGCGGCCTCCGGCACGCGCGTGGGCAGCCAGCCTCGGGCGAGCGCGTCTTTGGTCTCGCTCGCTCCGATGGACTCGACGAGCTCCGGACAAGGCACGAGCGCCAGCTTGCGCTCTTCCCACAGGCAGTTCTCGAGCAGGTCCAGCGCCTCGTCGCCCTCCGACAGCAGCGGTACGCCTGTCTTCTCCCAGCGGTCGTTGAGCAGTCGGTTGCGCAGCGTGAGATCGAGCAGCCGCTTCATCCAGCGCTCGAGGTTGCGCTCGGGTCGCGTGCGCTCCGCGCGAATGGCCGGCGTCACCTGCACGGGGCCGCTCGGGGACCAGCTCTCGGCGCGCACCTCCCGCACCAGTCGCTCGCCGATGCCGCGGCGCTCGAGGCTGTCGGTCAGCGGGTGCACGCCCGCGAGCCGGGCGGCGCGGAGGTCCACGACGTGCGTCGCGTCGTCGGCCCGCTCCGCGAGCCAGCGCTCGCCCGTGGCGAGGGCGGCCGCGAAGGAGCCCTGCGAGTCCGTCAAGACGGTCGCGTCCAGCATGCGCAGCTCGCCGAGCTCCACGCGATTGAGCAGGCGCGTCACGCCGGTCTGGTGCGGTTCGGCGAAGTGCTCCTCTTCGACGAAGAAACCGAGCACGGCATGGCCCGCGCCCATCACGAGCACGACGTTCAGCCCTGCCCGCTCGAGCAGGGCCGCGGCCGCGCAGGCCATGTCGACGCAATTGCCCATGCGCTCGCTGGCAACCTCAGTGATCGTGCGCAGGCGCTGGCCCTGCTCGTCGAAGCGCACGGCCCCGCTCGCGTAGTTGCTGACGCGCGCCGCGAGCGCCTCGCAGCACGCCTCCGCGATGCGCTGCACTCGCTCAGGACTGGCGGACTGGTAACCATCGAGAGCGTTGCTGCGAGTGCGTTGCTCTAGGCGCCGTGCCGCATCCGCGAGGAACTCGGCGACGACGGGCGCATTCGGCGTCACGAAGGCCGCGACCGTGTCCCACGCTCCCGCGCTACCGTACCAGTGCGTTCGCGGCAGCACCGCGATGCGCTCGACGACGCGCGCGAGCTCGTTCCCCTGACTGTCGACGAGCGTGGCCTCGAGATCGACCTGCACGCGCTCGGTGTGGGCCGTGAGCAACGAGAGCGGGAGGCTGAAGCGCGAGAGGTCCACGGAGAGCGCGCCGCCGGCGGGAATCGGCTCGAGAGTCGCCTCGAACGGCGGCAGGGGCGTGGCGAGTCCCGCGAGCGAGATCCGCAGGCGCGTCTCGGGGAGTCCCATCGCCGCGCGCACTTGCGCCGTTCGAACGCAGCTCGCGCCGTTCGCCTCGAAGGCAGCGGACGTCGGAGACTGCGTAACGAGAGCCAGAGTCGGCGCTGCGGAATTCATCGGCGGGGCGAGGACGCGGCGGCCGGGGACTGGGAACGGCACCGCAGGGCGCGCAGATTCTAGCAGCGGACCCGCGCGGGCCCGGCGACCGCGTGGGGCGAGGCCGCGGGAGAGGCGCGCGGCCCTACAGGATGCGGCACGCCTCGCCGAACTCCAGGCGCGGATTGCGTCGGCGCGGCGCCTCCGGGTCGGGATAGCCGAGCGTGCAGAGGAAGTTGGGCTGCAGCTCGGTGCCCTCGAAGAAAGCTCGGCGCACGGCCTCGGCGTCGAAGCCGGACATCGGGCCGCAGCCCAGTCCGAGCGCGCGTGCCGCCAGGACGAAGTACCCGCCTTGCAGGCTGCTGTTGCGCAGGGCGGTCTCGGCGACGAGCGCTCCCTTGCCTTCGTACCACGCCCGCGCGTCGACGAGCGGGAACAGCTTCGGCAGCTGTTCGAAGAAGCGCAGGTCCATGGCGAGGATCGCTGTCACGGGCGCGGACTCGACCTTCTTCACGTTGCCCGGCGCGACGCAGGCCGCGAGGCGCGCTCGCGCCTCCGCGCTCTTCACGAAGGTGACGCGCAGCGGACTCGAGTTCGCGGCCGTCGGTCCCCAGCGCAGTGTCTCGTAGAGGCGCACGAGCGTCTCGTCCTCGATCGGCTTCGGGATGCACGGGAGGTGGGAGTGCGCGTGGAAGAAGAGCTGGTCGAGCGCAGGTTGGGCGAGCGGCTGCATCGACGCAGCGTAGCGAGAGCGAGCGGCAGGTCGCGTTCACGATGAACGCGCACCGGCCTCATCGGCTGCATTGACCACATGGCGTGTCGTGACAATGGCGCGCATGAGCTCGCCTCCGAAGCGCGAGCGCAAGTCTGGTGGGAAGGCGTGGAACATTCCGGTAACCAGCCGTGTCCAAGCGGCTCTTCTGCACCGCATGCCTCCGATCTTGCAACGCACTTCGTCCGTGGTGCTCGTTCTCGCTCTCGCGCTCGGTGGGCCGGCTGGCTGCGGCGACTCCAACTCCGGGAGTCCCGTGCGCGAGCAGCTGGACCCTTACGCAGCTCGTGCCGCGGGCTTCAACGTGCTCGTGGTGACCTTCGACACCGTGCGCACGGATGCCATCGGCTGCTACGGCGACCCACGCGCTCGCACACCGAACATCGACGCGCTCGCGCAGCAGGGCGTCCGCTTCGCGCGGGCGATCTCGCCTGCGCCGGTGACCCTGCCTTCGCACGCCACGCTCTTCACCGGTCTCGACCCGCTCGCGCATGGCGTTCACAACAATGGCACCTTCGTGCTCGCCGACAGCCGGCGCACGCTGGCGGAGGAGCTCGGGGAGCGCGGCTACCGCACCGGAGCCGTCGTCGCCGGCTTCGTGCTCGACGCGCGCTTCGGGCTGGCGCAGGGCTTCGCGAGCTACGAGGACAACCTCGAGAAGGACGCCCTGCCCGTGTCCTTCGGCAACTACACCGAGCGCAGCGCCACGCGCGTCACGGACCATGCGCTCGAGTGGCTCGGGGAGCGGCCGCAGGAGCCGTTCTTCCTGTGGACGCACTACTTCGACGCCCACGCACCCTACGCCGCCCCACTCGAGCATCTGCAGGGCCAGCGCCGCTCGCCGGACCTGCCCTACGACGCGGATTCCGTGCGGCGGGAGTATCTCGCCGAGGTGACCTACGCGGATGCCGAGCTCGGTCGGCTCCTGCGGGGCATTCCGGAGGAGGTCCGCGCCCGCACGCTGGTCGTGTTCACCTCCGACCACGGCGAGTCGCTCGGCGAGCACGGCGAGTACACCCACAGTCGATTGCTCTACGAAGGCACCCTGCGCGTGCCGCTCGTGCTCTCGAACCCGCAGCTCTTCCCGGGCGCGCGCGTGGTCTCGGACCGCGTCGTCGGTCTCGTCGACGTCACGCCGACGGTGCTCTCGATGCTCGGCATCGCGAGCACGACGGCCTTCGACGGCCTGCCGCTGCTGCAGGATGGGCCGGATCCCGAGCGCGCGATCTTCAGCGAGACGATGGTCACGCTCTACAACCACGGCTGGGCACCGCTGTTCGCCTCGACGCGCGTCGGAGACAAGTTCGTGCTCGCGCCGACGGCGGAGTACTACAACCTGCGCAGCGACGCCGGCGAGCGCACGAACCTGTTCTCGGCGAGCCAGCCCGTGGCCCAGTCCCTCGCGCAGCGCCTGCGTGCGCGTCTCGCCCAGCGCGGACTCGACCCGACCGTGCCGTCGGCGGTCCCGCGCGAGCGCGAGCTCGACGCGCAGCAGGAGCGCTGGCTGGCGGAGCTCGGGTACTCGCGCGGCTCGAGCGGCGGGCAGCCCGTCGGCCGCGCCGACCCGAAGCTCGCGATCCGGACGTGGGCGCGCCTCTCGAACGCGTCGAACCTCGCCCAGCGTGGGGACACGGCCCGGACGCTCGCGACGGTCGAGGAGGTGCTCGCCGTCGATCCGAACGACCTGTTCGCGCTGGAGGTCGGCTTCCAGGCGGCGTCGTTCGCCGGGGATGACGCGCGGGCCGAGGCGTACATTCGAAAGCGGCTGGCGAGCTACCCGACCCCGGACCTCACCGCTCGGCTCGGCGCCCTGCTCGTGCGCACCGCTCGCGCGGACGAGGCGCTGGCGCTGGTCGAGACGGCACTGGTCCAGCATCCGCTGCACGGCGAGCTCCTCGTCGTGCAGGGCCAGTGCGCGCTCGCCAAGGGGCAGCGCGATGCTGCGCGCGCGCTCGAGGTCGATCCGGTGCGTGCGGCGCGCATGGCACGCGAGCAGCTCTCCGCGCTCGGGCTCGAGGCACCGGCGAGCCACTGAGCGGCGACTCGACGGCGCGCCGCTCGGCTGCGACACTCTGCGGGTCGCAGTCCCGCCATGTCCCGCCTCCGCCGAAGCTCGACGCTGCTCGCCCTGCTCACCTGTCTCGGAGCTGCCTGCTCCGAGGCGGAGCCGCCCCGTCCGATGCCGGCGCCCGCCCCGCAGCGCGATGCGAGCTTCGGCACGGCGCGCGGCTTCAACGTGCTGGTGGTGACGTTCGACACGGTGCGCGCCGACGCGGTCGGCTGCTACGGCGACCCGCGCGCGCTCACGCCGAACATCGATCGCCTCGCGAGCCGCGGCGTGCGTTTCACGCGCGCCATCGCGCCTGCGCCGACGACGCTGCCGTCTCACTCGACGCTCTTCACGGGCCTCGATCCGCTCTCGCACGGTGTCCACAACAACGGCACGTTCCGCCTTGGGGAGGAACGCACGACGCTGGCCGAGCTTCTCTCCGCGCAGGGCTACCGCACGGGTGCCGTGATCGGGGCTTTCGTGCTCGAGGCGCGCTACGGTCTCGCTCAAGGCTTCGAGGACTACGAGGACGAGCTGCACGCGGACGGGGCGGCCAAGGGCGCGGCGCACTTCGTCGAGCGCGATGCGCGCACGGTGACGGACCGCGCCGTGGCGTGGCTCGCGCGGCGCGAGGAACGGCCGTTCTTCCTGTGGACCCACTATTTCGACGCTCACGTGCCCTACCTCGCGCCCGAGGAATTCCTGCGCGGCAAGCCGCGCCGCGACATCCAGGGCCCTTGGGACGCGGAGGCCAACCGGCGCGACTACCTCGCTGAGGTCACGTATGCGGACCACGAGCTCGGGCGCCTGCTCGACACGCTGGGCCAGGAGACGCTCGCGCGCACGCTGGTGGTCTTCACGGCGGACCACGGCGAGGGGCTTGGTGAGCATGGCGAGTACACCCACAGCCGGCTCATCTACGAGGGTTCGCTGCGCGTGCCGCTCGTGTTCTCCAACGCGGCCCTGTTTCCTGCGCCGCGAGTCGCGAGCGACCGCATCGCGGGACTCGTCGACGTCGTGCCGACCGTGTTGGGGCTGCTCGGCATGGATCCGCCGACGGGACTCGACGGGATCGGGCTGTTCGCGGAGCGTCCGGACGCCGCGCGCGCGATCTACAGCGAGAGCCTCGTCACGCTCTTCAACCACGGCTGGGCGCCCCTCTACGGCTACACGCGCCTCGGCGACAAGTTCATCCTCGCGCCTCGGCCGGAGTACTACGACTTGCGCACGGACGGTGGCGAGCGTCGCAACCTGTTCGGGCCGACGCAGCCCGTGGCAATGGAGCTCTCGCGTGCGCTGCGCGAGCGAATCGCGCGCGTGAAGCCGCTCGACCGCTCGGCGGAAGCCGTGCTCTCGGGCGACGACGAGCGCTGGCTCTCGCAGCTTGGCTATTCGCGCTCGAGCGTGCCCCTCGACGCGGGCAAGCTCGACCCCAAGGACATGATCGTCACATGGGCGGTGCTCACGAACGCGAGCGGCATGGTGGAGCGCGGTGATCTCGATGCGGCGCTCCGGGAGGTCGACAACGTGCTCGCGCGCAACCCGGGCGACCCTTTCGCTTGGGAAGTGGCGTACACCGTGCACCATGCGCGCAAGGACTGGGCCAAGTCCGAGGAGTGCCTGCTCAGGCTGCTCGAGCTCAACCCGAGCGCCGAGGCCTTCGTGCGCCTCGCGACCGTGATGATCGAGCAGGGGCGCCTCGTCGAGTGCCTCGCGCTGCTCGATCGGGCCGCGGGCGAGCTGCCGGACAACGGCGAGCTGTGCATGTCGCGCGGGGAGTGCCTGTACCGGCTCGACCGCCGCGCGGAGGCGCGCGCCCAGTTCGAGCGCGCCCTGCGTGTCGACCCGGTCCGCTGCGGCACGCGCGCGAGCGCGGCACTCGCGAAGCTCGCGAGCGAAGGCCACTGATCGACCGGTGGAAAGCCGCTCGCGACCGCACTACCTTTCCGGCGTGGACTCCGACCAGCGCGACTTCTACCGCATCCAGTACCCGCAGGCGGATCGCCCGCGCCTGCGCATCGGCGCGCTCGTGAGCGAGGTGCTGAACCTCTCCGAGACCGGCGTGCGCTTCGTGCCGGCAGAGGGGCTCGAGCTCGTGGTCGGGGCGCCGGTCGCGGCCGAACTCCGCTTCCACGATGGTCAAGCGTTGCTCGTCGCCGGTCGCGTGCACAGCATCCAGCCCGAGCCGCGCATCGCGGCGCTGCAGTTCACCTCGGGCGTGCCCGCAGCCAAGATCCTGCAGGAACAGCAGATCCTGCGGCAGCGCTACGGCCGCTGAGCATCGCCCCGAACGACAACGCGGCCCGCGCGAGTCGCCTCGCACGGGCCGCGTCGTGTCCCGGGTCAGCCCCGGCGCTCGCTCAGGGCGTGCCCCAGAGCTGGACTTCGTCGAGATCCGTCCACTCGGTCGTCAGGTTGGCTACGTTGCGGATGCGGAACTTGAAGTTGGCCTTGTTGGCGGCGGCCGCGGGCAGGGTCACGGCTCGCGAGCCCCAGGCCGTGACGTTGGTGGTCTCGACGAGCACCCACGCCGTACCGTTCCACCACTCCGCGTAGGAGAGCTCGCCGGCATCGAGGCCGAAGGTGCGGCGCGTCCAGCGCAGCTCGACCGAGGCGAAACCCGCCGTGCTGCGCGACTTCTCGATCCACGTGTTGCGGGCGAGGCGCGCCCCCCAGCTGCCGGCGAAGCGAGCCGCCGTGCTGAGCGTCGCGTTCGCATTTTGCGCCACCCAGCCGCCCGCGATGAAGTTGCCCGACTCGAAGCCGTCGGAGAACAGCAGCACCGGAACGTTCGGGGCGAAGGGCGTGGCCGAGGCCTGGTTCGAGTTGCCGGAGATGTTGCCCGTGGTGTCCTGAGCGCGGACCACGTAGTAGTAGGTCGTGCCCGCCGTGAGGCCGGAGTTCACGAACGTCGTGGTCGTGAGCAGCGCCGTCGTCACTTCGACGTAACCGGAGCCCGAGGTCGTCGAGCGGTACACGCGGTAGCCAGCGAGGTCGGGCACGCTCGACGCGCCCCAGCTCAGCGAGACGCTGTTGGCGGCGGGCGTCGCGACGAGCGCGCTCGGGACCGGCGGAGGCGTGACATCGGGGCCGCCGGTGCCCGGCGTGGCGAGCAGCGCGAGGTAGGAGTTGATGCGACCGTAGCCGAACGTGTCATCGACACCGGCCGTGCCGAGGTCCTCGCACGAGGAGCGCAGGATCGACTCGACCTGCGCCGGGGTCAGCGTCGGGTTGCGCGACCAGATCAGGCCGCACAGGCCGGCGGTGATCGGGCAGGCGAAGCTCGTGCCGCTGACGGCCGCGTAGGCGCCATCGCCACCGTTGCTCGAGGTGTAGATCGAGACGCCCGGTGCGACGAGGTCGACGAGCGAGCCGTAGTTGGAGAAGCTCGCGCGCAGGTCGTTCTGGTCCGAGGCGCCGACCACGATGACGTCGTCGTTGCGGTTGCCTGCGAGCGACACGTTCGAGTTGCCCGCCGCCCACACGAGCAGCGCGTTGCGTGAGCGGACGTAGGTGCCGGTGGTGTTGACGCTGGCGCTGTCGACGCCCGAGTAGCTCACGCTCGCCACCCGGTCGCCCGCGTCGGCCGCCACGCGCGCCGCCGTGGTGAGGTTCGAGATCGAAGCGCTGCCGGTCGAGCTGTCGGTCACCCGCATCATGCGGTGGCCGAGATTCCAACCCACGCCCGACACGCCGATCGAGTTGTTGCCGTTGCCCGCTGCCGAGCCCGTG
This sequence comes from uncultured Planctomycetota bacterium, assembly GCA_903892045.1. Lineage (GTDB taxonomy): Bacteria > Planctomycetota > UBA1135 > UBA1135 > F1-120-MAGs118. The sequence goes on along the minus strand of CAITGX010000010.1, from coordinate 10,408 downwards.
CAGTTCGTGCCGTGGCCGTTGATGTCGGCGATCGCACCGCCCTGGGTCTCCCACAGACCGGAGGTCACGTTGTAGGCCTCGCGGCGGTGTAGCTGCAGGTCCTGGTGGGTCGTGCGCACGCCCGTGTCGCAGATGGCGACGACGATCGTGGGCGAGCCCGTCTCGATGTCCCACGCGCTGCAGGACTCCATGCGGTTGGCGTTGTGGTGCCACTGCGAGGTGAACAGCGTGTCGTTGGGGCACGCGATCGGATACACGGTCCAGTCGGGGTGCACGTACTGGAAGGCACCCGTCGCCATCAGGCGCCGCGCGAGCGAGTTCTCGGTCTCGCCCTGCGGGACTTCGACGAGATACTCGTCGACCTCGGGGAAGTAGTTCCGCACGCGCAGGCCGGCGAGCGAGCGCTGGGCGCTCTCCGCGAGACGCCGCTGCTCGAAGCTGTCGAGCCCGCGGCTGGTGGCCTCGCTCGGCTGGAGGGGGCGCACGATCATGATGCCGCTGAACTCCTTCTCGCCGGGAATCTCGACGAACTCCTGCGCGAGGGCAGGGAGCATCGAGCCCGATCCGGCGAGGAACAGTGCGGCGAGCAGGGGCTGGCAGGAGAACTTCATCCGTATCGCTTCCGTGGCAGGGGAGAGGTGCCGCTCCCTGCGGGAACCGGTGCCGTGCAGGCAGTCGCGGGAGGCGCCGGTGTCGCGGGGGGGCGGGCTGGGGACGGGACAGCCCTGTAGACGGACCGCCGAAAAGCCGAGTTCCGAGATTTCGGCTGCGAAGTTGCAAAACGGAGACGCAGCGCGGAGCTCGCCAGACTGCAAATCGCGCGGGCCGATTTCCCGTCAGATTGGCCCTTGCGAGGAAGTCGCAATTTGTCGGGGCGCCTGCCGCTGCACGCCGTGCCGAACGAAACTCAGCGCGCGAGGAGCTCGCGCAGCGCGCGCGAGAGGTCCGCGGGCGCGAAGGGCTTCTGCAGGAAGCGCTGGTGGGGCGGGAGGTCGCCGCGCCGCAGGCGCGCGTTGTCGGTGTGCCCGCTGATGAACAGCGTGGGCAGCACGCCATGGAGCGCGTCGACGCGCTCGGAGAGCTCGGGTCCCGAGAGGCCTGGCATCAGCACGTCGGTGAGCAGCAGGTCGAAGCGCTCGCCCGCGGCGAACAGGGCCAGCGCCTCCTCGGCGTTGGAGGCGGTGGCGCTCGCGTAGCCCTCGCGTCGCAGCAGCTGTTCGAGCAGCTTGCGCACCTGCGCCTCGTCGTCGACGAGCAGGATGCGGGCGCTCGGGGTCGCGGAGCTCGGCTGCGTCGGGGCCGGGGCGGGTGCCGGTTCCGGGCGCGCGAAGTGGGGGACTCGGATGCGGAAGGTGGTGCCGTGGCCGAGCTCGCTCTCGACCGCGATCGAGCCGCCGAGCTGCTGCACGAGTCCGTAGACCGTCGAGAGCCCGAGCCCTACGCCCTTGCCGATCTCCTTGGTCGTGAAGAACGGCTCGAAGATGCTCGCCTTGGTGCGCTCGTCCATGCCGATGCCGGTATCGGCGACGGCGATCTCGACGAACTCCTGCGCTGCGCTGCCGCCCTGTGCGGAGCCGGACACGGGCCGGACCGCGATCGAGACCTTGCCTCCGTCGGGCATGGCGTCGCGCGCGTTCAGCACGAGGTTCATCAGGATCTGCTTGAGACTGCTCGTGTCCGCATGGACCGTCGAGAGCGCTGCGTCGAGCGTGACTTCGAGGCTGGTGCGCTTGCCGAGCAGCGGCGACACGAGCTTCTCCACCTCGCGCATCTCGCGCGCGATGTCGAGTGGCTCGAGCTTGAGCCGGTTCTGGCGGCTCATGGTCAGCAGGCCGTGGGTGAGCGATGCGGCATGCTCGGTCGCGGTGCAGATCTGCTCCACCCAGCCGTGCACGGGATCGCCGGCATCGAGCCGCGAGAGCGACAGCTCCGCGTAGCCCTGGATTGCCATCAGGATGTTGTTGAAGTTGTGCGCCATGCCGCCTGCGAAGCGGCCGACGAGCTCCATCTTCTGGATCTGCCGCAGCTGGGCCTCGAGCTGCGACTGGGAGGCCATTTTCTCGCGCAGGTTGCTCGCGAGAGCGCGCATGTCGGCCAGCGAGGTCTCCTGTGCCTGCAGCAGCACCAGCAGGTCGCCGCGCGGGTCGTGCGGTGGGAAGTCGCGCAGCTCGAGGCCGAGCGCCGTCAGGGTGCCGAGATTCGCCATCCACGGACCGCCGACGAAGTGCAGCACGTCGCCGTCGCCGACGAACTGGCCGCGCAGCTCGAAGCCCGGTCTTCCCGCCAGCTTGAGCAACACGGCTTCGCCATCGATCGAACGCAGCTGCGCGAGTCCCGTGATGCCGAGCGGGCGCAGCGGGACGAACAGGGCGTCGAAGCTCGCGCCGAGGGCGACCTGGGGCGCAAACGAGCCCCAGCGCTCTCCGGTGGCGACGAGCTTTCCGCTGGCATCCACCGAAAAACCGAACGGGAACAGCCGACGCAGCAGGGCTGCCTCGAGCTGCCAAGTGGCCAACCGGACCTCGCCGGACTCGTTCATGCCGCCGCGCGCGAACGCCACTTCAGGTGGAACACGTCGTGCTCGCGCGGCTCGCTCGCGCGTGCGTGGCGGATGTCGATCGACACGTCAAAGCGATCCTGCAGTGCCTCGAGGATGCCGATCACGAGCGGCGCGAGCCCCGCGCGCTCCGAGTAGTAGTGGAGCACGAGCGAGTCCGCGGTCTCCTCCGTCACGGCGAAGCTCGGGGGCCGCAGGTGGTTCATGGCCATCTGCACGCGCGTGTGCAGGGCGTCGAGGTTGCGCAGGAACTCGGGCAGCGTTCGCCCGGAGCTGCGCAGCAACTCGCTGTAGCCGAGCTCGGCCGTGTAGGTCATCCAGAAGCGTCCGAACTCCTTGAGGATGTCCTCCGAGCTCGCACCGAGCTCCTTGGTAGCCGAGCCGACGAGCGCGTAGGTCGTCGCGTCGGGGTACTGCTCCATGGAGAGGAACGGCTCGTCCGGCAGGTTGGCCCCGCTCCGGATCCGATGCCACATAGCGTCGCCGAAGCGCTGGCGCACCAGCCCCTCGACCGCCTTGTTGATGAGTCCGTACATGGTCCTCCGTCCCGCCTCGGAGCACGCGTGTCGGCCGCGCCCTCCGCGGTCCTAGGGTAGCAAGGCTCCTCGCTCGGTAGGTGGCCTGAGTTCCGGGGCTCGACGCCCGCAGGACTCCCGCGCGCGGCGGTACCGTCCACCTTGTCGTGGAGCGGCTTCGCCGGGCCGCGCTCGTCCCTAGGGCGGTGCCATGGGACCTGTTTCGTGGTCGAAACCGGACTGCGGCCCGGCTGGTCCCACGTCGACTCGGCGCTACGCTCGCAGCGTGGTGTCGCGGACAAGTCCGGTCCTGCTGTGGTTGCCCCGTCTCGGCGGCATCGCCATCGCGCTGTTTCTCGGCCTGTTCGCGTTCGATGCGTTCGAAGGCCACGCGGGCTTCGGCGAGCGTGCCGTGGCGCTCACGATGCACCTGCTTCCGAACTTCGCCTGCCTCGGGCTCGTCGCGGTCGCCTGGAAGCGCCCGTGGGTCGGCGCACTCGGATTCGGGACGCTGGCGGTCGGCTATTCCGTCCTCGCGCGCGAGCACCTCGACTGGGTGGCGCTGATCGCAGGTCCGCTCGCGCTGGTGGCGCTGCTGTACGCCGTGTCCGCCGCTCGGCCGCGCTAGCGGGGCCGCGGGCCGACCGGGCCGACGCGCACCCCGCCGACGTCGACGGAGCCCACGCGAGCGGCACTCACGAGCGACTCGAGCTCGCAGTGTCCGCACGCGACCTCGGCGTTGTCGAGCACAGCCACGCACTCGCGGTCGTCGATGCGGCCGAGCGGCGTCGACACCAGCCGATTTTCGCGCACCACGCCTCCGACCGGTCGTCCGAAGCGATCCGTCAAGTACGAGCCGAGCGAGGGATAGCGGCTCTTCCAGGGCTCGCGGTCGATCGGCATCGCCGCGAGACGGCGGTGCAGGGTCGACGTCGCAGGATCCGCGATGTGGGGCGCCATCCAGCCCACTCCGCGCGCGTCGTAGGAGATGGCCTTGCCGCAGCGCACGAAGGCGTTGCTCTCGACGAGCACGTCGCGCCCGCCGCCGACGAGCAGGCCCCAGTTGCAGTTCGCGAACAGGTTGCCGCGCACGGTCACGCCGCTCGACATGTCATCGATGTAGACCGCGTTCTGGAAGCGCTCCTCGCTGCCAGGAATCGAGTGCACGAGGTTGCCCTCGATCAGGTTGCCATGCCCCGTCCAGTCGCGACCCGTGCAGATCGCGCCCGCGTCGCCAGTCTCCAGCACCACGTGGTGCACGAGATTGCCGACGATGCGGTGCTCGTTGCCCATGTAGCGGATCGCGATGTGAGGCAGGTCCGAGATCTCGTTGTGCAGCGCCGCGCTCCCGACGCCGTCGAGGTCGATCGCCGGGTGGTAGGTCCGCTGCAGGTCTCCGCAGCGCGTGAAGCGCGAGTCGCGCACCACATGTCCTGCGGGCGTGAGACTCGGACGGTCCCCGCCGACGAGCCGCACGCCCATGCCGCCGATACGATCGAGCTGGCAGTGGGCAATCTCGGCGCGACCGCCCTCCACGTCGATCGCGCGCGTTCCGATGAGCGCGAACGAGCAGCGCTCGACTCGCAGGCCAGCGACATCGCGCGCTTCGATGGCCGCCGAGCGTGTGCCCGAGAACGACACGTCCTGAATGGCCACTTCGGAACTCGTCTCGATCCTCAGCAAGGGCTCGTCGAGGAGCGTGATGGCGACGGGATCGGACTGCTGTGCCGCGTCGATCCAGGCGTGAATCAGGCCCTGCTCCTCGTCGATGACGCACTCACCGGGACGATCCAGCTCCGCGAGCACGTTGAGCACCGCAAAGCGCCCGCGCGCCGCGACGCCGTAGCGGTGGGGCAGCGCGAGCTTCACCTCGCCGTCCGCGCTCACGCTCTCGATCGGCAGCACCTCGTCCGACCAGTCCCAGTTCCAGTAGCCGTGCGCCCACGCGCCCGAGGCCACGGCCCAGCGCCGCGCACGCTCACGCTCCGCGGGCACAAAGCGCGCCCCACGCGGCGCCTCGACCTTGCGCTGGGCGAGCGGAATGTCGTCCTCGGCGTTGCGTGGCGCCGAGCCGCCGTCGACCAGCACGCCGAGCGCCGCGAAGCCCTCGTCGGGCCAGCGTGCGAGCGCGAGCTCGCTGGAGCCGACGTGCACGCGCGAGCGCGCGGCGCGCACCTCGACCGCATGACCGCTGTGCGTCGGTCCGCCGAGTCCGCCCTGCCAGGCCGAGAGTTCGCCGTGATCGAGCGACAGCGTGCGCACATGCTCGCGAGCTCGCTCGGGCAGCTGCGCCAGGACGGCCTCGCGTGCAGGCCGCCAGACCGGAGCCGCGACTTCGAGAGCGCCGCTCAGCGTCGCCGGACGCGACGCATCTTCCGAGCGCAGCACGAGCGCCGGTCCCTCGCCCTGCCACACGAGCCCGCGTCGCACGGTGTGCACTCCGGGCGCCAAGAGCACCTCCACGCGCTCCGCACCGCTCTCCTGCGCGCGTCGCAGCGCTTCCTCGATCGAAGCGACTCGCTCGCGATGCCCGGCGTACTCGACCAGAACACTCGACGGCCGCTGCCGCGCCGCGCAGCCGCAGAGCAACGCGAGCGTGAGCGCGAGTCCGAAGGTCCGCATGCGAACTCTAGGCGGAGATCTCGTGGGCCTCGCCCGCGCCGCGCGGGACGCGGATGCGATCGATGAGACGCTGCACCTCCTCGCTCGGCGGCGGCGTGAAGCGTGCCACGACGATCGCGACGGCGAAGTTCACGAGCATCCCGAGCGTGCCGATGCCCTCCGGTGAGATGCCCCAGAGCCAGTGCGCGGCGTTGTTCGTCTCCGGAGCGAGGAACTTGAAGTGCACGATGTACGCGGAGGTGAACGCGAGCCCGGCGAGCATGCCGCAGATCGCGCCGGCGGCATTCATGCGGCGCGAGAAGATTCCGAGCACGAGTGCGGGGAAGAACGACGACGCCGCGAGGCCGAACGCGAACGCGACGACCTCGGCGACATAGCCCGGAGGATGGATGCCGACGTAGCCCGCGGCGATCACGGCCACCGCGGCGGCGACGCGCGCGGCGAGCAGCTCTCCGTGCTCGCTGATCCCGGGCATCAGGGCGCGCTTGAGCAGGTCGTGGCTGATCGCGGAAGACACGACGAGCAGCAGCCCGGCCGCCGTCGAGAGCGCCGCCGCGAGGCCACCCGCCGCCACGAGCCCCACCACCCAGTCCGGCAGGCCCGCGATCTCGGGGTTGGCGAGCACCATGATGTCCTTGTCGATCGTGAGCTCGTTCGCGGCCGCATCGCCGACGTAGCGCACGCGCCCGTCGCCATCCTTGTCGTCGAACCGGATCAACCCCGTCTGCTCCCACTTGCCGACCCACTCGGGAAGCGTCGCGTGTTCCTTGCCCGAGACGGTCTGGATCAGATTCGTGCGCGCGAAGGCTGCCACGGCCGGAGCCGTCATGTAGAGCAGCGCGATGAAGAGCAGCGCCCAGCCTGCCGACCAGCGCGCGTCGCGCACCTTCGGCACCGTGTAGAAGCGCACGATGATGTGGGGCAGGCCCGCGGTGCCGACCATCAGCGCCGCGGTGATGAAGAACACGTCGACCATCGACTTCGAGCCGCTCGTGTAGGGCGCGAAGCCGAGCTCCGCGTGCAGGCCGTCGAGTCGGTCGAGCAGCGGTAGGCCCGAGCCCGTCTCCGCGGCGCCGAAACCGAGCTGCGGCACGGGATTCCCGGTCATCTGGATCGAGATGAAGATCGCGGGCACAAGGTAGGCGAAGATCAGCACGCAGTACTGCGCGACCTGCGTGTACGTGATGCCCTTCATGCCCCCGAGCACGGCGTAGAACAGCACCAGTCCCATGCCGATCATCACGCCGGTGTCGATCGAGACCTCGAGGAAGCGCGAGAACACCACGCCCACGCCGCGCATCTGGCCAGCGACGTAGGTGAACGAGACGAACAGCGCGCACACCACGGCGACGATGCGCGCGACCTGCGACGCGTAGCGGTCGCCGACGAAGTCGGGCACCGTGAACTTGCCGAACTTGCGCAGGTAAGGCGCGAGCAGCAGCGCGAGCAGCACGTAGCCGCCCGTCCAGCCCATCAGGTACACGGAGCCGTCGTAGCCCGAAAACGAGATGATGCCGGCCATCGAGAGGAACGACGCCGCGCTCATCCAGTCGGCAGCGGTCGCGAGCCCGTTGGCGACCGGCGACACGCCGCCTCCGGCGACGTAGAACTCGCCGGTCGACTTCGCGCGGCTCCACAGCGCGATCGCGATGTACAGCGCGAACGAAAGGCCGACGATGACGAAGGTCCAGGCTTGCACGTTCATCGCGAGCCCTCCTCGTCGCGCTCTTCGAGGCCTTCCTCGCGCTCGATGCGGTCCATGCGCCGCGCGTAGACGAAGATCAGCGCGACGAAGGCGAGGATCGAGCCCTGCTGGGCCATCCAGAAGCCGAGCCGGAAGCCCGTGCCGGGAATGCGAATTCCGTTGAGCCACGGCGCGAACAGGATCGCGGCGCCGTAGGAGACCGCGAACCACAGGACGAGCAGGAGCGCCACGAGGCGCACGTTGCGACGCCAGTAGCGCTGACGCGGCGGGAGCGGGTGGGAGGTCATGGGGGGCAGGTCTCCGTGGCGCGCAGGATACGCGGCTGCCGGGACCACCGCGCGCTCATCCGGGCTCGACGCGCCTCGCTGAGTAGGGCGCGACGGAAGAGAGCGATGGATCCGAGGCGGCTGCGCACGGCTCGACGCCCTTCGGTCGGGAAGCGATCCGGGGTGCGCCACGCACGGCCCGCGTCCGCGCGACGTCACGAGGAGCGCCGTTCGGGCAGCCGACTCGCTGGCGCACTGCGCCTCGATGTGGCCCCGCAGCGATTCGGCCTCTCCGTACCGTCGCTTGCGAGGTGCGAACGGGGTCCGATTTGCCCGCACGGCGCCGGTCGCCGCCGGTATCGCCGTCCGCGCCTAGGGCCGAGCCGCGGCGCGGCCCCTGCGAGAGCCCACCGCGCGCGCGAGCTCCACGGCGAGGTCGTGAATCCGGATCGGCTTGTGCACGACCGCGGCTGCGCCGAGCGCCGCGAAGCTCCGGCCGTCCGCCGCCGTGGGTTCGCCGCCGGTGAGGACGACGATGGCCGGACCGTCGTCGCCGGCCACCTGTTCGAGCACGGTGGCCGCATCGCCGTTGGGCATCCAGCCATCGAGCAGCAGCACGTCGTAGGCGTGCGTCCTGAGCTCCGCGAGGGCCGCGTTTCCGTCGGCGACCTCGGTCACCTTCGCGCCGGCGCGCGAGAGGCCGCTCTTCAGCACGCTGCGCAGGAGCTCGTCGTCGTCGGCGACCAGGATGCGCAGGCCTTCGATCGGTCTCTCCGTGCCGGCTGCGGGCCGCACGGCGGGTGCCGTGCGCGCCGTCGGGAGTTGCACCGGAATCGCCGAGGGATCGGCCGGCAGCCGCAGCCAGAAGCGCGAGCCCTTGCCGGGCTCCGACTGCACGCCGACGCGGCCGCCGTGGGCCTCGACGAAGCGCTTGACGATCGCGAGCCCGAGGCCGATGCCGCCCGCGCGCTGGCGTTGCTCGCCGACCTGCACGAACGGCTCGAAGACGAGGTACTCGCGTCCGGCCGGGAGCCCGGGCCCCGAGTCCTTGACCGAGAGCTGCACGACGCTCGCCGCCGGCTCGAAGCGCAGCTCGACGACCACGCTGCTGCCCCGCGGCGAATACGAGACGGCGTTCGCGAGCAGGTTGACGACCGCGCGGCGGATGCGGCGACCATCGACGTGCACGAGCGGCAGCTCACCACGCGTCGCGAGCTCGAGCGTCACCTGCTTGCGCACGGCCTGCTCCTGCACGACCGCGATCGCCGCCAGCGCGATCTCGCGCATGCCCTGCAGCTCGCGCTCGAGCGTCACTTCCGCGGCCGGTCGCGCCAGCTGCGTCACGTCATTCGCCACATCGAGCAGGTGCGCCGCGGCGTCGCGCACATAGCCGATCGCGCGCAGCTGCTCGGGGTCGCGCCGGTCGACGAGCGTCTCGAGGCTGTTCAGCCCCATCACGACCGACTGCAGCGGCGTGCGGAAGTCGTGGGCGACCGTGGCGAAGAACGTGTCGCGCAGGCGCGCGGTCTCGAGCAGGTTCACGTGGGCGGCGCGCACGAGGTCCGCGTGGTGGCGATCGATGGCGAGCGCCGCGAGGTGCGTGAAGCTCTCGATCAGGTACAGCTCGGCCGGCGTTGGAAAGCGCGGCGCAGGGTAGTACATGCCGAACGTGCCGAGCGTGCGCCCGTTGCGCGGGGAGAGGATCGGGCTCGACCACGAAGCCTCGATGCCGTAGCCCGCCATGAACGCGGCGAAGTCCTTCCACCACGGGTCGCCTTCGATGCGCGTGGTGAGCACCTGCACGCCCTCGGCCGCTGCGTGCCCGCACGAGGCCTTGCCGTAGGCCGGGACGAGCCGGTCGATCGCTGCGACGAAGTCGCGCGGCAGCGACGGCTGGCCCATCGTGCGCAGCACGCCCTCCTTCTCGTCGAGCACGAGGATCGAGCAGCGCATGCCGCCGGGCACGTGCTCTTCCGCGAGCACCGCGATCGAGCCGAGCACTTCCTCCACGGAGTCGCCGCGCACGATGCGCTCGACGATCTCGCGCTGGGCCTCGAAGAGGTCGGCGATCTCCTGCGTCTCCGGGCGGTAGTGCAGCGTGTAGCAGCCCTCCGAGAGCTCGCGCACCTTGCAGCGCACCGAGCTGCCGTCGGAGCGGCGGGCCTCGATCGTGCGACCGCCCGCGAGGCCGGGCACGAGCTCCTCGACTTCCCGGTCGACGAGCTCGCGGCGCGAAGTCCCCAGCAGCGTGGCCGCGCGCGTGGTCGCCTCCTGCACACGGCCCTCGCGGACGCGCAGCAGCGCCGGCTCATCGAACGGCATGACAATCGACTGGCTCATGGAACACCTGCGTCCGCTGGGCGGAGGGGCTTGGGTCGGCGGGGGGGCCAGCACGCTCCGGCGGAAACCACCGGACCTGCAACAGGATAACGTCCCTGCCGAAGGCGTGGTGGCGCTCGGCGCGGCCTACGCACAAGTGCGGGCCTTCGGGGCGCGTCCGGGACTTGCACACGAACACGGGGTCGGCCGCTCGTCGAGAGCGACCGACCCCGCACCATGTCCGCAGCGGCGGGCCGACCGGTCAGGGCTGCAGCGTGAAGCGCAGCGCGTCCGAGAGGCCGGTCTTGTTCGGGCCCGCGAGGCCCGGATCGCGGTACCAGTACTGGCAGTGGACGTCCGCGCCCGGCACGAGCTGCGCGTCGACGCCCGAGCGCGCCCACGCGTTCATGTCGAACTGGAACGT
>CAITGX010000009.1 GCA_903892045.1 uncultured Planctomycetota bacterium | reverse complement strand
TGGGCTCGACGGCGACGCCTGGACCAGCGGCCGCACGGACCGGCTCGCGCTCGTCTACACGGCCGACTGCGTGCCCGTGCTCGTGGCGAGCGCCGATGGCCGGCGTGTCGCCGCGATCCATGCGGGCTGGCGCGGGCTCGTAGCGGGCGTGATTCCAGCGGCGCTCGAGCGCCTCGGAGCGCGCCCCGAGGCCGCGGCCATCGGTCCATGCCTGTCGCTCGAGAGCTGCGAGATGGGACCGGAGGTCGCGGAGCAGTTCGAGCGCGCGGGGCTCGCCGCCGCGATCCACGCGCGACCCGGGTGCCGGCCGCACGTCGACCTGCGAGTGGCCGCGCGGCTCCAGCTCGAGCGCGGCAGCTGCGCACGCATCGACGTCTCCGATCGCTGCACCTACCTCGACGCCGACGAGCTGCCGTCCCACCGCCGCGAGGTCACGCACGGCGGTGCGCCGCGCGCCGGCCGCATCGGCGCCTTCATCGCCGCTCGACCGCACTAGCGCGCAGCTCCCGCTACGCAGTCGGGGCACTGCGGCGGCGCCCCTGCGCGGGCCAGAAGAAGGCATGGCGTGCGCCCGCGTCCGAGGCGCAAGGGGGCTTCCATGACGGCCAAGCAGGTCCTGTTCGAGAGCGAGGCGCGAGAGAAGATCCTGCACGGAGCGGAGCGACTCGCCGACGCGGTGCGCATCACGCTCGGGCCCAAATCGAAGTCGGTGCTGATCCAGAAGCGCTGGGGCGCGCCGGTCGTATGCAACGACGGCGTGACGATCGCCAAGGAGATGGAGCTCGAGGATCCGGAGGAGAACCTCGGCGCGCAGATGCTGCGGCAGGCCGCGGAGCGCACCGGAGACGCGGTCGGTGACGGCACGAGCACGTCGACGGTGCTCGCGCACGCGATTTTCGCGGACGGTGTGCGCAACGTGGCGGCGGGCGCGAGCGCGATCGACCTCAAGCGCGGGCTCGACCGCGGCCTGCGCATCGCGAAGGAAGCGCTGAAGTCCATCTCGCGGCCCGTGCGGACACGCCTCGAGAAGGCGCAGGTGGCGACCATCTCCGCGCACAACGACCCGGCCATCGGCGAGCTGGTCGCGGACGCGCTCGAGAAGCTCGGCGGCGACGGCGTCATCACGGTCGAGGAGTCCAAGACCACCGAGACGACGCTCGAGATCGTCGAAGGGCTGCAGTTCGATCGCGGCTACCTCTCGCCGTATTTCGTGACCGACACGGCGCGCATGGAAGTCGCGCTGGAGGACGCGCTCGTCTTCGTGACCGACCGCAAGCTCCACCTGCTGAAGGACCTGATTCCACTGCTCGAAGACGTGGCCAAGTCGGGACGCCCGATCCTGTTCGTCGCCGAGGATGTCGAGGGCGAGGCGCTCGCGACGCTGGTCGTGAACCGCATTCGCGGCGTGCTGACCACCTGCGCGGTGCGCGCGCCCGGCTTCGGCGACCGGCGCAAGGCGATGCTGCAGGACATCGCGATCCTGACGGGCGCGCAGCTGCTCTCGGAGGAACTGGGCGCCGGCCTGGAGCATGTGCGGCTCGAGCAGCTCGGGCGCGCGCGGCGCATCGTCGTCGACAAGGACTCGACCACGCTGATCGGCGGCGGCGGCGATCCGGCGCGCATCGCGGCGCGAGTCGCGCAGCTGCGGACCGAGATCGAGCAGACGACGAGCGACTACGACCGCGAGAAGCTCGAGGAACGCCTCGCCAAGCTCTCGGGCGGCGTGGCGGTGGTGCGCGCGGGCGCACCCTCCGAGAGCGAGATGAAGGCGCGCAAGGACGCGCTCGACGACGCGATCAGCTCCACCAAGGCCGCGATCGCGGAGGGCATCGTGCCCGGCGGCGGGCTCGCGTTGCTCAAGCTCGCCGACGCGCTGGCGCCGGAGGAGAGCGCGAGCTCTGGCGACGAGCGCACGGGCATTTCGATCCTGCGCCATGCGCTCGAGGCGCCGGCGCGCCAGATCGCCGAGAACTCCGCCGCGGACGGCGGCGTGGCGATCGACCGTGTGCGAGCGGCGGGCGGCAACATCGGCTTCGACGCGGCCGCGCAGCGCTACGTCGACCTGTTCGAGGCCGGCATCGTCGACCCCGCGAAGGTCGTGCGCATCGCGCTCGAGAACGCTGTCTCGGTGGCGAGCATCCTGCTGCTCACCGACGCCACGATGACCGAAAAGGCTCGCAAGGGCGACGAGAGGGAATCGCGCGAGCCCGAGCTGTGAGCGGAGCGGGCCGCCCCGCGCTCACGGCTCGAGGTGGACGTCCCAGTACGCGTCGCTCACGAAGCGTGCCCAGCTCTGGCGCACGCGTCCGACCGGCACCTCGAGGATCGGCGACCAGCGCGGCTTCACAGGCTGCTTCAAGAGCCGCATGCCCGCTTCCTCGGGCGTGCGATCGCGCTTCCTGTGGTTGCAGTCCGTGCACGCGAGCACGCAGTTCTCCCACGAGCTGCGGCCGCCGCGTGCGCGGGGGAACACGTGGTCGATCGAGAGTTCCTTCGTGCCGGGACGGCGGCCACAGTACTGGCAGCGGTTGTCATCGCGCCGGAACAGGTTGCGGCGGCTGAAGGACGCGGCGGGATTGGGCTGGCCGCTGAAGTGCGTGAGCACCACGATCTCGGGGACCTTGATGCGCAGCTTGACCGTGCGGATCACGGGCTCGTCGGGCGCGACGGCGAGGCTCACCCAGCTGTCGAAGCCGTGCAGCTCGTAGCTCTCGGGCACCACGGCCTTCGCGGCGCCGTTGAACATGAGCCGCAGCGCGTCGTAGGCGGTCGTCGTGTCGATCGGGAGCCACGACGAGTTCAGCACCAAGGCCGGCTGCGCAAGGACGCTGACGGTGCTCATGACCCCTTGGAGGCTAGTCGCGGCCGCGTGGAAAGCAAGTTCGTGCCCCGCGGCGCCACGGCGCGGCCCGCTGGAAACAGCGCGAGCGCCCGAGGCCGCGCGGGGCCCCGGACGCTCGCGGCGTGGAAGCGGGCCGCTCAGGTCTGAGCGGGCTCGGCGGTGATGGCGCGCTGGGCGTCGCAGCGCTCGCCTTCGATCGCCATCAGCATCTCGCGGGTGACGTCGCCGGTCGGGTAGTCGCCGGTGAAGCACGCGTTGCAGAACTTCTCGATCTTCTGGTTGCCGGCCCGCGCCGCCTCGTTCATGGCCTCGCGGTCGAGGTAGACGAGGTGGTCGACGCCGATCTCGCGCGCGATCTCCTCGATCGAGCGGTTGGTCGCGACGAACTCAGTCTTGGTCGCCATGTCGATGCCGTAGGGGCACGGGCTCACGAGCGGCGGGCTGGTGACGGCCATGTAGACCTTGCGCGCACCCGCGTCGCGAGCCATCTGCACGATGCGGCGCGAGGTGTTGCCGCGCACGATCGAGTCGTCGACGAGCAGCACGTCCTTGCCGGCGAACTCGAGCGGGATCGTGTTCAGCTTGCGCCGCACCGAGCTCGTGCGCGCGCCGTGGCTCGGCATGATGAAGGTGCGGCCGATGTAGCGGTTCTTGACGAGGCCTTCGCGGTACGGGACGCCGATGGCCTCGGCCATCGACATCGCGGCCTCGCGCGAGCTGTCGGGAATCGGGATGACGACGTCCGGCACCGGCGCGCCCTCGCGCTTCCACTGGTCGCCGAGCTCCTTGCCGAAGCGGCGCCGCGTGCGATAGACGGAGATATCGTCGAGCATCGAGTCGGGACGCGCGAAGTAGACCCACTCGAAGATGCAGGGGCGATGCGGCTTGTCGCCGAGCTTGCGCTGGTGGATCGTGCGCGCGGCGTCGACATAGACGCACTCACCGGGGCCGATGTCGAGCGTGCGGTCGTAGCCGTTGACGTCGAGCACCACCGACTCGCTGGCGCAGGCGTAGCTCGTGCCCTGCTCGGTCTGCCTCTGTCCGAACACGATCGGCTTGATGCCGAACGGGTCGCGGAAGCACACCATGCCGCCGTCCGCGAGGATCGCGACGACGGAATAGGCGCCCTTGACCTTCTCGTGCACGACCTTGACCGAGGCGAACACGTCCTCCGGCGTCGGCTTCTGCGTCGGCTTGACGCGGTCGGCGAGGGCGCGCGCAAACACGTACAAGATCACCTCGACGTCGCACGAGGAGCCGAGGCGCACGCCCTTGAGCGCGAGCCGCTCCTTGAGCTCGAGGAAGTTCGTGACGTTGCCGTTGTGCGCCATGGCGATGCCCATGGGGAACACCATGTGGAACGGCTGCACGTCCTCGTCGGAACCGACGCCGACGGTCGGGTAGCGCACGTGGCCGACGCCAATCGGGCCGCGCAGGCGCGCCATGTTGCGCTCGTTGAACACGTCGCGGACGAGTCCGAGGCCCTTCTTGACGTGGAACTTGTCCGTGAAGGTCGTGATGCCGGACGCGTCCTGGCCGCGGTGCTGCACCGCGAGCAGGCCTTCGTAGATCTCGAGGGCCACGTCGCTGCCGTTGGGACCGTAGATGCCGATGAAGCCGCACATTCGAGCGCTCGATCTCCGTGGAGGTGGCCGGCGCGGGAGGACAGGGCGCGCCGGGCGGCCAGAGTCTAGCGGCGGGACGCCCGCGCCCCACGCTCCGCCTCGCTCACCGGGAGGAGTCGCCCCAAGCCCCGTCCGGCGCCCGAGATGGGTCGTCAGGGTCGGCGCAGGAACTCGATGTAGCGCGTGCGTGCGGCACCGAAGCCGGCGCCGGACTCGATGTCGGTCACGAAGTCGAGCGCGCCCTGCTGGAGGCGGCGGCGCTCGGCGAGCAGCGCCTCGCGCTGGAAGCGGTCGACCCCGACGGCGGGCGGCGGGTCCTCGCCGGCGGCCAGCCAGCGGTACGCGAGCAGCGGGTAGCTGCCATAGGCCGCGAGCGGAGCGTGGAACTCGATCCACGGGTCGTCGTCGGTGTTGGCCCGCTCCGCATGGGCCTCGATGGCAGCGAGGTCCGTCTCGCCCGCGAAGCAGCAGCCGAGGAGCTCCTCAGCGGACTCGATGCCAACGTCGGCGAGCAGCTCGCGCACCGCGGGGTCCTCCATGCGCTCGGCGACGCGCGGCAGCTCGATCTCGAGCGGCCCCTCGCCCCCGAGCAGCAGCATGTCGTAGCCCGTGACCCACGCGGTCGCGTGCGGGAACACGCGCCGGAATGTGCGCACGATGCCAGCGATGTCGCTCGGAGCGAGGTCGTACAGCGGAATCCACTGCGACATCAGCCCGCCCGGCGCAAGCCGCGCGCGCCCGAGCCGGTAGTACTCCTCGGTGTAGAGGTAGGCTGAGCCGCTGACACACGGATCGATGGGGTCGGCCGAGATCACGTCGAAGCGCTCGTCCGTGCGCGCGAGCCACGCTCGGCCGTCATCGGCCACCATGCGCACGTCCGCCCGCGAATGCAGCGCGCCATTCCACGCCTCGAAGCGCCGCGCCGCCTCGATCACGGCTGGGCTGATCTCCACGACCACGAGCTCACCCCCGCAGATCGCCATGGCGGCCGAGGTCATGCCCGTGCCGAGCCCGATGCAGGCGAGCTTGCGCGGCTCGGGATGCGCGAGCGTGGAGATCGCGCCGAGCAGGTACTGCAGGCGACGGTCGATGAAGATCGACGAGGCCACGGTCTTGCCGTTGACGCGCAAGTTGCGGATCGGCTCGGGCTCCGTCACGTCGAGGAACTCCTGCACCTTGGCGCTCGAGGCCGGCGAGTCGGCCGCGAACACCGTGCGCATCTCCTCGCGTGTCCCTGGCGGGTGGCCGGGAAGGAGCGCGAACAGGCCGCACAGCCCCGCGAGCAGCGCGCCGAAGCGCAGGGTGCGTCCAGAGCCCTCGCTGCGCGCTGCCGCGCTCCACAGGAGCCCGACGCCCGCGACGACCGGGAGCCCGATCACGAACGCGAAGGAGCCGCGCAGGCCGAGCAGCGGCAGCAACACGAACGACGCGAGCAGGGACCCGGCGATCGATCCGAGGGTGTTCCACAGGTACACGCGCCCGAGCGAGGCGCCAAGCTCCGCGCGCGAGGCTCGCGCCCACGCGAGCGCCGCCGGAAAGAACGCGCCCGAGAGAAACGTGGGCACGAGCAACGCGAGCGCCGAAAGCTCGACCGCCAGCCGCAGGTAGCGCGAGGGCGGGTACTCGCTCACCCACTCGCCCGGCTCGAGCAGCGAGATGTTGTCCGGACCGAACAGCAGATCCTCGCCGCCCGCGCGCTGGCGCAGCGCGACGAGACCCACGCCGATGGACAGCGCGAACGCCAGTGCGAGCACGCCCAGCAGGGTCGCGGGGCGACGCGCGCGCTGCCCGAGGTGCCCTCCCGCCGCGCCGCCGGCCGCGATGCCGAACAGGAACACCGCGACGATGGCCGCGAAGACGTACACGGTGCCGCCGAGCAGCGAATGCAGGACGCGGTTGGCGAGCACCTGCAGCGCCAAGGACGACGCACCCAGCAGCGCGACTGCGGAAAACAGCACGGCATGCGGCGCGGGTGCGGCCGAGTCCGCGACCGCGACTTCGGACACGTCCTGTCCATGGTTCGTCTCGCCGCGTGCAAGCAGCGCCGCGAGCAGCGCGACCGCCACGTTCCCCGCGACGGCAACCAGTGTCGTGCGAGAGAGCCCGAGCGCGGGGAGCAGCGCGTAGGCCGCGAGCAGCGCACCGGCGCAGGCTCCGAGCGTGTTGAGCGCGTACAGCCAGCCGACGCTCGACCACGTCGCGCGAGTGCCCTGCGCGATCGCGCGGCCGAGCAGCGGAAACGTCGCGCCCATGCAGAGTGTCGGCCAGGCGAGCAACGCGAACGCCGCCGGCACGGCGACGAGCGGCGAGCCGAGTCCGAGCTCGCCACGCTCCGCGGCCTCGCGCACGAGGCGCATCAGGCTCGGCGCCGCGAGTCCGTAGACAGCGATCGCAAGCTCGATCGCCACGTACGCGCGCAGGGGCCGCGCGCGAGAGAGCCACTTGCCCCCGAGCCACGCACCGAGGCCCAGTCCGAACAGGAATGCGCCGACCACGGCGGCGACGGCGTGGCTCGCTACGCCAAACGCGAGACCGAAGCCGCGGAAGAAGACGACTTCGTAGACGAGCGCGGCCGCGCCCGAGACGAACGCGATGGCGAGGAGCAGCGCGGTGCGGGCGCGGACATGCATGCGACGCGCAGGGTAGCAGCGCCGCGGACCCCGGCCACAGCGACGCCGGGCTATACTCGCGCCCGTGGCGACGAGCATCGGCATGAAGGCCCTGCAGCGGGCGGACCAGGCGCTCGGCGTCGCCGCCTGCGCGCTCCTGCAGCCTGTGCGGCTCGTGCGCGAGCGCGAAGCCGAGTATCCGCCCAAGCGCGTGCTCGCGATCAAGTTCTGGGGCCTCGGCAGCCTGCAGCTGCTCACGCCCGCCATCGCGACGCTGCGCAAGCGTCACCCGTTCGCGCAAGTGACCCTGCTGACGCTCGCCGGGAACGCCGAGTTCGCGCGCGGTCTCGGAGTCTTCGACCACGTGCGCACGCTCGAGGTCGGCAACGCCGGCTGGCTGCACGTCGCGCGCCGCATCGCGCGGCTCGTGAGCGAGCTGCGCAGCGAGCGCTTCGACGCGGTGTACGACTTCGAGTTCTTCACGCGCTTCTCCTCGATCGTGTCGCTCTTGTCCGGCGCCCCCCGCCGCCACGGCTTCGCCAGCCCGAGCGTGTGGCGCGGCGGGTTCCACACCGACACGGTGATGTTCAACCGCTACTGGCATGTTGCCCGCAACTTCCGCGCGCTCGCCGGCGGCGAGGACGGTCACAACGTCACGGCCGACGAGCTGCGCCCGCGCTACTTCGACGAGCACGAGGAGGCGCGCGCGGCGGCGCTGCTCGAGCGCCACGGCATCGGCGAGGACGAGTTGTTCGTGGTGCTCAACCCCAACGCCGGCGAGCTGTCTCTCGAGCGCCGCTGGCCCGCGGCAAACTTCATCGAGCTCGGCAAGCGCTGGCTGGCGCGCGAGCGCTGGCCCGTCGTGCTCGTCGGCTCGCCCTCCGAGCGCGCCTACAACGAGGTGATCCGCGAGCGCGTCGGCGACCGACGCTGCATCAACCTCGCGGGCGAGCTCTCGCTGGGCGAGCTGGTGGCGCTCTTCGCGCGCGCGGGCGTCGTCATCAGCAACGACTCCGGCCCAATGCACCTCGCGGCCGCGATCGGCGCGCCGACGCTCGGCCTGTTCGGGCCCGAGACGCCGGTGATGTACGGACCGCTCGGCCTGCGCGCGCGCGCGCTGTACCGGCCGCCGGCCTGCAGCCCGTGCATCAACGTGCACGACAACAAGGTCGCGAGCTGCATCTACGGCGAGCCCCAGTGCCTGATGTCGATCTCGGTCGACGAGGTGCACGAGTCCGCACGCGCGCTCGCGCTGGGCACAGACTTCGAAGCGAGCCTCGAGCCGCGCCCCGACCGTCGCAAGGACGGCATCGATCCGCGGAGGGAGTGATGCGCGTCCTGCTGCTCAACCCGCCCGGGCGGCACACTTACATCCGCGACTACTTCTGCTCGAAGACCACGAAGTCGAACTACCTGTTCCACCCCATCGACCTCGTGATGCTCTCGGGCCGGGTGGCGGCGGAGCACGAGGTCGCGGTGCTCGACTGCATCGCGGAAGAGCTCGATGTCGCCACGGCCGAGCGGCGCATCGACGCCTTCGCGCCGGATGCGATCGTGAGTCTCGTGGGCTCCGTCTCGTGGCCGGAGGATCGCGCGTTCCTCGCGGCGCAGGCGGCGCGCGGCCGGCGCGTGATCGCGCTCGGAGACGTGCTGCACGAGAAGGCGGACGAGCGGCTGGCGGAGGAGCCGTGGCTCGAGGCGGCGCTTGGCGACTTCGTGAGCGCCGACGTGCTCGCGATTCTCGCGCGCGACCTTGCGAGCGTGCGGGGCTCCACCGTGCGCCACACGGACGGGCGCGTCGAGACCGTGGGAAATCCGGGCAGGCTGCGCGGCGAGTACGACCTGCCGCGGCCACGTCACGAGCTGTTCGCGCAGCGCGGCTACCGCTTCTCCTTCGCGCGCGAGGAGCGCTTCGCGACGATCCTCACCGACTGGGGTTGCCCCTATCCGTGCACGTTCTGCGTGATGTCGACGCTCGGGCACGCTTCGCGGCCCGTGCCCAGCGTGCTCGAGGAGATCGATGCCTTGCGCGCGCGCGGCATCCGCGAGCTGTTCGTCATGGACCAGACCTTCGGCGTGAACCGCAGGCGCGGGCTGGAGCTGTGCGCGGAACTCGAACGGCGCGGCGACCTGTCGTGGACGACCTACGTGCGTCCGGACCGCTCCGACGACGAGCTGCTCGCGGCCATGCGGCGCGCGGGTTGCCACACGGTGATGATGGGCGTCGAGAGCGCGAGCCCCGCGGTGCTCGCGAGCTACGAGAAACGCTACGCGCTCGACGACGTGCGCGAGGGCTTCGCGCGCGCGCGACGGCACGGGCTGCGCACCGTCGGCACGTTCATCATCGGATTGCCGGAGGAAACCGAGGAGTCGCTGCGGGCCTCGCTCGACCTCGCGCTCGAGCTCGAGCTCGACTTCATGAGCCTCAACATGGCGGTGCCGCGCTTCGGCACGCCGTTCCGCCGTCGCGCGATCGAGCTCGGCCTCGTCGACGAGCGCGACCTCGTGATGGACCAAGGCGGCGCCGACGCGAAGCTCCCCACGCGCTCTCTCGACCGCGCCACCATGCTCGCTCTCAAGCGGCGCATGGTGCGGCGCTTCTACCTGCGCCCCTCCTATCTCTGGCGCCGCGCCCGCACGGTGGGAAGCCCGGGAGAGCTCCTGCGCCAGGCCCGCGAGGGCCTCGCACTGCTCGTGCGGAACGCAGGCACGAGGCGCGCTCGCTAGAGCCGGCCTCGGGATGCGCCGGGGACTGGTTTTTCCAAGGTGGAAAAACGCCCCGCCCCCACATTTTTCCCGATGCCGTTAGCCTTTTTCCCGGTCTCGGACAGGGTGTCCGAGTCCCGTCTTCCCCTGCATCGCACCCCCCCATGCTCCGCACCCTCGTCGCTCTCGCTCGTCTGTTGGCACTCTCGCTGGCCCTGCTCGTTCCGCTGGTCCGCGGACAGGACGAGGGCCTGAACGACCCGACGTTCAACGGAGCGCGGGAGAATGACCGCTTCGGCTACGGAGCCAATGCCACCGTGCGCGCCATCGCAGTCCAGAGCGACGGCAAGATCCTGCTCGGCGGGGACTTCACGTCCTACAACGAGGAGAGCCGCAGCTTCCTCGAGCGCGTCGACTCTCAGGGACGTCGCGATCTCGCCTATTCGGGCGCCACAGCGCTCGACGCGGCAGTGCACGCGATCGCGCTGCAATCCGACGGCAAGGCCATCATTGGCGGCGACTTCACGATCGCCAACTGAGGCAGGCCCCGCATCGCGCGCATGCGCCTCGACGGCTTCGCGGACACCTCCTTCAACATCGGCACCGGTGCCAACGCACGCGTCAGCGCCGTGCTCGTTCAACCCGACGGCAAGGTCGTGATCGCCGGAGCCTTCACGACGTTCAACGGTGTGCTGCGCAACCGAATCGCGCGACTCAACGCGGACGGCTCGATCGATGCGGCCTTCAACCCGGGCACGGGACCGAACGGCGACATCACGAGCCTCGCGCTGCAGCCCAATGGCAGCATCCTCGTCGGAGGCAGCTTCCTTTCCTGGAACAACCTCAACTTCCAGCGCGTAGTGCGCATCAACGCGCTCGGAGGCCTCGACACGGCCTTCTCTGCAGCGAGCTTCAACGGCGGGGTTCTCGCGCTGGCGCTGCAGCCCGATGGCAAGGTGATCGTCGGCGGCGGCTTCACGACCGTGGACGGCCTCAACCGGCCTCGCATCGCGCGGCTGCTCGCCGACGGCAGTCTCGATACGAGCTTCAGCAGCTCGAGCCCGAACGCCACCGTGCGCTCGCTTGCCTTGCAGGCCGACGGCAAGGTCCTGATCGGCGGGGACTTCACCTCCCTCTCGATCTTCGGTCGGGCGCGTCTCGCGCGCCTGAACTCGAACGGCGGGATCGATACCAGCTTTCTTTCCAACGTCGGAGCGAACGACGCAGTCCACGCGGTCAAGCTCGATGCCTCGGGGCTGGTGCTGATCGGCGGCGACTTCACGGAGTACGGGAACACGACGCGCGGACGGCTGGCGCGCGTGCTGACCACCGGCGGCATCGACGCGACGTTCAATCCGTCGGGCGGCGCGAACGGCATCGTGTACGTGGTCAAGGCGCAGCCCGATGGCAAGCTCGTGATCGGCGGCGAGTTCACGCACTTCAACGGCGTGCCGCGCCGCGGACTCGCGCGCCTCAATGTCGACGGTTCCGTGGACTCGGGCTTCAACGCTGGTGTCGGGCTTGCTCCCTCCGCGACGATCTCGAGCTGCGGGGTGGTCGACCTGCTCATCGAGCCCAGCGGCAAGATCACGGTCGTCGGCGTGTTTGGCAGCTACGACGGCATTGCGCGCAACAACATCCTGCGCCTGAACGCAGACGGCTCGCTCGATACATCGTTCCAGCCCGGCAGCGGGGCCGATGACGTCCTCGTCTCCGTCGACCGGCTTTCGGACGGGCGCTACGTGATCGGAGGTTTGCACAACACCTACGACGGAGTCGCGCGCCCCGACGTCACGCGCTTGCTCGCGAATGGCGCGGTGGACACGACTTTCGGCAACACAATCGGGGTCACTGGCGGCAGCGTGCAGGCGGTCAAGTTCGAGTCGAACGGTTCGGTTTGGATCGGGGGGAGCTTCTCGACGGTCGGCGGCGTCAACTGCAAGTCCATCGCGCACCTCGGCCCCAACGGAGCGCTGGACAGCACGTTCGTCAACACCACGGGCTTCGGCTTGGCGAACTCGGCAACGGTGGACGACATCGCCCGCCAGGCCGATGGACGCATTCTGCTCGTCGGCGCCTTCAGCTCCTACGCCGGCAGTGCGCGTCGCGGAGTCCTGCGCATCCTGCCCAGCGGCGCGCTCGACTCGAGCTTCAGCCCCGGGACCGGCGCCGCTTCAGGCATCGCCGACGTCGTGCTGCTTCCCGACGGCAAGCTGTTGCTCGGCGGCGGGTTCGAGAGCTTCGACGGACAGGCCACGGACGGAATCATCCGGTTGCTGCCCAACGGCTCGATCGACCCAACGTTCAACACCCAGAACTCCAACACCAACGCGGGCGTGTTCTCCGTCGATGTCCTTGCCGACGGTCGAGTCGTCCTCGGTGG
Organism: uncultured Planctomycetota bacterium; assembly: GCA_903892045.1. Lineage (GTDB taxonomy): Bacteria > Planctomycetota > UBA1135 > UBA1135 > F1-120-MAGs118. The sequence continues at coordinate 1,949 of CAITGX010000009.1, read as the reverse complement.
TCAATTCTCGATGATCCACGGTGAGCGCCGGCACGGGGTGGCGCGCCTGAAGATCGACACGACCAAGACCTACTGCGTGGGCAAGGTCAACTCCGCGGGCTGCGTGCCCGCGATCGGCACGAACGGCGCCACGCCTTCGTACGTGAACGGCGGGTTCGTCGTCACCTGCACCAACGCGCTGAACCAGCGCTCTGGACTGCTGTTCCACGGCAGCACGGCGACCGCCGTCCCGTTCCAAGGCGGCACGCTGTGCGTCGCCCAGCCCGTCCGTCGCACCGTGGTGCAGAGCTCCGGCGGCTCGGTCTCGGGCAACGATTGCTCGGGCACGCACGCGTACGGCTTCACGACGGCGGAGTTCAATGCCGCGGCCCTGCTGCCCGGCGACATCGTCTTCTGCCAGTGGTGGATGCGCGACCCCGCGAGCCCGTCGACGACCTCGCTCTCCAACGCACTGCGCTTCTCGGTGATGCTCTAGTCGCCGAGCGACGTCACAGCCAGTGCGTCGGGTAGCGACGCTGGCGCGCGAGGTTGTTGGTGACGAGCGCCGTCACCAGCAGCACCAGCGCGCTGGCGAGCACGGGCACGAGCACGAACGAGAATCCGCAGGCGCCTTGCACTCCGATGAGTGCAGTGGCACCGCCGGGCGGATGCAGGGTGCGCGTGAGCATCATCGCGAGAATGGCGAGACCGACCGCCAGCGCGATGGTGTACGGCGTGGAGCCGAGCGCGGCGACCGTGCAAGCCGCGACGAGCGCGGAGATCACGTGCCCACCGACGAGGTTGCGCGGCTGTGAAAGCGGCGCTTCGGGTGCGGCGAAGAGCAGGACGGCGGAGGCTCCGAGCGAACCGATCAGGAGCGGCTGTCCGCTCGCCACCGTCAACGCGTGTATTCCGAGTAGGCCAAGGGTCGCGCTCGCGCCACTCCAGAGCGCCTGTGCGAACGACACCGGCTGCGCGGTGGAACGCGGCGGCGCGCGCAGGCGCAGCAGGAACTCGCGCAGCGTCGGGACCAAGGACGGCGCTCGCGTCTAGAACGCGTCGTCGCTGTCGTCGGAGGCGGCGCGCACACCGGCCGGGCCCGCGCACACGCCGCGCTTGGACTCGAGCACGAAACGCGCGATCTCGGCGACCTCGGCCACGGGGCTCTTCGAGAGCTCGTGGGCGACCTTCGCGGGACTCTGGCCCGAACGGAAGATGCGCGAGAGAGCATGGCGCACCGAGGTGCGCTGCTCGGTCGTGAACCCCGCGCGGCGCAGGCCGATCGTGTTGGGCGAGCGCCAGCGGATCGGGTACGAGCCGGCGACGATCGAGAACGGCGGCGCATCCTTCGTCACCATCGCGACGCCGCCGACGAGCGTCAGACGGCCGACGCGACAGAACTGGTGCACGGCGGCGCCACCGGAGATGAACGCGCGCTCGCCGACGTGCACGTGGCCGCCGAGCATCGCGCTGTTGACGAGGATCGCGCCAGCCTCCACGCGGCAGTTGTGACCGACGTGCGAGCTCGCCATGAGCATCACGCCATCGCCGATCCAGGTCTCGGTGTTTGCGCCCGTGCCGCGGTGCACGGTGACGTGCTCGTGGATGCGGCAGTTCGCGCCGATCACGACGCGCGACGGGTCGTCCTTGTACTTCACGTCCTGCGGCTCGCCGCCGATCACGCTGTGATCGCGGATCGAAGTGCCCGCACCGATCGTGGCGCAGCCGTGGATGCGCACGAACGCGCCGAGCTTGCAGCCGTCCCCGAGCGTGGCGCCTGCATCGATCACGCAATAGGGCCCGATCTCGACACCGGAACCGAGGATCGCGGCGGGATCGACGACGGCGGTGGGGTGAATGCGAGGCAGTGCGGCGGTGCTCATGGCGCGCCGGAGTCTAGCAGCCAAGGCTGGGCGTTCACGCGCGGGCGGCGTCGCGCTCGATCCAGGCGGCGAGCTCCTGCGCGCAGG
>CAITGX010000008.1 GCA_903892045.1 uncultured Planctomycetota bacterium | reverse complement strand
TACGGCGCGATTCCGATGTGGATCCTGATCGGCGTCGTCGCCGGAGCGCGGCTGCTGTACGTGGTCGTCGAGATCGCGCGCGGCTCCCCCACCGGCGAGGAGTACCTCTCCAATCCGCTTTCCATCCTCGCGGTCTGGGAAGGCGGCCTCGTGATGTACGGCGGCTTTGCGGGCGCCATGGTCGGCGGGATGTGGTGCGCCAAGCGCCACGGCCTGCGCGTGCTGCACGCCGCCGACTGCGGCTTCGTCGCGGGCTTCTTCGGGCAGGCCGTCGGCCGCGTGGGCTGCCTGCTCGTCGGCGACGACTACGGCTCGCCCGTGCCGGAAAAGTGGCAACACCTGCCGTTCCCGCTGACGCTGCGCGTGCCGGATCCGCTGCCGGAGCACAGCCTGTTCGGCGCCGAGAACGCGGGCAAGCTCCTGTGGGCCACGCAGCCCATGATGTCGATCAAGGCGCTCATCGTCGCGCTCGTCTGCCTGTGGATGCTGAAGCGCCGCCGCTTCGAAGGGCAAGTCGCGCTCCTCGGCATCGCCGTGTACGCGGCACTGCGCTTCGTGGTCGAGCGCTTCCGTGGCGACTCGATCCGCGGCGTGTGGTTCGACGGCCTGCTCTCGACCTCGCAGCTGATCTCGCTCCTCACCGGCAGCGCCGCGCTGGTGCTGCTCGTCCTCCTGCGCAAGCGCCGCGACACGCCGCGAGTCGCTTGAGATCGCCGTGACGAAGCTGCGGGTCCACGCCGGAGTCGACGAGGCCGGGCTCGGCCCCCTGCTCGGGCCGATGACCTTCGGCTACAGCGTGTTCCGCGCGCCCTGCGGCGCCGACGAGCTCTGGCGCGCGCTCGCGCCGACGGTCAGCGACGATCCGCAGGCCGATGGCAAGGCCTTCGTGGTCGCGGACTCCAAGGTCGTGTTCAAGCGGACGGCGCGCTGCCATCGACGCCTCGAGGCCACGGCGCTCGGCTTCCTCGCCCTGAAGGCGCCCGGGCGACGCCCGGGAACCAGCGCCGCGCGCTACCTGTTCGAGAATCCCGTCGAGCTCTCCGTCGAGCCCGCGACGGTCGAGCTGCACCCGTGGTACCGCTCGCTCTCCGCGCCGCTGCCGCGCCACCAGGACGCTGGGATGCTGGAGCTGCGCGTCGAGGGCCTGCACCGCGCGCTCGGACGCGCCGAGGTGGAGCTGCTCGACCTCGGCGTGCGGGTCGTGCCCGAGGCGGAGCTCAACCGCTCGTTCGCGGAGACCGACAACAAGGCGCGCACGCACTGGCTGCAGTCGCGGCTCCTGTTCCGTCGGATCTGGCAGGACCACGCGCGGGAAGGCGTGGAGCTGTGGGTCGACCGGCACGGTGGCCGCATGCACTACGGCTCGATCCTGGCGGTCGACTTTCCGGAGGCCTCGGTCGAGCTCGTCGACGAGTCGAGCGAGCTCTCGCGCTACCGCCTGACCGAGCGGCGCGGCGGCCCGCGGCGCATGGAGATCGCCTTCGCCGAGCGCGCGGAGTCGCGCTCGCTGCCGGTGGCGCTCGCGTCGTGCCTCGCGAAGTACGCGCGCGAGCTCGCCATGGAGTGCTTCAACAGCCACTGGTCGCGGCTCGAGCCCGGGCTCGCCCCGACCGCGGGCTACACCGAGGACGGCCGGCGCTGGCTGGCGGACGCCGAGCGCGCGCTCGAGCGGGAAAAAATCGACCGGTCGTTGCTCGTGCGTTCGCGCTAGCGGCGTCCTGCGCTCGCCCCATGGCGCGGGCGGCGCTATCGTGGATTTGGCCCGCACGTTCCCGTGCCCCTCCCCGCAGCGGAATCGCACTCGTGAAGATCGCCATCCTCGGCGCCGGCATCTCCGGACTCGCGCTGGCCCGCTTCCTGATCGAGGGCGGGCTGCCGCGCGAGCACGTGACGTTGTTCGAGGGCTCGCGCGCGGTGGGCGGCCTGTGTGCCTCGAAGACGGTCGAGGGCTTCACCTACGACGTGACGGGCGGCCACATCCTGTACAGCAAGGATGCTCCGGCCATGGCATGGATGAAGGCCTGCGCCGGCGGCGACGGAGCCTTCGTCGCGCAGGAGCGTCACACCAAGATCCGCTTCGGCGATCGCTGGGTGCACTACCCGTTCGAGAATGGCCTCGGCGACCTGCCGCAGTCGGCGAACTTCGACTGCCTCAAGGGCTACATCGAGGCCTGGCATCGCCGGCAGGTCGACGGCTCGCGCGCGCCGGAGCAGTTCGGCGCCTGGGTCCGCTGGCGCTTCGGCGACGGCATCGCGCGGCACTTCATGGACCCGTACAACGCGAAGGTCTGGAAGCGCGAGCTCGACTTCCTCTCGAGCGACTGGGTCGCGGGTCGCGTGCCCGACGCGCCCGTCGACGACGTGCTGCGCTCCTCGATCGGCATCCGCACCGAGGGCTACACGCACCAGTCGATGTTCTTCTACCCGCGCAAGGGCGGGTTCCAGGCGATCACGGACGGCATCGCGAGCACGGTGCTCGACCGCGTGCGCCTCGCCACTCCCGTGCGAGTCGTCGAGCGCACGCGCGCGGGCTGGAAGGTCAACGGCGAGGAGTTCGATTCCGTGGTGAGCACGCTGGCGCTCACGGATCTGCCCGGACTCGTGCGCGACTTGCCGCACGCCGCGTCCGATGCGATGCGCTCGCTGGAGTACAACTCGATCACCTGCCTGCTGGTCGCCCTCGCGCGGCCCGAGCACCCCAAACTCTCGTGGATCTACCTGCCGCACCACGAGCAGGGCCCGACCAACCGCGTCACGTACATGTCCAACTACGCTCCCGGCATGGCCCCGGCGGGCAAGAGCTCGCTCTTGTGCGAGGTCACCCATCCCGGCGGTGCGCCGTACCCGGGGCCGGGGCTCGAGGGCGAGGTGCTCGAAGGCCTCGAGCGCGCGGGCATCCTGCGCCGGGACGAAGTGCTGTTCACCGATCGCACCTCCACGCGGCACGCCTACGTGGTGTTCGACGCGGCCTACCATGCGCGCCGCAGGGCCATCTTCGACTGGATGGAGCAGGTCGGACTGGTGCCGCTCGGGCGCTTCGGGCGCTTCGAGTACGACAACTCGGACCAGTGTGTGATCAAGGCCCGCGAGCTGGCGGGGCGACTCCTCGGCCGCGCCCGTCAGGGCTGAGCGCCCCCGCGCGGGCGCTCGCGCAGGCCTTGGGAGGCCCATGAGCGGGCCGTCATTCGCCCTGTACGTCCCTTCCGGCTCGACTCATGGGAAAGTTGATCTACAATTTTGCATTCGCCCGTCGCAGCGCCTCTCGAGCGCGGCCGGCGGGCGTGCTCCGGCCCCTGCACCCACGCGACTCTCGCCCTCGACGACTCCTCCACTCGCCCGCGCCATGAACTCGCCTTCCACGTATCGCGCGCACCTCGGCAGCCTGCTCGCTGCGCTCGCTCTCGCGAGCTGCGGCGGCGGTGGCGGCGGCAGCTCCGCTCCCGCGGCTCCGGAGGCCCTGAGCTACCCGTCGAGCTTCGAACTCGCGACCAAGGGTGCGGACCTTTCGCCACTCGTGGCCACGGTGCGCGGCGGAGCCGTGTCGAGCTGGAGCGTGACCCCGGCCTTGCCGGCCGGTCTGGCGCTCGATCCGCAGGATGGCTCGATCTCGGGCGTGGCGACGGAGCTCGCCGCACCGAGCAGCTACGTCGTGCGTGCGTCCAATGCCTCGGGCTTCACCGAGACGAGCCTCGAGCTCGGCGTGGTCGCACCGCTCCAGCTCGTGGTCGTCGCCAACTCGGCCGACAGCTCGCTCAGCACCTATCGCCTCGATCCGGGCTCCGGACTGCTCGCGCCCACCGGGATCACGGCGCCGCTCGCTGTCGAAGCTGGCGCCCGCGGCCTCGTCGCGCACCCCAACGGCCGCTACCTGTACCTCGTGCAGCGCGACTCGAGCACGATCCGCATCTTCGACATCGACTCGGCCTCCGGCCGCGTGCTCGAGCGCGGAGCGCTGGCCTGCTCCGGCCTCAACCCCAACGAGCTCCTGATCTCCCCGGACGGGCAGCGGCTGTACGTGATTGCGCAGACCGACGTGCACGTCGAGACCTTCACGGTCGGAGGCGATGGCTCGCTCTCGTCGCTCGGGAGCCTGACGCTCGACGACGGCGTGAATCCGATCGACGGGGCCTGGGATGCCGAGCTCTCCGCCGATGGCCGCTTCCTGTGGCTCTCGAACGTGACCGCCAAGTCGATCCAGACGCTCACGGTGGATTCGATCACCGGCCTGCCATCCCCCGCCGGCCTGCCGCAGGTCTCGGCCTTCGCGCCGTTCTGGCTGGCGAGCTCCCGCGACGGTCGCTTCCTCTACACCAACTGCCGCACCAACAGCCGCTTGCAGGCGTTCGCGGTCAACGCGCAGACCGGGGCAATCACGCTGGTCGAGAACGAGATCACCGCGGCGCAGCCGTCGCGAGTCGCGCTCTCCCCCTCGGGTCGCTTCCTGTACGCCTCGATCGCCAGCGACGACACGATCCGCACCTTCTCGATCGATCC
>CAITGX010000007.1 GCA_903892045.1 uncultured Planctomycetota bacterium | reverse complement strand
GTGGTCGACGGGCTTGCCGGGTCACGCATCCACCACTGCGCGTAGAAGGTCTCGCCGGCGTCCATGCCGTAGAGGCTCATCACCGCCGTGGAGAACTGGAAGCTGTACGCGCCGGTGCAGTCGTTGCCGCTCGCGCTGCCGCCCGAGTTCGTGTTGGTCGTGCGGATCGTCGGCGAGGCGACGCACAGCGTGCCGCCCTGGAACGGCAGGTTCTGCGGCTGGGTGCCGAAGAACAGGAGCCCAGACTTCTGGTTGAGCGCGTTGCTGCACGTCACCGTGAAGCTGCCGGCGCTCTTCGACGGCTGGTTGCCATTGGTCCCGATCGAGGGCACGCAGCCGAGCGAGTTCGTCTTGCCCGTGCAGTACACGAGCACCGAGTTCGCGTTGGCGTAGATCGGACCAAAGTGAGCGGTCGCGCCCCAGTTGCCGGCCCGGTCCTGCGCTCGCAGGTGGAAGTAGCGACCGATCGTCGACGAGCCGATCGACTGCGAGAAGCTCGTGGCGCTCGCGGCGATGTTGAGCGCGCCCGAAGGCACGGTCGCGGGGCTCGAGTCCCACAGGCCCGCGTATCCGCCGATCCCCGAGCCACCGGTGTCGACCGCGGCCACCCAACTGACCCCGACAACCGTGACGCAGTTCTGCACGTTCACCTGATGCGACGCGGAGGCGAGGCCCGTGGCCGCGGCCGGCGCGGTGGTGTCAATGCGGAACGGACCAACGTTGGCGTAGCTCGCGTTCCAGTTGCCGCTGTTGTCGACCGGCCGAAGGTTGAAGTACCACGAGCCTTGGGCGAGCGTCTCGCTGTAGCTCGCGACATGCTCGATGTCCTTGAGTGGGCTCGGACTGCCGGCCGCGCCGGACGAGGTGAAGGTCCCGTAGCCATCAACGCCCGAAATGCTGTCTGCAGCTTGGGACCACGTGTACGTGATCGTCGTGTCGTTGGTCCACACGTCGGGCGTGTGGGTCGAGGACTGCAGTCCCGTCGGCAGCGGCGGCGGCGTGTTGTCGACGAAGATCGTCACGCTGTCCGTGACATCGACGGCGTTGTCCGAGTTCGCGTCGAGACTGAACGTCTTGATGCCTTCGGTCGACCAGCTCAGGTCCCAATTGGCCGCGCGCGACGACGCGTGAGCCACGTTGCCGATGGTGACGTCCGTTCCGGTCCAGTTCGCGGTCGAACCGTCTGCAAGACTGCCATAGAGGGCGGACTGCGATGCCCCCGGCGCGTCGCGGTCGAAGTAGACGGCGGAAGCGACGTAGCTCGGATTGGTGTACGTCGCGGTGACGGTGACCGGCTGGTTGGTGTTGACGTAGATGTCGTCGGCCGTGACGTTGAGGGTCGGCGTCGGCGACGTGTCGCCGTAGGTGACGACCGCGCAGATGCCCACGCGCACGGATTCGAACGGTACGAGCGAGACCGGCGCCACCTTGATGCGCCAACCACCCTCGAGCGGGTTGTTGAGGATGCGAACTTCGGTGTTGTCGACGCTCGACTGCTGTGCCGAGTAGTCCCCGGCGTTGTTGCCTGCGCTGTAGGGTTCCGCGTCGAGCCAAGAGTCGAGGTTGTTGCGCAGCGCCTGCGAGGCACCCGAGGAGGCCTCAGGCTCGAGATAGTGCACGACGACGGACAGGCGCGTGGCTCCGGCCGCGACAGGGAGCTCGACATACGTGGAGTTCCCAAAGGGAATGGTGCTGCTCCAGAAGTACAGGGACTGCTGGCCGTTGCTTCCCGTCGCCTTGTAGGCATCCACCCGACCGGTGCCGTAGCTGTTGAAGTGCGTCACTCCCGTCACGGTGCTGGTGAGGATCTGGTTGTCCTTCGTGATGGCCGTCGCCATGAGCACGGCCGCGAGCGCTTCGGGGTTGTAGCGCAGGAACGAGTAGCGATCGCACAGCTGTGCTGCCACGCCTGTGACGTGCGGCGACGCCATGCTCGTGCCAAACATCGTCGTGTAGCTGCTGGCGGTTTCCGCGAAGATCGAGAAGATCGCGTCGCCCGGCGCGCACACGTTCGGCTTCCAGCGACCATCGCCGGTGGGGCCGCGGCTCGAGAAGCTCGACACCACACCGGGCTGCGGTCCGAAATCAACGGTGGAGCCCACCGTCAGGGCATTCTTGGCCGACGCATGCTCGCAGCAGGTCTGCGGTCCTGGTCCATCGTTTCCCGCGGCGAACACGAACATCTGATCGTGGTCCCAGACCTCCGCGTCGACCGTGCGCGCGTTGGCCTCGGTGCCAGTCGCTCCAACTGCCGAGCTACCGTAGGAGTTGTTGATGACCATCGGTCGCGGAGTCGTGGCCACGCCGTCAAAGTACGGCGAGTGCATCACTCCCAGCAGGGCCGCGTAGTCCACGCCAAGGGACGAACCGCTGGAGTTGAACATCTTGGCGGCGAAGATGCGGCCGCTGGCTGCCCAGCCGAGGCCGGGGGCGACGCCTTGGTAGCTGTCGTCGACGTCGCCGTTGCCGAGGATCGTGCCGCTGACGTGCGAGCCGTGCCCGTTGAGGTCCTGAAACGCGCCCAGGCTCTCCGGCGTGAAGTCCCAGCCCACCGTGAACTGGTCGAGAGCCGTGTGGCCGAGGTCGTGGCCCGTGTCGATGACACCCACGATCGCCGCGGAGTTCGTGCCGCCACCGTAGGAGGCGCGCATGCGGTCGGCGTTGATCAGCGGCATCGACTCGTCGTGAGCGAGCGTCATCGGCGCTTCGAACTCGACGAACTGCACGAAGTCGAGCGCCACGAGCGCTTCGAGCTGCGCCGCCGTCATGTCTGCGCGGAAGGCCTGGATCGAGTCCGCGTAGGAGCGGATCTCGATCCCGAGCTCCTGCAGGCGCTTCTGCTGCCAGCCGTTGCTCATCCAGCTGCGCGCCTGCGCGCTCTCGGCCTCGTTGACCGTGTACGTGTCGCCGTCGCCGTGCGCCACGCTGCCGACCGGACGCGACGTCGAGGCCGCGCACAGGTCCGACTCGAACAGGTTGATGAACACGGGCACGCGCTCGCCAGAGGCGCGCTGCGAGAGCTCCTGCACGAGCCGCGGATGCACCTTCTGCCACGGCTGCACCGCGCCCACCCAGCGCACGAAGTCGAGGCCCGCCACGCGGTCGACGAGCTCCGGAGCGAGCGCGACCTTGAGCGTGTAGTACGGGTGGAAGTCGAGCACACGCACGCCGAGCCCGCGCAGGGCCTCGACGCGTTCCGCCGTCATGCGCTTGCCGAACATCACGAACGCGTAGCCTTCCCCATGGCCGCGTCCGTCGAGGCCCGCGATGGCGTCGGAGAAGTCGAGCCGCGGGTCGATGCGCTCGGTGGCCGGCGGGTAGTGCTTGCCGGGAATGAAGCCGAGGAAGAACGGGTCGCCGCTGCGCGGCTCCACGAGCACGTCGCCCTGCTCGCCCTCCTTCCACACGGCCGGATTGGGCAGCGGAACGGAGTCGTCCGCGAACTCGAACGGCATCACCGGCGCCTCGCCGTGCACCGCGTCGCGGGTGTCATCGAGGGGCACAGGCGCCGGAGCGGGCGGCGGAGCTTGGATCAGCAGTGCGAGCGGCAGGAACAACGACATCGAACGACTCCTCACAGGGGAACGGGTACCGATGGCGAGCCTCGCCGCGGCGCTGGGCCGGACTCGGAGGGGCGCCCCAGAGGCAATCCGTGAAGCAGGAACGAAGTTACCCGCCTTCTGGAAAATCGGGGGACGTGAGGGTCCGGGAAGCCGTCCTCCCGCTCAGGAACCGGGGCCGAAGGCGCGGATGGCGAGCAGCTCGAGCTCGAAGGGGCCGGCCTGCTTGTCGCCGATCACGAGACCGACCTGCGTCGCGCGCTCCGGATCAAAGGAGGGAGCGCCGGGGACGCGGCGGCCGCGCCACATGGGGACGAGCTCGCGGAAGGCGATCCGCACGCGGCTGGGCTCCCCGGCGGGCGGCGTGAAGTTCGTTTGGTAGCTCACGCCGTCGAAGGCTTCGTCGAGCCGGATCGAGAGCTTGTAGCTGTGGCCGTCGCCCACGAGCTCGAGCTCGAGCCCCTCGGTGCCGGCGAGCCCGAGCGGCGCGGGCGTCGAGCGCACGGAGGCGAAGCCGCCATTGTTCTCGAGCGAAACCGTGCCGTGGAAGCGCGCGCCGCGGGCGCTGGGCTCGATCCGGCTCGAGGAGACGCCGCCCATCACGTCGTCGTCGACGTTGCGCCAGTTGCGGAGGCAGGCCGGGTCGGAGAAGTCGAACAGCGTGGCTCGGGACATCGGCGTGGGAGGCGCGTCCTGCGTGGCGCAGGCGGACAGGAGGAGCAGCGGGAGCAGGATGTGTCGCATGGGGACCGAGAGTCCGTCCGCGCGAGAGACCGAGACGGATTCAACGCGCCGCTGGCTGCTAACCTCACAGGCCCTCCCGACCCTGACAAGACCCCATGACGACGCTGCCCGACCACTACCGCTCGACGACTCGCACCCTGCTCCGCTTCGCGATCGTGATGCTCGCGCTCGGACTGCTCTCCGGCGTGGCGTTCCAGGAGTCGTCGAAGAAGCTCGACTACGCCGAGATCGCGGCCGGGGCGCGACTCGAGGCGGTGCTGTCGCTCGCGCTCGTGCACGGGCACATGCTCGTCACCGGCGTGCTGATGCCGATCGCGCTCGCCGCCGCGCTCGACCTCGCGCGCCGCAGCGGCGGCTCCGAGCTCTCGCCGCGCACGCTACGCTGGCTCACTTGGGGCTACGTGCCCTTCACCGCCGCGACGCTCGCGCTGATGCTCTACAAGGGCTACCACACGCTGCTCTCGGTGCGCTTTGGGGCGCGCGACTTCGACGCCATCGACGCGGCCTACTTCGGCGGCCTCGTCCCCCTGCGCCATGCGGTCTACGGCCTCACCCACGTGGGCATGGCCGTCTCGCTCGGCGTGGTCGGCGTCGCGCTCTGGCGCAGCTTGAAGCCCGCCGCGCGCTGATTCCCCGGAATCGCTCGAATGCCCTTGCGCAGGTCTGCGTAGGTGGGTGATATCACTTTGATACTATAGTCCCCCACCCGGGGACCCAAGGAGCCCGATCCCGATGCAAGCACGCAACCCCTCGCAAGAAATCGCCTTCAAGCCCTTCTCCGGCTACCTGATGCTCGCGCTCGAGCTCTTGCTCATCGCCGCCACGATCCTGTTCATCATCGCCGGTGTGGCGAACCAAGAGCCCGGCGTGGCGCTGCTCGTCGTGCCGATGGCGCTCGTCGCGTTCCTCGCGCTGTTCGGCTTCTTCGTGGTCGAGCCCAACCTCGGCCGCGCGCTCGTGCTCTTCGGCCGCTACCGCGGCACGGTCCGCACGGCGGGCTTCTGGTGGACCAACCCGTTCACGAGCAAGAAGCCGATCTCGCTGCGCGCGCACAACATGAACGGCGAGAAGCTCAAGGTGAACGACCTGCTCGGCAACCCGATCGAGATCGCGGCCGTGGTCGTGTGGCAGGTGCGCGACACCGCGCAGGCGCTGTTCGACGTCGAGCAGTTCGAGCACTTCGTCGACGTGCAGTCGGAGAGCGCGCTGCGCCTCGTCGCGAGCCGCCACCCCTACGACGACGGGCAGGTCGGAGATGTCGCGACCACGCTGCGCGGCTCGGCGGACGAGGTGGCGCAAGAGCTGCAGGCCGAGCTCGCCAAGCGCCTTGCCCTCGCGGGCATCGAGGTCCTCGAGGCGCGCCTCTCGCACCTCGCGTACGCGCCCGAGATCGCGGCCGCGATGCTGCAGCGCCAGCAGGCGAGCGCGATCATCGCCGCGCGCAAGCTGATCGTCGAAGGCGCGGTCAGCATGGTCGAGATGGCGCTCGAGAAGCTCTCCGAGAAGGAGACGGTCAAGCTCGACGACGAGCGTCGCGCGACGCTGACGGGCAACCTGCTCGTCGTGCTGTGCGGGCAGGCCAACGCCCAGCCGGTGGTCAACACGGGCTCGCTCTACAACTGAGAGCGCGGCGTGGCGAAGAGCGACAAGCAACGCGAGGAGCCGCCGCAGGAGCGCAAGCCGTTCCTGCTGCGGCTCTCGCCGGACCTGATGGACGAGCTGCGGCGCTGGGCCAATCAGGACCTGCGCTCGCTGAACGCGCACATCGAGTTCCTCTTGCGCGACGCGGTCACCAAGCGTCGCCGCCCGAAGCCCTGAGCGCTCAGGCTCTGGGCAGCTCGCCCTCGAGCGCGTGACCGGCGGCGAGGAGCGCCGCCTTCGCCGCGGCGAACTGCTCCGCACGCACGATCAGCCAGTCCGTGTCGTAGGTCGAGATCACGAACACGCTCACTCCGGCGCGGGCGAGCGCGCCACACAGCGCGGCCAGCACGCCGATGGTCGTCATCTCGACCACGCCGACGATGCCGAGCGCCACCCGGTCGCGCTCGTGACGCACGGCCGCGGGCACATGCGACTGCGCGCACACGATCGAGACCTCGTCGGGCGTGCGCGCGAGGTGCACGAAGCTGCCCTGAGCCCAGGCGGGGAAGGGCGCGTCCTGCGGGAGGCGCGCGATGGCGAGGAGCTCGGGGATGACGCGGAAGGTGAAGCTGTGCATCGGGTCGAAGACGACGGGACGGGCGGATCTTCGCGCCGCGGCAGTCCCGCGGGAAGCGTCGGGAGGCCCCGAGACGGCGGGAACGGGGCCGCGCGGGAGGCGTATACTCCCCGCCCACCCATGCCGGCCGTCCACACCAACCTGATCGAGCGCGCCCGGGCCAACGGCATCGTCGGAGCCGGCGGCGCGGGCTTCCCGTTCTACAAGAAGCTCGACGCCACCGCGGACACGGTGATCCTGAACGCCGCGGAGTGCGAGCCCCTGCTCCACAAGGACAAGGAGATCCTGCGCCACGACCTCGCGGGCGTGCTGCGCGGCATGAAGCTCACGATGACGCAGGTGCGCGCGACCCGCGGCATCGTCGGCATCAAGGAGAAGTACACCGACCTGATCGCCGAGATCCGCGTGGCAGGTGCCCCGCTCGGCATCGAGGTGTTCGAGCTCGGCGACTACTACCCCGCGGGCGACGAGTTCATCACCGTCTACGAGGCCACGGGCCGCGTGATCCCGCCGGGCGGCATCCCGCTCGACGTCGGCTGCCTCGTGTGCAACGTCGAGACCGTGCTCAACCTCGACCGCGACGTGCCCGTCACGCGCAAGTTCTTCACCATCGCGGCCGACGTGCCCAACCCCGTCACCGTGTGCGCGCCGATCGGCGCCAAGTTCGGCGACGTGCTGCGCGCGGTCGGCGCGGATCCGGCGCAGATCGGCCACGTGCTCGTCGGCGGCGTGATGATGGGCCGCAACATGAAGAGCTGGGACGAGCCGGTGACGCGCACCACCGGCGGCCTCCTGTGCTTCCCCAACGAGCACGTCCTGCAGCGCAAGTACGAGACCGAGAGCCGCGCGCGCAGCCTGATCGGCAAGTCGGCCTGCGACCAGTGCAGCTTCTGCACGGAGATGTGCCCGCGCTACCTGATCGGACACCCCGTCGAGCCGCACATGGCCATGCGAGGCTTGGGCTTCAACATGGTCGGCGAGTCGCTGATGCTCTCCAGCCAGTTCTGCTGCGAGTGCAACCTGTGCTCGCTCTACGCCTGCCCCGAGGACCTGTTCCCCAAGGACGCCTGCGCGGACAACAAGGTGATCCTGCGGCAGAAGGGCCTCAACCACCCCGCCAAGGGCAAGCGCGACCTCAAGGCGCACAGCATGCAGGAATACCGCCACGTGCCGGTGGCGAGCCTGATCAAGAAGCTCGGCCTGTCGGGCTACAAGAACAAGGGGCCGCTGGTGGAGATCGACTGGCACCTCGACGAGGTGCGCATCCCGCTCAAGCAGCACATCGGCTCGCCCGCGGCGTGCGCGGTCAAGGTCGGCCAGCGCGTGCGCACGGGCGACGTCATCGGCAGCGCGCCGGATGGCCTCGGCGTGCCGGTGCACGCGTCGATCGACGGCATTGTGGCGGCGGCGTCGGGCGACGAGATCGTGATCCGGAGAAGCGAATGAACAAGCGTATGGAAGCGCTCGGCATGGTCGAGCTGTCGTCGATCGCGGTCGCCTACCTCGTCGAGGACGCGATGCTCAAGGCGTCCGACGTCGACCTGCTCGTCGCGCGCACGATCTGCTCGGGCAAGTACATCGTGATGGTCGGCGGCTCGGTGGCCTCGGTCGAGGCGAGCCTGCGCGCCGGCCGCGAGATCTCGCGCGAGGCGCTCATCGACGAGCTCTTCATCCCCAACATCGACGCACGCGTGTTCCCCGCCATCACCGGCAGCGTCGCCCTCAAGGACTCGGACAAGGACGCCCTCGGCATCCTCGAGGCCTTCTCCGTCACCTCGATCATCGAGGGCGCCGACGCCGCCGTGAAGGCCGCCGACGTGACGCTGTTCCGCATCCACGTCGCCATGGCGATCGGCGGCAAGGGCTTCCTGCTGCTCACCGGCGAGGTCTCCGACGTCACCGCCGCCATCGAGGCCGGCGCCAAGCAGATCGGCAAGCGCGGCCTGCTCGTCAGCAAGGTCGTGATCCCGCGCCCCGAAGAGCGCCTCTTCAAGGAAACGCTCTAGCCCGCGCGAACCAGAAAACGCCCCGGGCCCGCGCTGCCAAGAGCTGGCGGCGCGGGCCCGGAGTCGTGTGGGACCTCGCTGGGCGGGGGCTGCTCGGGCGGGGTCAGGGTGTCGAGTTCAGGGGTTGATCAGGAAGCCGACGGCGTTGGAGAGGCCGGTGGTCGGCGTGGCGGCGGGGTCGCGCATCCAGAACTGGGCGGCACAGCCGGTGCCGACGACGAGCCGCGTGTCGTAGCCCGAGCGGATGTAGGCGTTGAAGTCGAAGCTGTAGCTGCCGAGGCACGACGGAAGGCCCGTGCCGCCGCCCGAGTTCTGCACGCTCGTGCGCACGGTCGGCGGCTGGACGCACAGGAAGCCGCCCTGGAACGGAGCAGCGCTCTGGCCGAAGCCGTAGAAGAGCAGGCCCGACTTGTCGTTGAGCACGTTGCTGCAGCTGATCTGGAACGGCTGGTTGAGGGTCATGCTGGCGTAGCCCGTGAAGGCGATCGCGGGCGTGCAGCCTTGGCTGTTCACCTTGCCGGTGCAGTAGGACTGCGGCTGGAACACCGGCAGCTCGATGCGGAAGCCCTCGGACTGGTTGTTGATGTTCGTGCCCCAGCCGACGACGTAGCGGCCGTCGGCGGAGATGTCGGAGGCGAACTTCAGCACCTGCCACTGCGAGTAGGCCGTGGGCACGCCGTTGTTGAGCAGGTAGTCCTGCAGCTTCTCGACGTTCGTCATGCCCTCGCGCCAGATGAAGGCCTGCGAGTTGATGAAGTTCGTGCCGCTCCAGCCGACGACGACCTTGCCGTCCGCGCTGACCGCGGTGGCATAGCCGGCGTTGCCGAAGCCCGCGACGCCGATGGCGCCGAGCGACTGCATGCCGGTCGCGGTGCTCCAGCGGAACGCGTTGTAGCTGGACGTGCCGACGACCCACGTGCCATTGGCGGAGATGCCGTAGGCCGTGCTCGCGCCGAAGGTGGTGTTGCCGGGCTCGAGCGAGCCGAGGTACTGTCCCGTACCGGCGGTGAGATCCCAGCGGATCGCGCGCTGGGTATTGGTGTTCAGGCCGGCCGCGAACCTGCCGTCCGCGGAGACTGCGTTGGCGCGGCTCGACCAGCCCGGGCCGGGCAGCCACAGGCCGATGTCGACCGTGCCGCCCGCGGGCGTCCACTTGAACGCATGGGCTTCGCCGGCCGTCTTCCACGCCAGTCCGACCACCGTCTGGCCGTCGCCGCTTAGGTCGTACGCGGTGCTCACCGACGAACCGCTCACCCCGCCGAGGCCGGGGAGCGGGGTCCACAGACCGGTCGTGGCTTCCCAGCGCGCGGCCGTCGTGCGATTGACGTTGTTGGGGTCGTAGATGTCTGCCGACAGGAACGCGGCACCGTTCGAGACCTTCGACTCCGAGCCCCGGCCGTCGCCCGTCGACTGCCAGGCAGGGAAGGTCGTCGTCCAGTAGTAGGTCTGGTTGCTGCCGTAGCCTGCGATGGCGTTGCCGTCGGGGGAGATGCCGGAAGCGCGGGCGAAGCTGGCTCCGAGTCCGACGATCGAACCGGACTGGGCGGCGGCGGGGAGCGCGAGGAGCAGCGCCGGGACAGACAGGGTGGCGAAGAAGTTCATGATGCGGTGCGGGGGCCCTTGGGGCGGGTCCTGAGCCGGCGCAGGGGCGCGACAGACGGGACCTTGGGCAGGACGAGCGCCGATCCCGGGCGGACGTTCCTCGAAAATACCGCTCAAGGAGAGCTTTGGGCGGCTCAGCGCGGCAATTCGCCCGCCATGGGCCGGTCCGCGAGCCCGAGGGCGGACTCGATGCGCTGCTCGAGGTACAGCACCTGCTCCTCCTCGAGACCGTTCGAGACGAGCTTCACCGCGCGCGTGTTGCGCAGCGCGAGCCACAGCTCGTAGCTGACATGCGGACCGTTCTTGCCGCGCCTCTCCTTGCGCTTGCAGAAGAGCTGCTCGACCTGCGAGCGCTCGTACACGGCGTTGCCGCGCCACGGAAGCGGACCGTGACGGACCTCGAGAGCGCGCGGACCGACCGTGATGCGCGTCGTGTTGAGCAGGCTCGCGATGACGAAGTAGGTCAGGCCGATGCCGACGGCGACATGCGCGATCGGGAAGACGATCACGATCCACGGCGCGTTGCCACCCGCGGCCGTCGAGTACCAGAACAGCAGGAACGCATCCCACGCGATCGTGAAGGGGATCAGGAAGAACAGCACCGGAGTGAGCCAGCGCCAGCTCAACTCCACGCCGCGCTCGGTCTTCGCGATGCGCAGGCGCGGCGGAAGCGGGACTTCGGGACGCGGCGCGAAAGAAGGCGCAGCCTGAGCGCCCGTCGCCGCGGCCGGAAGGGCGAGGTTCATCAGCGCGCCGCAGTAGCTGCAGGTGATCAAACCGCGCGCGGCGTCGATGTCCTGGGCCTTGAGGTTCGAAGCGCAGGACGGGCAACGGAGCGGCGTGGGCGTGCTCATGGGCGGGGGCCCCCTCAAGGTAGCATCCACCAAGGGAGTCAGGCGCGCTCGCTCTCGCTCGCGCGCCTCGAGGAACCCACCAGCGGTTTCCTCCCCAGCTGAAGACTGTTTCGGAAGCTCGCCGCGACCCAGACCTGCGCAGGCCTGCGTAGGTGCGACGAGCCTCGTGCGAATCGTGCAGGCAGCAGGCCAGAGCTAGGCTCGCGGGCCGCGATGATCGCCCTGCAGCTCACCCCCACCGTCCTGGCGGTGCTCGTCTTCTGCGCGCACTGCTTCCGCGGCGGGCTCGTGCTCCTGATCCCGCCGCTCCTGATCAGCCTCGGGCTGCTGGTCTACCGCAGCGGGGCCGTGGCGCGCTTCTTCCAGCTGCTCCTGCTCGCGATCTCCGGCGTGTGGGTCTTCACGGCGCTGCGCATCGGAATGCAGCGCATGGAGGCCGGCGAACCGTTGCTGCGCATGGCGCTGATCCTCGGCGCCGTGGCCGTGTTCACGCTCTTCGCGGCCGCGCTGTGGGAGTCGGACACGCTCCTGCGCCACTATCCGCGCACCTTGCTGAGCCCCGGGCCGAGCGAACGCAGCGGCGGAGCGTGAGCGCGCTCACTTCGCGGGCTTGCGCTTCGATGGCGCGCGCTTCGCGGCCGTCGTCTTCGTGGCGGCCTTCTTCTGGACCGTCTTCGGCGCGGCGGCCTTCTTCGCGGGACGGGCCGCGCCGAGCGAGCGCTCGTAGAGCGCGACGAACTCGTCGCACGGCATGCGCTGCAAGAGCTGAGCGAGGACCTCGAGCGAGAGATCGTCGAGCTTCTTGAAGCGAAGGCACGCCTTGCCCATGTCGAGCTTCTTGCCCGACTTCTTCCACGCGTCCTCGAACCAGCGGAGCAGTGGACCAGGCTTGCCATCGACCTGATCGCAGTAGAGTCCGAAGAGGTAGAGCGACATGTGACCCTTCTGCGAGGCGAGGCCCGCGAAGGGCAGGGGTTGGGCTGGGTTGCAGTGATAGCCGGCCGGAAACACCGCGTGCGGCACGCTCCAGCCGATCATCCCGTAGCTCATGCCTTCCGCGTACTTGCGGTCGAGGTTCGTCTTGAAGAGCTTGCGCACCGCGACGAGCGCCTCGCGGCGATCTGCGGGCAGCGATGAGAGGTACTCGTCGACGGTGGCGGCCTTGCTCTGCATGGTGGCCTGATCCTACTTCAGACGATTCCGCCCGGCGCATCCTTGTCGAAGCGACCGCGCGCGTCCACGCCCTGTACCAGCCGGAACACGCCCTCGTGCACGTTGCGGCGGAGCACGATCTCGACCAGCGTGGTCTCGTTCGGCGCGAGCAGCTGGCGCAGCGTGTCCGGATTCGCGACGAGCTCCGCGGGCAGGTAATGCACGAAGCCGCTCGACGGGCGCGGATCGATGCGCAGGCCGAGCGTGTCGGTTCCGCGCCTTGCGGCACGCACTTGCGCGCCGTCGTGCTCGATCGCCGCACAGCCGCGCATCAGGTCGTAGTTGAAGAAGTGCGCCAGCGCGCCGCCGTCGCGCTGGTTGCGCTGGCGATCGGTGACGAAGCCCTCGGGCAGCGCATCCGGACTCGAGCGCGGGCCGGCGGTGAAGAGCAGGTCGAAGTCCGAGATCACGGCACCGCTGTCGTCGCGCAGGCGCCAGAGCACCATGCTGCGGCGATCGTGGATGTGGACGCGTTCGCCGAGCAGGCGCTCCTCCCGCTCGACCTGCTCCGCAGCCTGCGTCGCACTCGTGCGCGCATCGAAGTCGTCGCACAGCGACGCGTACTGGCGAGCCGTGCCAACGCGCAGCGCGGAGAGAATCGCGTCGAGTGTGGCTCGATCGCGCTCGGCGCCGCGCGACCGCGGGCTCGGCTTGACGCTGCGCAGAATGCCGACTCCGTCGCCGGAGTGCGCCTTGCCGGCGAGAACGAGGAAGGCCGTGCGCGGTGCGCGACGCGGCGGCTCCGCGAGACGCAGCGCCGGCATCACGCTCGACTTGGCCGTCGGCGCGTCCTGTACGAAGCGCACGAGCGAGGCGTTGAGGTTGGCCGCGGGCACGCGCACGACGCCGTCGCTGCCGAGCTCGCCGGTGTACGAGTTGAGCGCGTCGTAGAGCTGGCGATCGATCGTCTGACCCGTGAGCACGAACTGGAACACGCCCGTTGGGCCGCTCGGCACGGAGCCGCCGGAGATCCAGCGCGTGTTGAGGTCCCAGCTCTCGCGGCTGCCGAGCTCGAGCCAGTCGAGCACGCCCGCGCCGGGCTCGACGCCCTGGAACCACGTCTTCACGCGGCTCAGGCGGCTCTTGCCGAGCTGCGCGAGCGCGGAGCCGAAGTTCGCCGGGGCGAGCATCACGAGGTGCGACATCGGGCAGTCGCCGGCGCGGTGGAACTGGTCAGCCCATGCGCGCATCACCGGTCCGCCGGTCGAGTGCGTGATGGCGGCGAAGCGTCCGTGGCGCGCGACCAGCGGGGCGAGGTCACGCTCGAAGGCGCGCTGGAAGGCGTAGGCGATGTCGGCGACGCGTACCTCGTCGCGGAAGCTCACGTACTTGCCGAGGAAGACGTCCTTGACCGTGATCTCGAGCCCCGCGGCCGCCGCCTCGGCGACGAGCCGCGCCGGCAGGCCTCCGTAGGTGTCGAGCTCGCGAACGCTCCAGCCGTGAACGAAGACGACGAGTTGCTTGGCCTTGGCCATCGACGGCGCTCCTTCCGTGCCGGAGCATCGTGCGACATGCGCGGCGCGGCAAGCTCGGTGCCTGCAAAGCGTCGCCGCCCCGTCGCGCGCGCCCTCGAGCGAGAACGGCGTGCGACGGGGCGGCGGTGGTGAGGCGCTCTCAGCGCGCGGCGGGGCTCAGCACTGGCTGAAGCCGCAACCGTGGCACTTCACGCAGCCTTCCATGAAGGCGAGCTCGCCTTCGCAGGCCGGGCACTTCAGCTTGTAGTGGCCGACGTTGCGCGGAGCCGTGCCGCTCGGGGCCTTCGGAGCGGGAGCCGCAGTCGGGGCAGCGGGAGCGGACGCGGCAGCGACAGGGGCCGCCGGGCCGTCGAGCGTGGCGCGACCGAGCAGCAGGGCCTCGAGGCCGTACTGCTTCTTCGCGTCGAGGTAGCGGTGGATCGCCTTCGCGAGGCCGTCGGGCAGCGACATGATGCGACCGTCGCGCGTCGGGACCGAGAGCGACGAGCCGATGCCCTCGAGCTGCTTGAGCGCGAGCTCCATCGAGCCGTTCGAGCGCAGCCACAGGGACAGGATGCGGCAGATCGCCTCGAGGTCGGAGTTGGCGACGTCGCCGCCCTTGCCGAGCTGGGCGAAGACCTCGCGCTCCTTGCCCTGCACGGGATCGACCGAGATCTTCACGTGCATGTTGCCGAAGGGCGTCATCTGGCGGATGCGCAGGCTCGGCATGATCTCCGGCAGGCGCACGGGCTGCGGATCGAGCGCCTGCGGCATCAGGAAGGCGGTGTCGGAGAGCGACGGCGCCTCGGCCTTGGGCGCGTCGTCCTTCTTCTTCGTCGAGCCCTTGAGCGCCATCGGCTGCAGGTCGCGGCAGCCGTCGCGGTAGACGGTCACGCCCTTCACGTCCTCGTCGATCGCGAGCTCGAAGATCGAGCGGATGTCCTCGACGGTGGCTTCATTGGGGAAGTTGATCGTCTTCGAGATCGACGAGTCGCAGTGGCGCTGGAAGGCCGACTGCATCTTCATGTGCCAGTAGGGCGTGATGTCGCGCGCTGTGACGAACACGCGGCGCATGTCGGCCGGGACTTCGTCGAGGCCGGCGAGCGTGCCCTGCTCGAGCATCTTGTCGAGCAACGCGTCGGACCACACGCCGCGCTTCTTGGCGATCTCCTCGAAGACGTAGTTCACTTCGCGCATCACGGTCGGCTTGCCGCTCGTGTCCTTCATCACCTGACGGATGAAGGCGAGGCTGAACATCGGCTCGATGCCGCCCGAGCAGTCCGCGATGATCGAGATCGTGCCCGTGGGCGCGACCGTGGTGGTGTAGCTGTTGCGCAGGCGACGGCCCTGCTTCTGCCAGTCCGAGCCTTCCCAGGCCGGGAACACGCCGCGATCTTCCGCCAGCGACTCGCTGGCGAGGTGCGACTCCTCGTTCAGCACCTTCATCACCTGCTCGCCGAAGGCGCAGCCTTCCGCGCTGTCGTAGGGCAGGCTGAGCTTGAAGAGCGCATCCGCGAAACCCATCACGCCGAGGCCGATGCGACGCGTCGTCTTCGACATCGTCTCGATCTGCGGCAGCGGGTACTTGTTGGCCTCGATCACGTTGTCGAGGAAGCGCGTCGTCGTGTGGATGACCGCCTTGTACTCCTCCCAGTCGAAGCGCGCCTGCGCGCCCTCGCCGTGCACGAAGAGTCCGAGGTTGATCGAGCCCAAGTTGCACGAGTCGTAGGGGTGCAGCGGCTGCTCGCCGCAGGGGTTGGTGGCCTCGATCAGGCCGACGTTCTTGATCGGGTTCTTGGCGTTGACGCGGTCGATGAACACGACGCCCGGCTCGCCCGTGCGCCAGGCGTGCTCGATGAGCAGGTCCCAGACCTCGCCGACCGTCCAGTACTCGCCGCTGCCCTTGCCGTCGGCGCCCTTCTTCTCGAGCTTCTTCCACTCGCGCGTGCGCGGGTTCTGCACCTGGTGCGGAACGCGCGGGTTCGAGCGCAGCTCCTGCACGAACTTGTCGGTGACGGTG
>CAITGX010000006.1 GCA_903892045.1 uncultured Planctomycetota bacterium | reverse complement strand
CGGCGCTCCTCGAGGCGCGCCCGGCGCGCCTCGAAGTCGACGATCTGCTCCTCGCCCGGCCGCAGCTCGACCGTCCCGCGCCCGCCGTCGACGGCGAGCTGCATGCCCTGCTCGAGCCGCGGCAGCAGGCCCGGTAGGCCGACCACGCAGGGCACGCCGAAGGCGCGCGCGAGCACGGCGGCGTGGGAGAAGCGGCCGCCGGCCTCGGCCACGATGGCGAGCAAGCGGTCGCGCTCGACCGAGGTCACGACCTGCGGGGTCAGCACGGCCGCGGCGAGGATCACCTTGCCGTCGATGGGCAGTCCGGGCTGCGCCACGTTCATCAGCGCCTGCAGCACCTCGCGCCAGGGATCGGAGAGGTCGGCGGAGTAGCTCCGCACGCTGTTGCCCTCGAGCGGCCGCAGGGTCTGCTCGAGGCGCACGATGAGCTGGTGGACCGCGGTCTCGGCGTTGACCCGCTCCGCGCGCAGGGCCTCCTCGACCTCCTTCACGGCGCCGGGGTCCTGCAGGATCATGCGGTGCACCGCAAAGATCTGGGCATCGCGCTCGCCGGACTGCTCGGCCACCAGCCGCTGGCGGCGCAGGAGCTCGTCCCCGGCCACCGCGATGGCGCGCCGCAGGCGCCCGATCTCGGCCTGCACCTCGTCCTCGGGGATCGACCAGTGGGGCACGGCATCCGGGGCGGCCCGGACCACGTGGACGGGCCCGAGGGCCAGTCCGGGGGAGACGGAGGTGCCGTGGATGGTGCGGGCGCGGGCCATGGGGCGGTCACTCTAGCGAGGGTCCGGGCGGGACGGCCACGGCCGCGGATCCGGCCGGTGGGGCTTCAAGCGGGACAGGTTGCGGAGCCGAAGAGTGTCGGCAGCCGGAACCCTGTTTCCGCAGCCGCCCCGGTCCGATCCACGCGAGCACACGATGACGTCCGAGACCACGAACACCGCGTCCAACACCACGACTTCCTCGACCTCCACGGGCAGCAAGACCCTGTCGCTGCTCGGGATCGCGGCCTGCTGCACGGGCGCGGGCATCGCGGCCCTGCCGCACGTCTCCTACACGGCGGCGCAGTGGATCAGCGGCCTCGGCGTCCACGGGGCCATCGGCGCGAGCGTGTGCACGGGCGGTGCGCTGCTCGTGGCCCTCGGCCGGACGCGCAAGAGCCTCGAGGAGGCGCAGACGCAGGCGGCGAACAACTCCAACACGACCCTGCTGCTCGAGCAGCTCGCCACGGACCTCGCCCAGACGCGCGCCACGCTCGAACTGGTGCAGGGTCAGGCCGCCGAGAGCACCCAGTGCGTGCAGGCCCTGCGCGCGGAGCTCGCGAGCACGCGCAGCACGTCGGACTCGGGCTCGTCGACGGAAGCGCTGTTCCAGCTCGCCTCGGGCCTCGACAAGCTCGGCGCCCGCATCGACCAGAAGCTCAAGGTCCACCACTCGTCGCTGCACGACAGCCTCGAGGAGCTCGGCGCGACGCTGGCGCACACGCGCCGCACGCTCGAGGAGCGCATCGCGACGCTCGAGACGACCGGTCTCGCCACGCTGGGAACCACGAGCACGACGGGCACCACCGCCGCGACGACGAACACGGCCCCCGCCGCGAACCTCGAGGCTGACACGATGCTCGAGCTCGCCGATCAGGGCTGGAACCCGCGCGAGTGGAACACGCCGCAGGTGCCCGCCTGCGACGAGACGGGCACGCTCGGCGAGCTCGAGAACTGGAGCGACACGGCCACCGGCACGCCGGTCGGCTCGCTCGGCCTGCTCGACAGCTTCGAGGACACGCACGTCGCGCCGGCGCTGCCCCAGGGCGAGGCCATGGCGTGCGACGAGGCCTGCGATGCGACCTGCGATGCGACGCTCGACTTCGACGCGCTCGACGCGAACAGCGACGAGCTCGCCCGCGAGCTCGACCGCGCCTCGCGCATCGGCCAGCAGCTCGGCGAGACTTCGACCATCACAACGAACGCCACGACGAACGCCGCGACGACTCCGGCGGCCGGCATCGACGCGGTCCCCGGCGTCGCGGACCTCGCCAACAAGCTGCAGTCGCTGCAGGCCCTGCTGGCCGACCCGGCGCTGGCGGCGCTGCTCGCCCAAGGCAAGACGCGCTAGCGCGAGCTCGAGCAAGAACCACGCGGGGGAGGTCGACTCAAGGTCGCCCTCCCCCGCGCACGTGTTCCGGGCCGGTGCCCCCGAGAGGCTCACTGGCCGGCGGGAGCCTCGCCCTCGCCCTGCACGAGCTTCTTCAGGCTCGCGAAGGGGTTGTTGATGGCCTTCTTGGCGCCGAGCGCGCGCAGCTCCTGCGGGGAGAGCCCTTCCTCGCGCTCGCCGCCCGCGCCGCGCTCGCCGTCCTTGAACGGCGGACGACCGCCACCGGGGCGACCACCGCCACCGCCGCCCCCACCGGGACCGCCGCGCGGACCGCCCTTGCCGCCGAAGCCGCGGCGACCGCCGCCGCCCGTGCCGGCGAGACCGTCACGACGCGTGGTCGCGGCGCGCACCGGGGCCTTCGGCTCCTCGCGCTCGAAGCGCCGGCCGCCGCCGCCACCGCCCTCGCGGCGATCGCCGCGGGGACCGCGCTCGCCACGCTCGCCGCGCGGCGGACGTTCCCCGCGCTCCTCGCGGCGCGGCGGACGCTCGGGATCGGGCACGTTCTTGAGGCTGAGCGCCACGCGCGCCGACTGGCCGTCGACGATGCGCAGGCGCACGCAGTCGCCGATGCTCACGAGCTCGCGCGCATCGCGCACGTAGCGATCGGAGATCTCGCTGACGTGGACCATGCCGTCCTGCTCGAGGCCGATGTCGACGAACGCGCCGAAGCTCGCCACGTTCGAGATCACGCCCTCGATCACGCGGTCCTTCGACAGCGTGACGCGGTCGGTGTCGTGCGAGAGGAAGCGCGGCAGGTGCAGCGGCACGCGCGGATCGCGGCCGGGGTGCCACAGCTCGCGCATCAGGTCGCGCCAGACGTGGTCATCGACGTTGAAGTCGACGCGGCGCAGGCCCTTGGTGACGCCCGGACGGCCGAGGCTCTCGGCCACCGAGCCGCCCGAGCTCTCGAGCACGCGGCGCGCGATGTCGTACTGCTCGGGGTGCAGGCTGGTGCGATCGAGCGGCTCGCTGCCGCCGGCGATGCGCAGGCTCGCGGCGCAGTTCGTCCACTGGGCCTCGCTGAGCAGCCCTTCGCTGCGCAGGTCGTCGCGGCTCGTGAACGGCGACTGGCTGCGGCGCTCGATCAGCTTCTTCGCCATGGCCTCGTCGAGGCCCGGCATGTGGCGCAGGATCGAGAGCGGCGCGCGGTTGACGTCGCAGCCGACGAGCGCGACGCAGCTCTCGACGGTCTCGTCGAGGGTGCGGCGCAGGTTGGCCTTGCTGACGAGTCCCTGCTCCGCGCCGAGGCCGAGGTGCTTGGGGTCGATCTTGAGGATCTCGGACAGCGGATCTTGCAGGCGACGGCCGAGCGAGATGGCCGCGCGCTGCGGGACGCTGAGCTCCGCGAACTCCGAACGCGCGGCGTCCGAGTTCGTGTAGCTCGAGAGGCCGGCGTCGTTGACGAGCATCACCGGCGTGCGGTCGTCGAGCGTGCGCAGAGCGGCGCGCAGCTTGGCGAGCGCGTTGCGCGCGGGCTTCGAGTGACCGACCGCGATCGCGATCGGACGCGGCTCTCCGGCGGCTTCCGCAGCGGCCTTGAGCTCCGCGCCGAGCGCGGCGTCGTCCTTGTCGCCGAGCTCGATCTTGGCCGGAGTGCCGCGCACGGCACCCTGCTCGTCGAGGAACGCGATCGTCCAGTCGCCCTTGGCGCCGACGTCGACGCCGCACACGGCCTTGCGACCGAGCGGCGAGGCCAGCAGCACCTGGCGCAGGTGCTGGGCGAGGAAGCGCAGCGCCTCCTCGTCGGCCCGCTCCTTCAGCTCGAGGCGCACGTCGCCCTCGATGAGCGGCAGCAGGCGGTGCTCGAGCGTCTGCAGCGCGACGCTGTCGAGCACGCTCTTGAACTCGGGCTTGAGGTGCGCACCGAGGGCGGCGCGGACCTTCGGCAGCGCGATGTGGCGATCGAGGCTGATCGCCATCGTGACCGCGCGCTCCTTCTGGGCCTGACGAATCGCGATCAGCTTGTGGCCCTGCAGCTGGCGCAGCGGGGCGCGCAGGCGCGCGATCGGGCGGTGGCGGCCGAGGCGGCTGTCCTCGACGGCCGCGCGCACGGTCACGAGGCCGTTCTTGCGCAGCAGCTTGCGGATCGTGCCGCGCAGGCGCGGGTTGCGACCGAGGCGGTCGGAGAGGATGCGCAGGGCGCCCTTCAGGACCTCCGAGGCCGTGTGCAGGCCCTTGTCGGGGTTCACGTACTGCTCGCACAGGCGCGCGAGCTCCGGCGTGACCTCGTACTCGCCGTGGAGCAGCTTCTGCTCGTCGGGGGAGAGCCCCTCGAGGCTGACCTTGACGGTCGGGCTGGGCTCGTTGGCCTCCGCTTCCTCGCTGCCGCCCTCGGCCGCGGCGGCCTCCGGCTGGACTTCCTGCGGGGCGTCGGAGGGAGCTTCCACGGCCGCCTCCGCGACCGGAGCGTCGCTCGGCGCGGGCTCGTGGTGCTCGGCGGGAGCGTGCTCCTCGTGCGCGGGCGCCTCGGCGTGCGCGGCATCGCCCTCGGCGGCGTCACCTTCGTGGTTCTCCGCATCGTGACCCTCGGCCGACGGAGCGCGCAGCTCCTTGGGCAGCGGCGCGACGAGCTCGTCGGCGAGACGGCCGAGGCCACGGTCGAGCGCGAGCTGGACTTCCGGCTCCGGACGGCGATGCGGGAGGAACAGATCCTCGAGCTCGAAGCGGTCCATGCAGCGGCGCACGCGCTCGAGCGTCGGCTCGTCGGCCTTGGCATGGCTGCCGTCGCCCTCGAGCGAGCGCAGGATCGTGCCACGGCGGCGATCGAGCTCCGCGAGCTCGTCGCGGCGTTGGGCCACGAGCCGCACCACGCGCTCGGGGAGTCCCCCGGTGGCGGGACCACGGACACGGCCGATGAAGGGAGCGCGCAGACCTGCGTCGAGCATCTCCAGGGTGGACTGGACCTGCTCGGGAGAGATCGAGAACTCGCGGGCGAGTTCTTCGACGATGTGAATGGACGTCACGGGGAGCCTCGTAGCTCGGGATGGTTCGCTCGCGCGGGTCGCGCCCACGGTCGCGGCTTTTTGAAGGGCACTAGAATAGCCACGCCCCGCTCCCCCCTGCCGGGAAAGTTGCGCGAGCCGCCTCCGCGGGGTCGCGGAGCGGCTCGCGGACGGGTCCGGCGCCGGGCGCGAACCGTGGGTCTAGATGCCGACCTTCTCGGCGAGGGCCTTGCCGAAGCGCATTCCGGCCGAGTCGTCGAGGCCCGTGACGAGGTTGCCATCCACCTCGACCTGCCGGGTCGAGCACTTGGCGCCCGCGCGCTCGAGCAGCTCGCGCACGGCGGCGTTGGCGCACACGCGCCGGCCCTTGAGCACCCCCGCCTTGGCGAGCAGGGCGACCGAGTGCCCCCACGCCGCCACGAGCTTGCCCTTGGCCATGGCGTCGCGCGCGAGGCGCTGCACGTCCGCGTCGTCGGCCAGCGCGAGCGCGCCGGCGCCGCCGACGAGGATCAGGCCCGAGTAGCCCTCCATGCTGGCGTTGGAGAGCAGGTCGTCGACGAGAAACTCGTCCTGGTAGGCGCCCTTGATGAGGTCGCTCATCTGGGTCGAGACCGAGCGCGTGCCGACGTGCACGTTGTAGAGCGACGAGCGCGCGTAGCGCAGCGCCTGCTCGCCGTAGTCCGCGGGAGGCACGACCACGAGCACGAGACTGCGGTACTTCTG
>CAITGX010000005.1 GCA_903892045.1 uncultured Planctomycetota bacterium | reverse complement strand
GATCCGCGGCGGCCGCGAGCGTCGCATCGAGGCGCCAGCCCTTCGCGCCGGCGCGCTCGGCGTCGAGCGCCGTGCGCCGCGCGTCGAGCGCGAGCAGCTCCGCGAAGCGCCGCTCCTGCCCGGGCTCGGACGCGCGTGCGAGGAACGACTCGGCGAGCGCCACGAGCGCCGCGGGATCCGCGCGCCGGGCCTCGACCTCGCTCGAGAGCTCCTCCACGCGCTGCGAGACGGCGCGCAGGCGATTCGTGGCCTCGTACTCGCCCGTCGGTGCGCCCGAGCGCGCGACGTCGACGTAGCGCGAGCCAAGCGCGAGACCGCGGTGCAGCGTCGCGAGCGTCTTGGCGCGCGGGAACTTCTCGCCGAGCCGCTCGGCCGCGGCCACGAGCATCTCGCGGTCCTCGGCGGGCAGCGCGGTCTTGAGCACTTCCGCGATCAGGTCGACGGCGGGCTCGGTCTGGGCCTGCGCGAGCGACACGCGCGCGAGGTGCGCGAGGTCCGTGTCGAGCCCGAACAGCGCGAGCCGCAGCAGCTCGACCTGATCGACGTCGCGCACCTTCAGCGTGGCCTCGATCAGCTCGCGGCGCACCTGCGGCGTGCCCGCGCGATAGGCCTGCTCGATCGCGAGCCGGTCGACGATGTCAGGACTCGCCACGCGCTCCGCCATCGGCAGCCCATCGCGCACACGCTCCTTCTTCGGCGGGAACTCCTTCGCCGCCTCGACGTAGGTCGTGAGCACGGTCTGCGTGTCCCACGAGTAGTAGACGTCGTAGCGCTCCTTGCCCGAAGGCTCGAGCACGATGTGACGCGGCGAGACGCGCAGGCCCTCGAAGTACTTGGCGTAGAGCTCGGTCTCGCAGGTGATGTGCTCGCCGCAGGTCACGGTTCCGAAGCGCGGGCACTCGACGCGCACGCCATTCTCGTCGTAGTCGCGCGGCGTGTGGCGATAGACCGAGCCGATCACGCAGATGTAGGGCTCGAGCAGCTTGGCGGCCTCGGGGTCGCGGTACTTCACGCCCGCGAAGTGCTCGCTGGCGATCTCGCCGTCCATGTTGACCGCCACCATGATCGGCTGGCCGGTCTCTCGCGCGAGCGCGAGCGCGTCGTCGAACGAGCGCTGCCACTTCACGAGCACGGGCTTCGCCCAGCCTTCGGCGGTCGCGGCCGGCCACATCATCGGCTCGGTGAGGCCCTGCCCGAGCTCCGGCGGCGAGCCGAACTTGAAGGCGTCCTTCGACGGCGCAGCCCCACCCTGCGGACGCGCGGGCGCGCCGGTCGGGGCGGGAGCGGGCGTCCCGGTCGGCTGGGTCTGGGGCACGAGCAACGACAGCGCGAGGAGCGTGAGCGTGAGCGTCATGGCGGCCCTAGGCTCCCGTCCGCGCGCGCTTTCGTCCACACGGCGCGCGTGAAACCTGCGTTCCTGCGGTCCAGAATCGGCGCCCATGCCCACGCCGCACGACCTTCCTGCGCTCGAGAGCGCACTCCGCGAGCGTTTCGGCCTCTCCGCCTTCCGCGGGCCGCAGCGCGAGGTGATCGAGGCCGTCGTGGCCGGGCGCGACGTCCTGCTGACCATGCCGACGGGCGCGGGCAAGTCGCTGTGCTACCAGCTGCCCGCGGTCGTGCTCGACGGGCTCGTGCTCGTCATCAGCCCGCTGATCGCGCTGATGCAGGATCAGGTCGATGCGCTGCGCAAGAAGGGTGTGCGCGCCGCGTTCGTGAACTCGTCGCTCGATGCGCACGAGCGTCGCGGGCGCCTCGAGGCGGCTGCGCGCGGCGAGCTCGAATTGCTCTACATCACGCCCGAGCGCTTCCGCGCCGCGGATTTCCAGGAGTTCGCGCCGCGCCTGCGCATCGCGCGCATGGCCGTCGACGAGGCGCACTGCGTGAGCCAGTGGGGCCACGACTTTCGGCCTGACTACTCACGCCTCGGTGAATACCGCGCGCGCATCGGCTCGCCGCCCACGATCGCGCTCACCGCGACCGCGACGCCGAAGGTCGCCGCGGACATCGTGGCGAGCCTCGGCTTGCGCGATCCGCTCGTCGTGCGCACGGGCATCGAGCGTCCGGAGCTGTTCTTCGCCGCCACGCGCGTCGATCTCGCCGAGGAAAAGGTGCCGCTGCTTGCCGAGCGCGTGCGCGCGATCGACGGGCCGGGCATCGTGTACTCGTCGCTGATCCGCGACCTCGAGGAGCTGCACACGGAGCTGCGGCGTTCGGGCATCGACACGCTCGTCTACCACGGCAAGCTCTCGCCGCAGGAGCGTCGCGCGATGCAGGCGCGCTTCCTCGCCTCGGAGCGCGACGTCGTGCTCGCCACGAACGCCTTCGGCATGGGCGTCGACAAGGAGGACATCCGCTTCGTGCTGCACGCGCAGGTGCCGCGCACGCTCGAGGCGTGGACGCAGGAGGTCGGCCGCGCGGGGCGCGACGGCAAGCCCGCGTGGTGCGAGCTCCTGTACTTCGAGGAAGATCTCGCGATCCAGCAGGGCTTCATCGAGTGGGCCAACCCGTCGCGCGAGTACATGCTGGGCGTCTACGAGACTCTGCGCGGCTGGGGCGAGCGCATCGCGACCAAGGAGCTCGACGACCTGCGCGACGAGCTGCTGATCAAGAACCGCGCCGACAACCGCGTGTCGATCTGCCTCAAGTGGCTCGAGGTGCTGCAGGTGACGACGGGCTCCTTCGAGACGCACGACCTCGCGCTGTCCCGCGAGCTCGATCCGGCGGAGCTGCCGGAGTTCGTCGGCAGCCCCGAGAAGCGCCGCGCGGACCTCGAGGGCCTGCTCGCCATGGCGCGCTTCGCCGGCGGCGGCGAGGAGTGCCGGCGCGCGACGATCGCGCGACACTTCGGACTCGACGAGCCGTCGGCACCGTGCGGTGCATGCGACGCCTGCACGCCGGCTCTCCCGTGGCGCGAGGCTCACCTCACGCCGCGTGCGAGCGCTCCCGTGCTCGCGGAACGCACGGAGCGCTGGCAGCGCGGCGACTGGGTGCGCATCAATCGCCGCCACCTCGGGCAGGTCGTCAAGGTCGAGGGCGAAGGCAGCCGCGTGCGCCTCGTGGTCGAGAGCGCGACCGACATGCAGCGCCGCACGATCGATCCTCGCCGCGAGCGGGTCGAGCGCGTCGAGCGCTGAAGCCCTATCCTGCGCGCGATGGGAATCGAGCAGTTTGGTGCGGCGTGGGGCGAGCTCGTGCGCGAGCTCGACTGGGAACGGCTGGGGCGCGCGTACTGCGAGGGCGACGGTTCGACGTTCTTCGACGACGAGAAAGTCGAGGGCGTGCTCGAGACCGGGCTCGAGCTCGTCGACGACCTGGTGGCGTCGCTGCCGCGCGGCGGGATGGGGCGCAGCCTGTACGTCGGCGCCGCGGTGGCGGAGCTGCCGCTGGTACTCGCGGAGAGCCTGGCGCTCGGGCGCGAAGTCGTGTGGCTCAACCTGCCGGGCGAGGAGGTCGACGAGCTGCGGCGCGCGCTGCACGCGGTCGGGGCTCGGCTCGGGCTCGACCTGCCGCTGCCGCGCACCGACGCGCTCGCCACGATCGCGGACGAGAGCTGCGAGCACCTGTGGATGACGAGCGTGCTCACGGATCCCGACGCGTTTCCGGCGCTGCACGATGCGCTCTACGAGCGCGTCGGGACCGAGCTCGCGACGGGGCGCGGCAATCTTGCAGAGGATCGCGCGCGTGCCGACGCGCTCGTGCGCGAGCTGCTGCGCAAGGCGGCGCCGCCGGCGATCCTCACGACCACCGACGAGGAACTCGAGGTCGTGCGGCCGCTGCTCGCGGAGGCGGGGCTCGACATCCGCGTGCCGCGCTCGGAGACGACCAGCGCGATCGTCGGCGATCTCGTGCGGCTTGCACGGCTCGCGCGCGTCAGTTCCCCCGCGTGACGTTGGCGAACCCGCGCTCCTCGAGCGCGGCGGCGAGGCGGTCGGGCTGGTCGCCCTGCACGACGATCGACGTGCCCTCGACGCGCGCGCCCGTGCCGAGTGCCTTCGCGAGCTCCTTGGCGAGCTTCTCGAGCGGATGCCCGGAGAGCCCCGGGCCTTCGGCGAGCGTCACGGCCTTGCCGCCGCGCCCCGTGCGCTCGCGGCGCACCGTGACGCGGCCCGTGTAGCGCTTCTGCGTCGCCGCGGGCTGCTGCTGCGGTGCACTCGCGGGCTGCGGACCCGCGGGCAGGGGCCCGAGCTTGTCGCGCAGCGCCGCGAACGGGTTGTTCGCGGGCTTGGGCGTCTCGCCGCTCACCGGCCGCCCTCCTTGGTGGGCTGCTCCTTGTCCTTGTCGGCGGCCTTTTCCTTGGCCTTCTCGGCGTCGCGCGCCTCTTGCATCGGGTTGCGCGCGCCCGAGGGCGCCGCGCCGCCGCGACCGCGACCGCTGCCGCCCGAGCGCAGCTGCAGGCGCGTCTCGGCGAGCTCCTCGGGCCATACGTTGTTCACGAGGTCGATGTCGGCCGTCTCGAGGTGCGGGTCGAGCACGAGCTTCACGAGCTTCTTGTCGCTGACGAAGTGCTTGGTGACCTTCTCCGCGCCCTTGCGCCACATGGTCGCCGGCACGCGCAGCTCCTCGGTCGTGCCGTCCTCGTAGTGCGCCTCGAGCACGATCGGCATCACGAGCTCGCCGACCTTCTTCACGTCGACGACGTAGAACGCGAGGCGGCTCTGCAGCAGCTCGCGCTGCTTCTCGTCGAGGTCCTTGACGAGCTTCTCGTACTCGCTGACGTCCTTCTCCGTCACGTCGAGCTCATCGAACGTGTTGTAGAAGTCCGCGAGCTCGGGGAAGGCGTCGAGGCGCGTCTTCTGGCCGGCGTTGTTGCGCTGCGCGAGCGTCTCCGGTCCGCCGTCGCGCTTGTCCTTCGCGAGCGGCTTCTCGACGTTGGGATCGCGCGAGTCGATGCGGTAGACGCGGATGCGGTCGATGGCGAGGTCGCAGGCGCCGGTCGAGTAGAACCAGCCGCGCCAGAACCAGTCGAGGTCGACCGCGCTCGCGTCCTCCATGCTGCGGAAGAAGTCCGCCGGCTGCGGGCGCTTGAATTGCCAGCGACGCGCGTACTGCTGGAACGAGAAGTCGAACAGCTCGCGGCCCATCACGCTTTCGCGCAGCACGTTGAGCGCCGTGGCAGGCTTGGCGTAGGCGTTGCTGCCCATGTTCAGCACCGAGTCGGCCGCCGTCATGATCGGCACCTGCCCCTCGCTCTTCATGTAGCCCGTGATCTTCGCGGGCTCGCCGCGCCCCGAGGGGTAGTCCGTCTCCCACTCCTGCTCCGCGATGTACTGCAGGAACGTGTTGAGGCCCTCGTCCATCCACGTCCACTGACGCTCGTCCGAGTTGACGATCATCGGGAAGTAGTTGTGGCCGACCTCGTGGATGATCACGGAGATCAGCCCGTACTTCGTGCCCTTCGAGTACGTGCCGTCCGCCTCCGGCCGCGGGCCGTTGAAGCAGATCATCGGGTACTCCATGCCGCCCACGGGACCGTTGACGGAGATCGCGGTCGGGTACGGGTACGCGAAGGTGTGCTTCGAGTAGACGTCGAGCGTGTGGCAGATGGCGTGCGTGGAGTACTTGCTCCACAGGGGCTCGCCTTCCTTCGGATAGAAAGACATGGCCCACACCTTGCGGCCCTCGACCTCGTGCAGCAGGGCGTCCCAGATGAACTTGCGCGAGCTCGCCCAGGCGAAGTCCCGCACGTTGTCGGCGCGGAACGTCCACGTGCGCGTGCCCTGCGGCTTGTGCGACTCGTTCTCCTTGGCCTCGTCGGGCGTGACGACGAAGACCGGCGTCTTCGCGCTCTCGGCCTGCGCGAGGCGCGCGCGCTGGGTCTCGCTCAGCACGTCGCCGGGGTTCTGCAGCGTGCCGGTCGCCGCGACGACGTGGTCGTCGGGCACGGTGATGCTCACCACGTAGTCGCCGAACTCGAGCGTGAACTCGCCGCCCCCGAGGTACTGCTTGTGCTGCCAGCCGTCGACGTCGGTGTAGGCCGCGAGGCGCGGGAACCACTGCGCGATCTCGTAGATCGAATTGCCGTCCTTCTCGAAGCGCTCGTAGCCCGTGCGCCCGCCGACCTCGCGCGAGTTGTTGATCGCGTAGTTCCAGTCGATCGAGAACGAGACCTGCGAGCGCGGCTCGAGCGGCTGGGGCAGGTCGATGCGCATCATCGTGTCGACGATCACGTGGCGCAGGTCGCCGCCGCCGGAGTCCTTCACGGCCGTGACCTTGCAGCCGCCGTCGAAGTCCTTGCGCCGCAGCATGCGCTGCACGGACTCGTAGCTCGCGCCCTCGAACTCGGGGCTGAGCGCGGTCAGCACGGCGTGGGACTCGGGCGAGAACAGGTTGGGGTCGAGCTGGACCCACAGGTACGCGAGCCGGTCGGGCGAGTTGTTCGTGTAGGTGATGGTCTCGCTGCCGGTGAGGTGCGCACGCTCGTCGTCGAGCGCGACCTCGATCACGTAGTCGACCTTCTGCTGCCAGTACTCGTGCCCGGGCGCTCCCGACGCCGTGCGGTAGGAGTTGGGCGTCGGCAGGACCTCCGTGAGCTGCCGGAACGGGTCCGGGACCGGGTTCTCCTCCACGCCGAAGGCGTAGCCGAGTCCGAGGAGCGCGAGCGTGCTCGCGGCGAGGCACAGGCGGCGGATCGAGGTCATGGGGCGGGTCCCGGGGTAGGGGCGGGGGGTGCAGAGGGTACGGCGTGCGCCGGGTCGCGGGGTGGGGGAGCCCGCCGCCGGCGCTCGGAGTGGGCGCGGGGGCCCGCGCGGCGTTCTCCGAGCCGCGGACCCGCAGCCGGGGGCGCGCCCGGCCTCGCCCCCGTCCCCGTTCTGGGTCGGTCCAAGCCTTCCAGGTGCTGCCAGTTTCTTACGTAAGTACATTCGCATCAACACTTTACGATCTTGAATGCGCGCGGGGCACCCGCTGGGCGGCCACCCCGTCCGTAGGCCTCCCGGAATAGGAAGCGTCCGCGGGCGTCGATAGGCTCGCCGTGCGATCCGTCTCGCCCATGGAACTTGCCCCGAAGGACGACCTGCGCCTCGTCCGCGAGAGCCTCGCGGGCAACCAGCTCTCCTTCCAGCTGCTCGTCGAGCGCTACGAGGGCCGCATGTTCGCGCTGGTGCGCCACTACACGCGCAACCCGGTCGAGATCGAGGACATCGTGCAGGACACGTTCCTCAAGGCCTTCACGCGCCTGCCGACCTTCCAGGAGCAGTCGTCGTTCTATACGTGGCTGTGCCGGATCGCGATCAACACGGCGCTCGACTTCCAGAAGCGCCTCGGGCGCAACCCCGTGCGCGCGGTCGAGGACCCCGAGCTCGCGCTCAGCCCTGACGGCATCGCAGGCTCCCAGCCCACCTCGGGTCGCATCCCGGCCCCGGACGCGCGCCTCGAGCGCGACGAGATCGCCCGCATCACGCAGGGCGTGCTCGAGGAGCTGCCGGAGATCTTCCGCACCGTGCTCGTGCTGCGGGAGTTCGAGGAGCTGAGCTACCAAGACATCGCCGACGTGCTCGGCATCTCGATCGGCACCGTCGAATCGCGCCTCTTCCGTGCCCGCGCCCGCTTCAAGGAGCGGCTCGTGGCACTGCACCCCGAGTTCGGGGAAGGCTGGACCTCATGACCATGGAATTCACCTGCAAGGAAGCCGTCCCGATGATCGGCGCCTACCTCGACGGCGAGCTCTCGCCGGCGCGCGCGGCGCTCCTGCGGCCGCACCTGCTCGAGTGCCCCGCCTGTCGCAACGCGGCCGCCGACGGGCGCTCCCTGCAGCGCTGGTTCGCTCCCCTGCGCGAGAGCGCGGAGTCGGGCGAGCTCGCTGTCGCCGTGCCCTCGGGCTTCTCGGCCCGCGTGGCGCGCCGCGCTTTCGCGGGCGATCGCGGGGTCCGTGGGGAGTGGGCGGAGCGCAGCGCGCCCGCCCGTGAGGAAGGGCGCATCCTGCCCTTCGTGCTGCGGCTCACGGCGGTCGCCGCCGCGGCCGCCCTGTTGCTCGCCCTCGGCGTCCAGCTCGCCTCGCGCCCGCAGTCGGCCAACCTCTCTGCCGACGACCGCGCCGCCCTGCCGCTGCTGCAGATCCAGACCGAGCTCGATCGCCTCAACGGCGTCGTGCCGTCCCCGGCCGCGCCCGCCGCCGAGGAGTCCGCCGAGACCCGCAGCCAGCGCGGCAAGAAGCGCGCGCAGCCCGGGCGATGAGCGGCGTCCGGCTCTGGATCAGCCTGCTGGCGCTGTCCTGCTTCGCGGCCGGGCTGGCCGCGGGCGTGCTCGTCAGCGAGGCCCGCGCCGGGGAAGCCCCGCGCGGACTCGAGCCCATGGGGGACTACCGCACGGCCGTGGTCGCGCGCTTCGGCCTCGAGCCCGAGCGCGAGCGGCTGTTCTCGGAGCTGCTCCGCAACTACCAGCAGTCGATCGACGAGACGCGCGAGCGGCTGCTCGCTGAACACCGACCCGAGCTCGAGCGCGAACTTGCCGAGATCGGCGCTCGCTATCAGGCCTACATTCGCGATCATGTGATCCCCCCGGCCCGGCGCGCGGAGTTCGACGCGCTCTCGGCCGAAGGGCGCACGATCCAGTAACGAGAGAGACATGGCGAGAACCTGCGGCATCCGCATCGGCCCGCGGCGCTTCGAGATGGTGGTGCTCGATGGCAGCCCCAAGAAGCACCGCATCGTGGCCTACAAGAGCGGCGAGTTTCCCACCGGCGGCGCCGACCCCGAGGGCGACGTCGTCGCCACGCTGAAGGCGGCGGCGACCGAGCTCAAGGTGCCCGAGGACGCGATCGCGATCGCGGTCGACACCGGCACGGCCGCGTTCCGCACGCTCAAGCTGCCCGCGCTCGACGAGTCCAAGGTCGACGAGATCATCAAGTTCGAGGTCGAGGGCCAGCTGCCCCAGTGGAACATCGACGACGTCATCGTCACGTTCCTCACGCTCGATCGCACCGACAAGGAGACGACCCTGCTCGTCACCGCCGTGCCCAAGGCCACGCTGCGGCGCGAGATCGACGCCTGCACGAAGGCGGGCATCGAGCCGCTCGAGGCCGAGCTCGAGGCGGCCGCGATGGTCAACGCCGCGCTCGCCAGCGGCGTGTGCCGCGTCGACGAGGCGCAGGTGCTCGTGCACATCGGCGACACCTCGACCGCGGTCGTGCTCGTCGACGGCGGCAAGGTGCGCCAGATGCGCGCGATCCACATCGGCGCGCTGACCCACGAGCCCGTCGCGGCCGCGGCCAGCGAGGCCGTGCCGGTCGAGGGCGCCGTCGCCGAGCCCGCGCCGCCGCCGCCGCCCGCGGATCCGATCGAGGCCCAGCGCCGTCAGGAGCAGGCCGTCTCGCGCATCCGTCGCGAGCTCGGCCGCACGCTGTCGGGCGCGCGCACCGCGAACCCGCTCAAGGCCGTCTACGTCTGCGGCTGGGAAGTGCCCAACCTCATCGGCACGCAGGTGCTCGACACGCCCGTGTACGAGCTCGACGCCTTCGTCGAGGAATCGGGCAAGCCCGTCGAGGGCGCCGGGCCGCTCGTCGTCGCCTACGGCGCGGCGCTCGGCATGCTCGGCGGCGGCACGATCCGCTCCTCGCTGCGGCGCGAGGACCTCAAGTACACCGGCACCTTCGAGCGCCTCGAGCTGCCGATCGCCGTGGCCGTGATGCTCGCGGTGATGTGGCTGCTCGTGTTCAACCTGTTCGAGAGCGACCGTCTCGCGGCGGCGGACTCGAGCATGTTCCGCTGGCTGCAGAGCAACAAGAACTTCCTCGTCAACGACCCCAAGGCCGGCAAGCGCGGCAACCTCGAGAAGCCCTGGCCGGAGCTGCAAAAGCTCGTCGAGGACGCGAGCAAGAAGGAGAACCCGCTGCTCGCCTCGAACCAGTGGTCGCGGCTCGACCAGCTGCGCCAGATCGAGCGCGCGCTGCTCCTGCGGCAGGACAAGCTCAACAAGGAGCTCGGCAACACGGGCGAGGTCAAGCAGCCGCAGTCGGTGCTCGAGGCGCTGACCTTGATCACCAACACGATGGCGGACATGGGCGACGCGCTCGGCCGCATCTCGGTGCGCAGCATCAACGCCAACTACGTGCCGGCACGCACGGGCACGACCGACCTCGTGACGATCACGATGTCCCTCTCGTTCTTCAACGAGGAGGGCGCGATCGCGGCCACGCGCTCGTTCGAGGCCCTCAAGACCGAGCTCGAGCGCCAGCCGTGGGTGACCGAGGTCGCGGCGCGCAGCTCCAAGGAATTCCCCGACGGCAAGGGCATCTACAGCGACGGCTACGCCATCACCTGCGACCTCTCCAAGGCCGCGGCGGCGAGCGCCAAGAAGGAGGGTTCCTAGATGAACCTCAAGGGAATGCTCGGCGCGATGAACCTCGCGCGCTGGATCATGCTCGTCGGCGGCATCGCGGTCGTCGGTCTGGGCTACAACGGCTGGAAGCTGCACCAGGAGCGTGCGGCGCTCGACCTAGCGCTCGCGCCCGGCGGCGATGTCGAACGCATCTCGGG
Source organism: uncultured Planctomycetota bacterium (assembly GCA_903892045.1). Lineage (GTDB taxonomy): Bacteria > Planctomycetota > UBA1135 > UBA1135 > F1-120-MAGs118. The sequence continues at coordinate 36,734 of CAITGX010000005.1, read as the reverse complement.
CAAGATCCAGCTGCTCGGCAAGCAGATCAGCAAGCTGCAGTCCGACGCCGACCGCGAGGGCCTGAGCGGGCAGGACGACCCGTCGCTCTACTTCCGCGGCTTCGCATCGGATCCCAACGTGCGCCTCGGACAGGTCGAGATCACGGGTCCCAAGGTCCAGACGATCATCAAGGGCACCGAGGACCTGCAGTACACGATCCGGCCCCAGAACGACGGCGGCGCTCCGCGCGACCGCATCGTCAACTACATGTACCTGCTCGAGTCGAAGTCGCGCCGCGTGCGCGTGACGGGCCTGCAGCTCAATCCCGTGCAGAAGCTCAAGGAGTGGGAGCACTCCAACGACATGTGGAAGTGGTCGATCGAGCTGACCTCGCGCGCCAAGGTCGAGGCCAAGCCCGACGCCAAGTGACCGCGCCGCGCCTCGCCTCGCGGCCCTGTCGAGCGGCCCCGCCGGGTGTTCCTTCGCGGGAACGCAGCGGGGCCGCGGTGTTGTCATGCCGCGTCACGCGCTTGTCACGCCCCGCCGGGAGGGGTACGGGCACGATGGAGGGCCGACACGGACGGAATTCCGCGTCGACCCTTGCGAGGAACGGGCGCCGGACGGAGGGTGATGCGCGACAGCGCCCGAGAACTCTCCTCATGGCTCCCCTCGTGACCTTGGCACTGATCGTGCCGCTTCTTGCGCCTGCAACCGCTGCCCCTGCTGCATCCGCCGCAGCATCCAGCGCGACGCAGGAGCTCTACCGCACTCTCGCCACCGAGCACCGCGCCGCTCTCGCGGTGCTGGCGAGCTCGACGACCGCGGACGCCTCGACGCGCCTCGAGCTCGACCGCGCCTACAACGCGCGCATGCGGCCGCTCGTCGAGCTCGGGCACGGGCCGGCGATCGCTTGGACCCTGCGTCATTTCGTCGCCCTGCCGACCGATGTCCTGACCGGGGACGAGCTGCGTCGCGACCTTTGGTCGCGACTGTTGCCGACGCACGCGGCCGAGGAGTGGCTCTGGTCGCGCGAGCTCGAGGTGCTCGAGACCCTCGTGCGCGACCGGAGCGTGCTCGGAGCCCGGCCCTGCGCCGGGCTCGCCGCGACCGTGCTGGCCGTGCAGCCTCTGTCGCATACCGAGCGCCGCCTGCGCGCGCTCACGGCGCAGTCCGAGGCGCTCGCTCCGCTGGGTACGACGGATCGTGTCGCGCGGCAGGCCGCCGCGGCCGTGTGGCGGGAAGAGATCGCGCGCGGCCCCAAGGACGAGCTCATCGCAGCCTGCGAGCGCGCCCTGTGGCGACTCGAGCACTTCGTGCCCGGTCTCTCCCTCGCGTCGCTCGCGGGGCTCGACGTCGACGGCAACCAGGTGGCGTTGGCGGACTTCAGCGGCAAGATCACCGTGCTCGGCTTCTTCTCGCTCGAGGGCGAGTCGGGGCGCGCGGAAGCGCGCGCCTTCGCCGCGCTCGACCGACGCTTCGAGGGTCCGGCGCTGTGCGTCATCGGCGTGGCGCTCGATCGCTCGCCCGACGAGTTCCGTCGCCGCGCGGACACCTGCGACGTGCGCTTCCCGACCGTGTTCGACGGGCCCTCGCGCGCTCTCGTCGCGGGTGCCCTGCGGCTCGATGACGTGCCTCTGGCGCTCGTGCTCGATCGCGAAGGCCGCTTGTTCCGCGTCTGCCGCTCGCTCGCGGAACTCGAAGCCGCGCATGTCGACGCCCTGCGCGATCCTGCGCTGAACGGGTCGAGCGGGACTTCCTCCGTTGGAGCGCCCCTGCGCTGATCAGGCCCATGCCTTCCCGTCCCCGAGGCCTCAGCCACTTGCCGACCGTGCTCGTGGTCACGCTGTCCGGCGCGCTCGTCGCGTGGCTGGTCCTCGAGTCTCGGGGCGCGCCTGTCGTCGCGGCCATGGACCGTGCGACTTCGGCCGAGTTCGAGCCGCTCGTCGATGCGGGTACCTTGGCCGCGCCCCGGGACATCGGCGCCTGGAGTTCGCTCGCGAGTTCCATCTCGGCCCGCGCGCTCGCCGTGAAGCCTGCCCCGGACAGTACGGGCGCCGGCGCCGGCATCGAGGCACCGCTCTCCGAGCTCGTCGAGTCCGAGTCGGTGCGCATCGCTCTCGAGCGCTCGTCACGTCGCCCGCTCGTGCAAGGCGAGGCCGAGGGCGGCACGCCGCACGGTGACTGGTCGATCTGGCGCAGCGACGGCTCGCGCGTCTTCTCGGGACAGTTCGACCACGGACAACCTGAAGGCCGCTGGTCATGGTGGCACGAGGGCGGCGCGATGCGCGCCGAGGGTCTCTTCCTCGCCGGTCTGCTGCAGGGGCCGTGGCGCGAGTACCACCCCGACGGCTCGCTGGCCGTGTCGTGGGAGTACGAGTCCGGCGAGCTCGCCGGTCCGGCCCTCGAGTTCTGGTCCTCGGGGAGCCCCAAGTCCGAGGGCTCTCACGACAAGGGGCGTCGTGACGGCCAGTGGGTCACGTGGCACGAGAACGGAGAGCTGCGCGCTCGCGGTGCTTACGTCGACGGCCTGCGCGATGGCCCGTGGCAAGAGTGGCACGAGAGCGGCACTCCGTTGCTGCAGGCGAGCTACGAGCTCGGGCGCCCCGAAGGCCTGTGGCGCGAGTGGTACAGCAACGGCCGAGTGAAGGCCGAGGGCCACTTCGTCGACGGCAAGCGTGACGGCAACTGGTCGTTCTTCGAGCTCGACGGCAACGCCGACCCGCGCACGGGCAAGTACGTACGCGGCATTCCGTCGCCGGACTAGAAAGCACTCGGCCCCCGGATGCTTGCGAGCATCCGGAGGCCGATGGAGTGGGCCCAGCGTTCGCGGGTGCTACGCGGGCTACTACTTCGCCAGCTCGGCTTCGATCGCCTTGCGCAGGTCGGCGTCGTCCGGAGCCGTGCGGCTGCCGAAGAACTTCACGCTCGTGCCGTCCTTGCCGACGAGGTACTTGCCGAAGTTCCAGCCCGGCAATTCGCCGGTGCGCTCGGAGAACCACGCGTAGATCGGCGACTGGCCCGCGCCGCTCTTCGTGCGCACCTTCTCGAACAGCGGGAAGGTCACGCTGTACTTGCTCGTGCAGAACTGCTGGATCTCGGCCGGGCTGCCGGGCTCCTGTCCGCCGAAGTCGTTGCACGGGAAGCCGAGCACGCTGAAGCCGCGCGCGGCGAATTCCTGGTGCAGCTTCTCGAGGCCCTTGTACTGCGGAGTCAGCCCGCACTCGCTCGCGGTGTTGACGACGAGCACGACCTTGCCCTTGTAGGCCGAGAGGTCGGCGGGCTTGCCGTCGAGGGCGTTGATCTTGAAGGCGTGGAAACCGGCGGGGGCCTGGGTGGAAGTCATGTCCGTGTCCTTGCGCTCGACGGGAGCGCTCGCGGGGGTGGTGGAAGCAGTCGGGTTCGAACTCGTGGACGCCTCCGCGGCGGGAGCCTTGCTGTCGCTGGCCTGCGCCTCCGGCGCGGAGCTGGAGCAGGCAGCGAGGAGGGCGGCGGAGAGCGACAGGGAGATGGCTTGGGTGCGCATGTTGACCGGAGGGTGCAGGATTGCGAACAGGTAAGGCCCAGGCTCTACGCACGCACCGCCTGCGCGGATTCACGCCGAGCACATTTGCGCTCCGACCGATTCGGCCGCAGAAATTCTCTTGGCAAATCCGCCTAGCACTCGAGATCGCACTGCCGGTCGCGCACCACCTGCGCCATCGCGGCCTCGCGCCGTCCCTCGAGCTCGCGCCTGTGGGCCGGCAGCGCGCAAGCCGGACCCACCGAGCGCCGCTCGTGGATCGCGCTGGCGGTCTCGAGCGCATCGCGCAGCTCCTCGGGCCGCGGGTCGTCGAGCGCATTGCGCAGCACGTCCGCCAGCGTGACGATGCCCACGAGCCGCCCGCGCACGTCGATCACGGGCAGCCGCCGGAGCTGGTGCCGCCGCATCAGCGCATGCACCACGGACAGCGAGCCGTCCTCGAGGCACGCGACCACGGGGCGGCTGGCGACCTCGTCCACGTGCAATTCCGACAGCTCCTGCCCGCGCAGCATCGCCGCCATGGCGAGATCGCGGTCCGTGACGATGCCCGTGACACGCCCTCCTGCGTCGACCACGGGCAGGACCCCGCAATCGCCCTCCCACATGCTGCGCAGCGCGTCCAGCGCGCTGTCCCATGGCCTTGTCGCTCGCACGTTCCGGTGCATCAAGGATTCGATCTTCATGGCACTCTCCGGCAGGATCGCCGCTGCCTGCTTCTCGCTCGGGAGCGCGCCGTGCGGCATGAGCCCTAATGCGCAGAAATGTCGGCGCTCTGTCAGCAATTGGACTTTGAATTTGATCTCGATTTCAGCCTCCGATTCCATTTCATGGCCAAACTCGGGGAAAAAGAAGTTGCGCGCGACCGCTCCAAATCGCTTCAATGCCCGCACTATGAGCAACACTCACATCGACCAGCAGATCCGCGACCGCATCAACACCTTCGTCGAGCAGCTGAGCTCGCTCGTGCGCCAAGCCGCCGTGGAAGCCGTCCGCACGGCGCTCACGGGCGGAGCTCCCGCCGCCGCTCCGGCCCGTCGCGGCCCGGGCCGCCCGCGCAAGAACGCCGCCGCGGCCCCTGCCGCTCCCAAGGCCGCCAAGGCGCCGAAGGCCCGCAAGGGCAAGCGCGCGAAGGCTTCCTCGGCCGATGTCGCCGCCGCCGCCGCCAAGGTGGTCGAGTACCTCGCCAAGAACCCGGGCCAGTCGCTCGAGCAGATCGGCAAGGGCCTGAACACGCCGACCGCGAACCTCAAGCTCCCGATCAAGCAGCTGCTCGGCGACAAGAAGCTCAAGACCACCGGCCAGCGCCGCGGAACGAAGTACTCGGTCAAGTAGCACTCGTTCCAGCAGCGCTCCGTCGCCGGAGCGCCGCGGCGTCACGCCTCAACGTGGGCCGCGTGTCCCTCCCCGGGGCGCGCGGCCTCGCTCATCTCTGGCAGCCGCCGCTTCGCTCCCGCGACCTCGCTCAAGGAGACTCCGTCCCTTCCTGCATCCCCTGACCACTGCCTCGGAGCAGCGCACCCCGCCTTCCGAGCCGCCACCCCGCGCTGAGGAGACCCCGCTTGCAGGGAAGCCGCGGGTGGCCCGCTCGAGCCACGCGCAGCCGCGGCCGAGCTGGGGCCGAGCTGGGGCCGAGCTGGGGCCGAGCTGGGGCCGAGCTGGGGCCGAGCTGGGGCCCCTCGGAAACTGCCGCTTTCCCAGCGGGGAAGTGGTACGCCCGGCGAGATTCGAACTCACGACCTTCTGCTCCGGAGGTGGAAGGTCGCTGCCGCGGGTCGAGCGGATTTGGGGCAATTCGAGGCGAGTTGAGCGGGCGCGCCAACGAGCGCTAAACGGGCACTTCCGGGTACAAGGGTACGCGTCCGGCTGAGCCATCTGTTTTCGCGGTCGCGGCGCGGAGAGCCTGTCGTGAATGAATCGTCCCGCTTCCTCGGCGTCGTCCTCGATCGACATCGCGTCCCTGCTCGCTGAGTTCGACGCGAGCGGCATGAACGCGTCGGCGTTCGCGCGTTCGCGCGGGTTGCCCGCGTGGCGGATCTACGACGCCTTGAATCGCCGCAAGGCGCGCGTGGAGGTGGCCTCAGCTCGCGCGGGCGCGGCGGCGCCGGCACTGCTTCCGGTGCACGTTGTTCCCGAGCCGAGCGCAGCTCGAGCGGAACCGTCGCTGGTACTCGAGATCGCCGGCGGCCACCGCCTGCGGATCGGCGCGGACTTCGACGCCGTGCTGTTGCGCCGCGTCCTGGGGGCGCTCTCGCGATGCTGAGCTTCCCTCCGTCGCCGTCGGTGCGAATCTTCGTCGCGCGCGAGTCGGTCGACATGCGCAAGGGGATCGACGGGCTCGCTGGCTTGGTGATCGACACGATCGACCAGGACCCGCAGTCGGGCCACGTGTTCGTGTTCTTCAACAAGCACCGCAATCGCGTGAAGAGCCTGGTGTGGGACGGCTCAGGCTATTGGCTGCTCGTGAAGCGCCTCGAGCACGGCCGTTTCGCGATCTTCGACCGCGTCGGCGCGTCGCGCACGAGCTTCGAGATGTCGAACACCGACCTCGCGCTCCTGCTCGATGGTGTCGACCTGCGCGGTGCACGTCGGCGTGCATCGCACGACGAGCTGAACGCGCGCGTTTCCCGCTGATTTTCGTGGCAACTTCGGCATCGCGCCCAGGTAGTACTCGGCGTGGAGATGGCGGAGATGGAAGGCGAAATCGCGGCGCTGCGCGAGCACAACGACGCGCTCGCGCGCGAGAACAAGATCCTGCGCGACGAGCTCGCGATCCTGAAGCAGGGCCTGTTCGGACGGCGCAGCGAGCGCATCGATCCCAGCCAGCTCGACCTGTATCGGGCCGAGGGCGCCGAGTCGCCCGCGCCGCCGCCGCAAGAGGTCGCCGCGCATGAACGCGCAAAGCCCGCAGCGGGCCACGGCCGCGCGCGCTTCGCTGAGCACCTGCCGCGCGAAGTGATCGAGCTCGACGTGCCCGAGCCTGAGCGCATCTGCCCCGACTGCGGCAAGCCGATGCACTCGATCGGTGCCGACACCAGCGAGCGCGGCCACGTCGTGCCGGCGCGCATCGTCGTGCGTCGCTACGTGCGCGCGAAGTACGCCTGCCCCGATGGCCACGCAGTCGTGACCGCGGCTGCGCCCGAGGGCGTCATCGACGGCGCGAAGTACGAGGCCTCGGTGTACGCGCACGTCGCGGTCGCCAAGTACGCGGATCACCAGCCGCTGCACCGGCTCGAGGGGATGTTCAAGCGCCACGGCGTGCACCTGCCCAAGCAGACGATGTGGGACATGCTGGTCACGCTCGACGAGCTGCTCGCGCAGCCGGTGCTTCGCCAGATGCACAAGGAGCTGCTCGAAGAACCCGTGCTGCACTCCGACGAGACCCCGGTGACGATGCGGGTCGAGGACGGAGCGGGCAGCCGCGAAGGGTGGGCCTGGGGATGGAGAAACCTGCACGGCGTCGGGCCGTCGAAGGTGCTGATCGAATTCAAGGTCAGTCGCAGTCGCGACGGCCCGGTGAGCTTCTTGAAGGACTGGCGCGGGACCCTGATCACCGACGGCTACTCGGGCTTCAACGAAGTCGTCGAGCGCAACGACATCGTGCGCGCCGGCTGCTGGGCGCACGCACGTCGCAAATTCAAGCAGGCCCTCGACACCGGCGCGCGCAACGCCGTGCACGTGCTCGCGCCAATTCAACGCCTGTTTGCGATCGAGCGCGCGCTCGTGAACCGCGCCAAGGCGCGGGAGCTGGGGCGCGACGCCTTCGTCGAGCTTCGCGCCCGCGTGCGCCAGCGCTGGTCGAAGCGGCTTGTCGCGCTGATCATCGAACGCGCCGACGAGCTGTCGCGACTGCGCTCGACCCTGCCCAAGAGCCCGCTCGGCAAGGCGACGACGTACGTCTTGCGCCAGCAGCAGCCGCTGTCGGCCTTCCTCGACGACGCCCGCATCCCGATCCACAACAACGACGAGGAGCGCGACCTGCGCCACCTCAAGCTCGGCACGAAGAACTGGCAGATCCTCGGCAGCGAGCGCGGCGGGGAAGTGGCCTGCCGACTCTACTCGCTCATGCTTTCGTGCAAGCAGGCCGGCGTCGACCCGCAGGCCTACATCGAGGACGTCCTCGGCCGGCTATCCACGACGAAGGCCGCCGACGTCGCGCAGCTCACGCCCTGGGCGTGGGCAGCGACGCGCAAGTGAACTGACGCCCCCCGGCGTCGCGCTTGCGCGAGCTTCGCGGGGATGGAGCCACCGGACTCGTACCCCGCAGCGCGCAGCCGGGATCGGAACTGTGCTCGAATCGCGCTCGCGCGTGGAGCTCCGGCGTCGTCGATCGCAGGCACCGAACGTGACCCCGCTCGTCGTCGAGGACGTCGCCGCGATCATGATCTGCGAACTGCCAAATCGACGCTTCTCGGCTCTGGCCGATGCGCCCGGCGAGGCCGTTTTGCACTCAAAACGTGCCGATTTCCGAGAAACCGGTTTGGAGTGCAGTTTGAACCGCCTCGCCGTTGTAAGTGCTTTTCCGATCAACCTTTGCCGCCGAAGCCAAACTTCCATGGCATGGAAGTTTGAGTGCAAACATGCCGGTTTCAGGCCCCTTTTCGCCGGTTCGGATGCAATTCAGCCCGCCCCGGCGTTGTCTGCCGAATTGACACCATCCCGACGCTTGACTCGCGCGCAGACGCCTCTAGCGATTCACGCATCGCCCTCCTTCCACCGCGCGCGCGGCCCTTCCAACTCCCGGCGATCAGCACCTTCCCGGCCACCGCCGGATTCGGAGTCTCCATGACCGTCGACCCCAGGACGAAGGCCGCATCCTCCGCGCTCCAGCGCGGGCTCGAGACCGCCCTCGGCGCGCCGCTCGCCATCCGCCGCGTGCCGATCGAATCGATCCACCTCGACCCGGCCAACGCCCGCGCCCACCCCCAGCGCAACCTCGACGCGATCCGCTCGAGCCTCGCGCGCTTCGGCCAGGCCGAGCCGCTGGTCGTGCAACGGCCCACAGGCCGCGTGATCGGCGGCAACGGCCACCTCGTCGCCATGAAGGCGCTTGGCTGGACCGAGTGCGACATCGTCGAGCTCGACATCGCCGACACCGAAGCCACCGCGCTCGGAATCGCGCTCAACCGCACCGCCGAGCTCGCCGAGTGGGACGACGACACCCTCGCCCAGCTGCTCCAGTCCCTGCGCGCCGACGGCGCGATCGATGGCCTCGGCTTCGACGCCAAGGAGATCGACGAGCTGCTCCGCGACGCCGGCCTCGAGCTGCCTTCGCCGACCGAAGACCCCAGCGAGCAGGCGCCGCGCGAGCAGCCGGTGAGCCAGCGCGGCGACCTGTGGATCCTTGGTAGCCACCGGCCCCTGTGCGGGGACTCGACCTCGTCCGAAGAGGTCGCGCGCCTGATGGCCGGCGAGACCGCGGTGCTGCTCGCGACCGACCCGCCGTACCTCGTCAGCATTCACACCAACACGGATTCCTGGGGAACTTTGCCCCCCGGATCAGCTGCCCCATCGGCCCCTCGAACGGGTTCCAAGGGAAAGGAGCGGAATCTAGCGGGCGCGCCGACGGGCACATTGTGGGCACCGAGTCATTGCTTCTGCCGACGGCAGGACCGCGAAACCCCCCGTCTTCCCCGCGGGAAAGTGGTACGCCCGGCGAGATTCGAACTCACGACCTTCTGCTCCGGAGGCAGACGCTCTATCCAGCTGAGCTACGGGCGCCCGTTGGGGGGCGGGAGTATAGCGAGGGCGGGATCGGAGGTGGGGGGTGGCGCTTCTGGGGAAGAGGGGTAAGGTGAAGCTTAGCGAGAATGAAACTTCCTACTGATCCCGCTTCCGCCCCTCCCGCAACAAGAGTTCTCCCTTGAAGCTGCAGACCATCCTCGAGCGCGCCAGCGCCCGGCTCGTGAGCGGCAAGACCGGCGCCTTGGCGCTGGCCACCCTGACCTTGGCGGCAGGCTCGGGCCTGTGGGCGAGCCACGCCGGCGGAACGCCCTCGCTGGCGGCGGCCGTGAGCGGTGCCACCAGCGCCGACAGCGACGGAGACGGGCTCGTCAACGTGCTGGAGTCGACTCTGGGCACATGGTCCTGCCACGCGGACACGGACGGCGATGGCTTCAGCGATCTCGAGGAGGTCGCGCGCAAGTCGAACCCGCTCAACATCCACGATTTCCCGACGCTTTCGGAGCCTTCGGTGGCCATGGTGGCGTTCCAGCTCGGCGGGCAGGTGCACGTCGCGACGCTGGTGTATGCGCCCGATGGAAACCTGCACACCAAGCGCCTGCGCTTCGGCGCGCGCGTGGGCGATCACGTGCTCGGTGTGCCGCTCGCGGCGATGCGCGGCGGTGCGCCCATTCAGGTGCGCAGTGGACATGCGGCCGGCTCCAGGATCGCCGTGCTCGACCCGGTGGTCCACAGCAACACCGTGCTCGCGCGCCGCGGCATGTCGCTGTTCGCGACGCTCGCGCAGCAGGGGGCTTACCTCGACGCGGACGCCTGCAACCTCGCCTCGATCCAGGGCGCGCTGTATCAGATGATCAGCATCCCCGGCCCCTTGCCCACCAGCCCGCCGCAGAATGGTCCGGGCATCGGCCTCGGCAACGCCTACCGCCCGATCGATCCGACGAACCAGAACCCGTCGAACATCACGGGCGAGATCTGCGCCCAGACCACCACCGTGGTGCGCGTGGTCGGTGCCGTCGTGACGCAGGAAGTGATCGCCGCGGACTGCGTGCCCGGCTGGGACACGTTCTGCTCGCCGGGCTGCGTCAACACGGTGGGCAACACCATTCGCTCCATCGATCCGGCCGCGCTGATCGGCGGCTAGGAAGCAATTTCCTGTTCGAGCGTGCCGCCGAGGGGACGGAACGCAGAAACAGGGAACCGCGAATCTGCACCATTCGTCGAATGGTCGCCCGAAAGACATCGCCCATGAGCCCCGATCCCGATACGGAACTGATTCAGGCCTGCCAGCGCGCCCCGCTGGCCGGGCTGGACGGCCCGTTCCGGGAGCTCTACGAGCTCTACAAGGACCGCGTCTACAACGTCTGCTACCGGATCACCGGCAATCCCTCCGACGCGCTCGACGCCGCCCAGGAGACCTTCGGGATCCTGTTCCGCAAGCTCGGCGAGTTCCGCTTCGAGAGCAAGTTCTCGAGCTGGGTGTACCGCATCGCGGTCAACGCCTCGATCGACCTGAAGCGTCGTTCGCGCGCACGACACCTGACTTCGCTCGACGCGCTGCAGGAGGCGGGCGCCGGCGGCGAGTCGCGCTTTGATCCGAGCGACGAGAAGCTCGAGATGCCGATCCACGCGGCCTCGCGCCACGAGCTCGAGCGCGAGGTCCAGCGCGCGATCTCCGGCCTGAGCCCCAAGCTGCGCACGATCACCGTGCTGCGCTACATCGAGAACCAGTCCTACGAGGAAATCGCAGAGACCCTGCAGATCTCGCTGGGCACCGTGAAGTCCCGCCTCGCGCGGGCGCACGACATGCTCGACCAGCACCTCGCCCCGATCCTCGACCGCTATTACCTCGGATGAAGCCCGAACTGCACCCTGACTGCGACGCGTACCGCATCGCCGCGCTCGAGCGCGCCGCTCTGCCGGTGCATGCGTGCGCCGAGTGCGAGCGCTGGGCCGCGCGTCTTGCGCAGCGCGAGGGGCTGCTGCGCACGCTGCCGCGTGTCATCGCGCCGACGGAACTCGACCGCCGGAGCGAGCGCGAGCTCGAGGCCGAAGGTCGCCACGCGCGCGCCATCCGTGCGCTCGAGAGCCTTGGTCGCGTCGAGGCCAGCGCGGAGCTCGACCGCGCCGTCGAGGCCCTCGCCTCCGGCGTCGGCATGGGTGCGGCCGCGCGTCAGCGGACGCCCAGCGTGCTCGACCGACTCGTGGCCGAGGAGCTCGCGAACCCGGTCAAGGCGCGCGTCTCGCGCCAGATCGAGAACCTTCCGCGCCTCGCGGCCCCCGTGGCGCTCGAGCAGCGGCTCGTGCGCGAGCTCGCGGAGCCGCGCCCCGCTTCCAGCGCCTTCACGGCGCCTCGTCGCGCGCGCGCCTGGCTCGCTGTCGCCGCGGCGGCCGTCGTCTTGCTGGCGCTCGCTCCGTTCGCGCTGGAGCGCCGCGAGTCGTCGAGCGGTCTGCAGACCGCGCGCGCCTCGCGCCCGTTCCGCGTCGAGCGTCTCGAGTCGACGCGCGATCTCTCGCCCTCGGCCCGCGCGTGGCTCGAGACCGTCTCCAGCGGCATGCTCGCCCAGAACAACATCTAGGACCCATTTCCGTGCGCCTCTCCTCGCTCCTCCTCGCTGCCATCACCGGCCTCGCCTTCGGGCTGGCCGGGTGCGGCGACGTGTCGAGCGGCACCTCGACGTCGACCTCGATGGGCGGCTCGCCGACCCCGAGCGTTGGTCTGACGAGCGAGATCTTGCTGCAGAAGATGCGCACGGCGGCCACGGCGCGCGCCTACAGCGGCGTGCGGCGTGTGGAGCAGTCCTGGCAGGTCGGCGAGACGGTGTACTCGACGAGCTATCGCGAGGACGTCGCGAGTGACGGCCAAGGCCGCTTCGCGCTCCAGTCGCTGGAGCTGATCGCTCCGAGCCTTCCGCCGCGGCGCGCGGAGCTGTGGCACATGCTGCAGGAATCGCGCGACGGGTTCCTGTTCCGCTACCGCGACTTCCGCATGCACGACGTGGCCTTGATGGTCACGAACTACAGCCCGATCGCGACGGGCGTGCGCACGACGGTAGCCGGCCGCGACTGCGAGGAGCTGGTCTTCGCGCTGCGACATGGAGCCGCGTTCACCTACAACCTTGCGGTCGACCACGAGACGGGCCTCGTGATGCGCTGCGAGCAGGTCGCGAACGACGGCCGTGTGATGGGGCTCGTCGAGTTCGAGACTTTCGAGCTTCAGCCGAACTTTGCCGCGGATTTCCCGTGGGACGAGAGTTCCAACCAGGAAGCACCGTTGCCCGACTCGGAAGCCTCACGCCTCGCCGCGGTCGGATACGTGCCGCGCCAGCCCCAGACGGACGGGGGCCGCTTCCGACTGGTCGAGTCCACGATCGTGCGCTCGACGGAGCCCGACGGAATGGGCGAGGTGGCCTGGGTGAAGTCGACCCTGACCGACGGCATCGAGGTGGTCTTCGTGCTGCACGGCGGCAACGATCCCTCGCTCGTGAGCGAGGATGTGATGCGCGTGGCGCCGTCGGTGGGCCCGTGGAACCACGTCGAGGGCACGCTGAACGGGGAGCGCTTCATGGCGCTCGGGCGCGCTTCGGCGGACGAGCTGCTCGACTTGATCGCGTCGACGCTCTGAGCGACCGGGAAGAATTTTCCAGCGCGCGACGACACGATCGTTGCGCACTTGCGTCGACCTGCACCTTCCGCACGGTGTAGCCTTCGGAGCCGACGTTCCGAGCGAGCGCGGCCCACCAGCGATGCAAGAGCCTTTCGACAGCGGCGATTCCCCGTCCGAGTCCGGCCTCGAGTCCGCGGAGTACCGCGAGCGCCTGCGCAACAAGCTCAACTGCCTGATCGCGGTGCTCGAGGTCGCGACGGCCAAGGTCAAGCAGTCGCTGGCCGGCCCGGCGCCGGATCTCGACCGACTGACGCGCATCCAGCGCAACCTGCAGGAGACGCTCGAGGTGTGCGTGCGCGCCCGCGCGGCGCTCGACCGACGCGGGCCGCTGCCCGAAGGCATCGCGCGTGACCTCGCCTCGGCGGTCAGCCCGTCCGCGCTCGGGATGCCCCTGCCCCAGACGGCCAAGCCCGCGGCTCAGGCGAAGGGCGAGCTCTCCGAGTCGGAGCGCGAGCGCTTCGCGCGTCTCGGCCGCATCGACCGCTCGATGATCGGCGGCACCGACCTCGACGAGCTCGCGCGCCGCCTGCAGTCCTGAGCGCGCCCGATACCAACGAAACAATCCCAGGGGCCGCGGGAAGTCCGTCGACGGGCTTCTCGCGGCGATTTCTTGTGGCTCACGGCCACTGCGGTACAAGTGCGAGCGATGGAACGTGCGCGCAAGGAGTCGCCCGAGGAGCGCATCGTGGCCCGTGGCTCGCGCGTCGTGCTCGCGCGACCGCACGCGAGCGACGAGGAGGAGCTGCTCGAGCTGCGCCGCGCGAGCTGGGAGTTCCTCGCGCCGTGGGAGCTCGACCTGCCGGGCGTGGATCCCCTCGGACCCTCATGGTTCGCGCGCTACCTGCGCATCGGTCCCGAGCACCGGCGCCAGCGCTGGCTCGTGCGACTCGCGCAGGATGGCGCGATCTGCGGCTCGATCACGGTGGGGGAGATCGACGAGCACAAGCGGTGCGCGAGCCTTGGCTACTGGATCGGCGCACGCCACGCACGGCGCGGCCTGATGAGCGAGGCGCTCGGGCTCGCCGTGGCGCTCGCGTTCGACTCGCTCGGCCTGCGCGAGCTGCACGCCTACGTGCTGCCCGAGAACGAGCCCTCGCGCGCGCTGCTCACCCGCGCGGGCTTCCGGAAATGCGGCCTAGCGCGCGGCTATCGCGTGGTGCGCGGCGTCGAGCGTGACCACGAGCGCTGGGAGCTCACCGCCCCCAGTCGCGCAGGTAGCGGAAGTCCTGGTTGACCGTGCGCTGGGAGAGCTTCGCGATCAGCGGCATCACGCGCTTGAACTGCGTGGCCGCGATGCGCGCCGCGATGCGGCGCACGAAGTCGACGCTGAAGCCGGCCGCCACGAGCTCGCCCTCGCCCATGCGCAGGTCGACCATGTGGTGCAGCAGTCGATCGGCGTCCGCGTAGCTGAAGCCGAGCTCGCCCTCGTCCGTCTGGCCCTCGAACAGGTCCGCGCTCGGCGCCTTGTCGAGGATCGGGGCGGGCACGCCCATGTGGCGCGAGAGCTGGTAGATCTGGTGCTTGTAGAGGTCGCCGATCGGGTTGAGCGCGCTCGCGGAGTCGCCCCACTGCGTCGAATACCCGAGCAGGATCTCGGTCTTGTTGCTCGTGCCGACGACGAGGCCCTTCCACTCCACCGACAGGTCGTAGAGCACGATCATGCGGCAGCGCGCCATCACGTTGCCGCGCCGCATGCGGTCCTCGACCTTGTGGGCGGCGAGGTAGCCGTCGGCCATGCCCGTGATCTCGACCTTGCGCGTCGCGATGCCGAGCGCGCTCGCGAGCAGGCGCGCATGGCCTTCGCTGTCGGGATTCGACGTGCGGTAGGGCATCATCACGCCGAGCACGTTCTCCGGACCGAGCGCGCGGGCGCACAGCGCCGCGACGAGCGCGGAGTCGACGCCGCCCGAGATGCCGAGCACGGCGCGCGAGAAGCCGGCGCTGGCGAGCTCCTCGCGCAGAAACTGCACGAGTAGCTGCTCGACGAGCGGCGGGTGGATGTCGAGCGGGTTCACGCGTTCCTCCCTTCGCTGAGGCGGCCGAGCGCGCGGGCGAGCAGGTCGGGACGCGAGTCGCGGCGCAGCGGCGTGGCCACGCGCGCGCGGCGCAGAGCGTCGGAGGTGAGGCGCACTTCGAGGCGGCCGGGCTCGAGACCCTCGAGGCGCGCGCACTCCGCACCGAAGGGGTCGATCACGCGCGAGCCGCCCCAGAAGAACACGCCGTCTTCCCAGCCGACGCGGTTGGAGTACACGACCCACGTCTGGAACAGGAGGCCGTAGGCCTCGAGCAGCGTGCGCCACGTGCGCTCGCTGGCGAGCTCGCGCACCCCGCCGTCGACGCCGCGGCCGGGGCTGCAGCTCGTGACGAGCAGCGCATCCGCTCCGGCGAGGAAGTGCTGGTAGCCGCTCGAGACGTGCCAGGCGTCCTCGCACACGAGCAGGCCGAAGCGCCCGTGGCGCGAGCGGAAGGTCGCGAACGAGTCGCCGGCCGCGAACTCGCGCATCTCGTCGAACATGCCGTAGGTGACGAGGTGCACCTTGCGGTGCACGTGCAGCACCGCACCGTCCTCGAGGAACGCCACGGAGTTGTAGATGCGTCCGTCGTCGGAGCGCTCGACGAAGCCGACCGCGATCGAGATGTCGCGCGAGAGCTCGGCAAGGCGCGCGAGCTCGCGCGACTCGACCGACAGCGCGACCTCGGCGGTCTGGTCCTTGAGGAAGTACCCGGTCAGCGAGAGCTCGGGGAACACGATCACCTGCGAACCGGCGCGCCGCGCGGCCTCGACCTGCGCGACGTGCTCCTCGAGGTTGCGACCCACGTTCCCCAGCGCCGGGTTCGTCTGCGCCACGGTCAGCCGACAGTCCATGGACCTGATCGTAGCAGCCCGCGCGGGCCGGACGCGCCTCAGGGCGCCTTGGAGCGGGCGTGGGCCAGCGCGGAGCGGGCGAGGATGGCCGTGTCGGCTCCCGAGGCCTCGCCCTCGTAGCCGAGCAGCAGGCGGTGGCGCAGCACGGGCACGCACAGCGCGTCGAGGTCCTCGCCCGTGACGTGCAGGCGGCCGCGCAGCAGGGCGCGGGCCTTGGCCGCCGCGAGCAGGGACTGCCCGGCGCGCGGGCTCGCGCCGTGTCGCACGCAACGACGCACGTCCGTCGGCGCGTCAGCGTCGGGGTGCGTGGCGAGCACGGTGCGCGCGACGAGCTCGACCATCTCGCGCGAGACCGGCAGCTCGCGCGCGAAGCGGCGCAGCGCGCGCACTTCCGCCGCGCTCATCACGGGCACGACCTGCGCCGGCGCCGCGCTCGCGCTCTCGTCGAGCACGCGCACGAGCTCCGCGAGCGATGGCCGCCCGAGCACGACCTTCTGCTGGAAGCGGTCGAGCTGGGCCTCGGGCAGCGGGAACGTGCCCTCCATCTCGATCGGGTTCTCGGTGGCGACGAGGAAGAACGGGTCCTCGAGCGGGTAGGTCTCCCCGAACAGCGTCACGCGCTGCTCGGCCATGGCCTCGAGCAGTGCCGACTGCGTGCGCGGGCTGGCGCGGTTGATCTCGTCGGCGAGCAGAACGTGCGTGAACACGGGGCCGCGCTCGAAGCGCTGCACTTGCCGACCGTCGGGCCCGCTCTCGAGGAGCCGCAGGCCGAGGATGTCGCCCGGCATGAGGTCGGGCGTGAACTGCACGCGCCGGAAGCGCAGGTCGAGGCCGGCGGCGAGCGCCTTGGCGAGGGTGGTCTTGCCGAGGCCCGGCACGCCCTCGAGCAGCACGTGACCGCCCGAGAACAACGCGCAGAAGAGCTGCTCGACGACCTCGTCGTGGCCGAGGAACACGCGCCGCACCGCGCCTTCGAGCTCGCGCGCACGGGCGAGCAGCGCCTCGAGCTCGCGCGCCGTCGACTTGGGGTCCGCCTGCGTCATGGTCGCCATCATGCCAAGGGTCGCGCTTCGTCGCACGGCCGCGCGCCGCCGGCGCTATCCTCCGCGCACGCCATGATCCTGCGCTTCCTCCCGCTCGCCGCCTTCGCGCTCGCCGCCTGTGCTTCCGACGACCTCGGGGTGCGGCGCATGGCCGAGCCCCAGAAGGCCTCGCCGGTGCTCGCGCGCGCGGCGGCCGAGCGCGGCGACTGGAACCAGTCGGCGAGCGTCTGGTACGAGCTCGCCCTGCGCGGCGGCGACGGAGCTCCCGCAGCGTACGTGCAGTGCGCACTGGCCCTGTGCGCGGCGGGAGCGCCCGCGAATGCCCAGCGGTTGCTCGAGCGCGCTCTCGAAGCGCGCCCGGACCAGATCGAACTCCTCGAGGGGCTCGCCGACGTGATGTTGCGCTCGGGCTTCCGGCGCGCGGCCGAGCCGCACCTCGAGCGCGTGCTCGAGCTCGATCCCGACCGAGTCGCGACGTTGCTCGAGCTCGCGCGGCTGCGCTTCGAGCTCGGCCTCGAAGTCGGTGCCGCTCCGCTGCTCGAGCGCCGCATCGCGCTCGGCGGCGGCGACGCGGAGACCTGGGTTCTGCTGGCGCGCGCACGGCGCGGCGCGGGGGACGCAGCGGGCGCCGTCGAGGCCTACCAGCGCGCGCTCGAGCTCGGCGAGAGCGACCCGGAGCGCCTGCTGCATGCCGCCGCGCTGTACTTCGAGTTCCCGGCAGATGCGCGTGGCGCGCTCGACGCTGCGCTCGCGGAGCGCTGGATCGCGCGCGCCATCGAGCTCGACCCTGCGTCGGTCGACGGCCACTTCCTGCTCGGCGTGTTGCACGAGAGCGAGCAGCGCGTCGATGCGGCCGGTGCCGAGTACCGCCGCGCGCTCGAGCTCGATCCGAACGCGCCCAAGGTGCTCAAGCGCATCGCCGAGTTCTACCGCCGGCGCGGCGATCGCGAGCTCGCCCTCGCGGCGGGCGCGCGCTACGTCGACGTGGTGCGGCGCAGCGACGGCGACGTCGTGGCGGCCGAGCGCTGGCTCGCGGGCCTCGCGCGCGAGTGAGACGCGCTACTTGCAGAGGCGCGTGACGAGCGCCTCGACCTGCTCGATCAGCTCGCGCGCGAAGTCCTCGCCGAAGTCCAGCTCGAGCACGTCGATCTCGGGGAACTGGTAGCGGCCGGACGAGCGGTTGAACGGGATCCCGTACTCCCACTTGTTGCCGTCGGAAGCATGGATCGTCACCGCGATCTGGTCGTCGCCGTCGACCGGCTCGACCGTGTACTTCACGACATCGTAGTTGGGCATGGGAGTGCGTCCGTGGAGGCTTGTCGGTCGCCCTAGCGGCGCGACTGGAGCGCCTCGTCCTTCACGAAGAGGTAGTACATCTGGCCCGGGCTCTTCGTGCCGCCCGCAGTCCACTCGGCCTCGGGGCCGATGCCCATGTAGATGTCGGCGCGGCCGGCGGTGCGGATCGCGCCGCCAGTGTCCTGATCGAACATGAAGCGGTCGTAGACGGCCGAGCCGTAGGCCTGGTCTTCCTTGGTGAACAGGCGCTGGAACCAGTTGAGCGGCGAGTTGCGGTCCGGAACGTCGACGTCGACGAACACGATGCCGCCGCGCGGGAAGAGCGACTTGTCGGTGGCGAGCGTGCGCCCGCCGGTGACGTCGACGTTGAGGCTGCCCTTGGGGTCGCCGTAGATCTCCGTGAAGAACACGAAGCTGTCGTCCTTCTCGATGTACTCGAGCAGCAGCTCGGGGTTCTTCGCGCCCCACTCGCGGATCGTCGCCAGCGAGACCTCGCTGGCCTTGATGTGGCCGTCCTTCACGAGCATCTTGCCGAGCGACACGTACTCGCGGCCGTTCTTGCCGGCGTAGCCGAAGCGCCGCTCGCTGCCGTCCGAGAGCTCGATCACGGCCGAGCCGTTGACGTGCGCCACGAAGGCGTCGAGCGGGTCCTTCAGGTACACGAGCTCGAGGTTGCGACCCGCGAGCATGGAGCTCGCCTCGATCGCGGCGCGCGTCGGGTAGGGCGCGAGCGAGCCATCGGCCTGCTTCTGGCCGAGGATCTCGCCGTCCTTGCCCTTCACGAGGTCATCGGGCAGCCCGTACAGCGGCCAGCGGTACTCCGCATCGGCCGTCATCGAGCCCGGGAGGATCGGCGTGCAGTAGCCGGTGAAGAGCACGCCGCCGCCCTTGGCGTTCCAGCCGGCGCTCTTGTAGATGTCGAAGTCGAGCGCCACGCTCGCGTCGAAGTCGCGCTCGTCCGTGCAGCTCGTGAGGAGCTTGCGGAAGTGCTTGAGGCTCTCGAGCGCGCGCGCGTGCGTGACGCCCTCGATGGGGAAGTGCTCCTTGGACGAGGGGCGTCCGTACCACTCGATCGAGCGCTCGAGCGCGGGCAGGAGCTCGGTGCGGTCGCTCCAGCTGGCCTTGAAGTCCGGGCGCTTCTCACCCTTGCCGAGCTTGAGCAGCGCGGGCGCGCCTTCGGGCAGCGGGCGGCCGTAGTCGGGGGTCTGGCAGGCGGCGGCGAGGACGAGGGCGAGGGCCGGAACGAGGTGCAGCTTCATGGGAGCGGCGAGAGTAGCCCGCGCGCCGCGGCCGTTCCATGTGCCGCGCGCGCTCGCGTAGCATCGCAGGGGTCCACGATGCAGGTCCCTTTCCGCGAAGCGCTCGTCTATTGGCTGCAGCTCGGCTTCACGAGCTTCGGCGGTCCCGCGGGCCAGATCGCGGCGCTGCACCGCGAGGTCGTCGAGCGCCGCCGCTGGATCGACGAGGAGCGCTTCGCGCACGCGCTCAATTTCTGCATGTTGCTGCCCGGCCCCGAGGCCCAGCAGCTCGCGACCTACGTCGGCTGGCTGCTGCACGGTCGCCTCGGCGGGGTGGTGGCCGGGACGCTGTTCGTGCTGCCGTCGGCGGTGCTCCTGTGGGCGCTCTCGTGGCTGTACGTCGAGCACGGTCAGGTGCCCGCGGTCGCGGCGGTGTTCGCGGGCCTGCAGCCGGCGGTGCTGGCGCTGATCGCGGCCGCCATCCCGCGGCTGGCTCGACGCTCCTGTCGCACCGTGCCCGGCATCGCGCTGGCCCTGTTCGCGCTGCTCGCCAGCGCGCTGGACTGGCTTTCCTTCCCCGCGGTCGTGCTCGTCGGCGCCGCGGTCGGCGCCCTGGCCCTGCGACCGGCGCGACCGCCCGCGACCGTCCCGAGCGCGCCCGTGCCGCTCGCCTCGACCCTGCGCGTGGCGCTCGCCTGCCTCGTCCTGTGGTGGCTGCCGGTGGGACTCGCTGGGCTCCTGCAGGGCTGGGACGGGATCCTCGTGCGCCAAGGCCTGTTCTTCAGCGAGACCGCCTGCGTCACCTTCGGCGGCGCCTACGCGGTCCTGCCCCACGTGGCGGAGAGCGCGGTCGAGCGCTTTGGCTGGCTCACCCCGCAGGAGATGCTGGCCGGGCTCGGGCTGGCGGAGACCACCCCGGGGCCCCTGATCATGGTGGTGCAGTTCGTCGGCTTCCTCGGCGGCTGGCGCGCGGAGGGCGCGCTCCCGCCGCTCCTTGGCGCGACCCTCTCGGCCGCGCTCGTGACGTGGGTGACCTTCCTGCCGTGCTTCCTGTGGGTGTTCGTCGGCGCGCCCTACGTCGAGCGGCTGCGGGGCTCGCCGCGGCTCGCCGGGGCGCTCGCCGGCATCACGGCTTCCGTGGTCGGGGTGGTGGGGATGGTCGCCCTGTGGTTCGGGGGCAAGGTGCTCCTGCCGGCCGGGGGCGGGCTGGACCTGCCCGCGCTGGCCCTCGCCGTGGCCGCCTTCGCCGTCCTGCAGTGGAAGAAAGTGCCCAGCGCGTGGGTCGTGGTCGCGTGCGCGGGAATCGGACTGGTGCGCGGGCTCGCGCTCGGAAGCTGAGCGCCGCTTGCGAGCCGATTCGCCCTCCCTAGCATCCCCGGCTTACCCCCTTGGCCCGATGACCAAGCTGACCCGCACCCTCCTCGCCATCTCCCTGACCGCCTCCTGCGGCGGCGGGGGAGGTGGCAGTGCCCCGCCGCCGCCCGAGCCCGCCAACGTGCTGGTGGTCGTGATGGATGACGTCGGGGTCGACATGCTCGGCGCCTACGGCGTCCACCCGACGTTTCCGCCGACGCCGAACATCGACGCGCTGATCGCGGATGGGGTGTTGTTCGAGCGCTGCTACACGCCGCCGAGCTGCTCGCCCACGCGTGCGGCGGTGCTCACCGGGCGCCACTCGTTCCGCACCGGCATCGGCCAGCCGATCAGCGAGCTCCTGCCGGAGCCGGCGCTCGAGCTCGACGAGCGCACGATCCCCGAAGTCCTCGCGGCCGGCAGCGAACGGCCCATCGCGACCGCCGCGATCGGCAAGTGGCACCTCGGCTCGGAGAGTGTCGGCGGTCCCGACCATCCGAACCTGCAGGGCTTCGAGTGGTTCGACGGGCCGCTCGGCAACCTCTTCACGAACCAGACGTACTTCAACTACGCGAAGATCCGCAACGGCGTGCGCTACACGAGCACGGTGTACGCGACCACCGATCAGGTCGACGACGCGCTCGGGCGTGTCGCCGCCATGCCGGAGCCGTGGTTTTTGTGGCTCGGCTTCAGCGCCGCGCACACGCCGCTGCACGCACCGCCCGCCCACTTGCACACGTACGCGCTCTCGGGTGCGCCCGAGGACACGCCCTACGAGCACTATTGCGCGATGGTGCAGGCCATGGACACGGAGCTCGGCCGCTTGCTCGCGGGCATTCCCGCGGAAGTGCGCGCGCGCACGACGGTCATCCTGATCGGCGACAACGGCTCGCCCCAGCAGGTCGTGATCCCGCCGTCCGTGCCGAGCCAGTCGAAGGGCTCGCTGTTCGAAGGCGGCGTGCGCGTGCCGCTCGTGATCTCGGGCCATCAGGTCGCGGCGCGGGGCCTGCGCTGCCAGTCCCTCGTGCAGAGCGTGGACCTGTTTCCGACCATCGTGGGCCTGTTCGGCGCGGACCTCGCCCTCGGAGTCGGCGACGGGCGTGACATCGACGGCATCGACTTGGGGCCTTACCTCGCCGACGTCACGGCCGCGCCGCTGCGACCCTACGTGGTGGTCGACAAGTTCGAGCCCAATGGCTTCGGTCCCTACACCGAGCAAGGCGCGATGATCCGCGACCCGCGCTGGAAGCTCATCCGGCGTTCGGGCCAGCCGGACGCGTTCTTCGATCTCGAGGGTCGCGACCGCGAGGGCGTCGACCTCAACCGCGGCGCGCTCGACGGCGAGCAGCAGAAGGCGCTCGCGCGACTCGAGTACTGGCTCGACCTGAGCCTGCCCTGAGCTCCGCGCCGCGCAGGACTCGGCGCGCACTTCCCGCGCACCGTACTTGACCGCGCGCTCCCGGGCCGGAAACTGCCGGGACGATGGCCTGTCTCCTTGGATGCCTCGGCCTTGCCTTCCCGCGGCTCGTGCTCGTGGTGCTGTGGATCACCGACTACCTCGACACGGCCTACGAGAGCGTGGCGTGGCCGTTGCTCGGCTTCCTGTTCCTGCCGCTGACCACGATCACCTACGCGTGGATCATCAACAGCAACGGCGAGGTCGCGGGGCTGTACACAGTGGCGGTCACGCTGGCGGTGCTCGCGGACCTCGGCGTGCTCGGCGGATCGCGCGGCAGCGTGAGCCGCGCCTGAGAACTGAGCCTGAGAGCTGCGCCTGAGGGCCGCGGATCAGAGCAGCTGCACGCCCGTCGCGACGAAGGTGCGCTTGCCGTCAGGGCGCAGCGTGAACACGCCCTCGACGTTGGCCTTGCGGCCATTGCAGTCGAGCGGGAGCGTGAAGGCGCGGTCCTTGAACGTGACCATCAGCGCGGTCTCCCCCGAGCCGAAGCGCACCCAGCAGCCGGCCTTCGGACACACCGTGTCGATCGTGCCCGTGAAGAGCACCGGCTTGCCGTCGTAGAGCGCGGGGTTTGCCATCAGCGCCGTGGCTTCGACGCGCGGAGTGCCGTTGGCGCCCACTCCATAGCTGTCCTTGGGAGTCGAGGCACAGGCGGCGAGAGCGAGCAGGGATGCGAGCAGGATCGGCTTCATGGACCGTAGTCTGCGCCCCGGCGCGCGGGGGGGCAACCGGGCCGCGGTGCGCAGCCGGCGAGGGTCGACGCGGGGGGGCGCGGTGACTAGGCTGGGTCCCGTGAGTCAGGAACTCGAAGCCGTGCGCTGCACGATCGCGGCGATCAACCGGCGGGATCCGCTCGGCGTGGCGACCACGCTCGCTCCCGACGTCGCGTTCATCGATGCCCACGGGCGTCGCTTCGAGGGCCGGGACACGCTCATGGAGGGCTGGCGCGGCTACTTCGCGACCTTCCCCGACTACCAGATCGAGATCGACAAGGAGCAGGCCGGCGCCGGTGGCGTGCTGTTGCTAGGCCATGCCTCGGGCTCGTTCCGGGGGCGCCGGGAGCGCGCCTGGCGGATCCCGATCGCCATCCGAGCCGAGGTGCGCGGGGGGCTCGTCTCCCTCTGGCAGGTGTTCGCGGACACGCACCTGCCCTTCGAGAGCATGCGTGGCGGCTGATTCCGGCACGGAAATGCCGGAAGTGGGATTGAGGAACTGCGGTTCCTGTATCAAGAGGGGGTCCACGCCGAGAACCCCATGGTGCGCACCACCCGCCGAAGCTCCTCCCAGCCGTCCGAACCGGCCAGCCAGCGCTGGACGTTTCTTTCCAACCACGCCCACGTGCTGATCTGCCTGGCGCAGGGCGACTCGCCGCGCCTGCGCGACATGGCCCAGCGCATCGGCATCACCGAGCGTGCCGTTGGCGCCATCGTGCACGACCTCGAGCAGGAGGGCTTCCTCGAGCGCGGCCGCGAGGGCCGCCGCAACACCTACCGCCTGCTGCTCGACCGTCCCCTGCGGCACGAAGTCGAGCGCCATCGCGACGTGCGCGAGCTCGTCGCGCTCTTTGCGACACGGAGGCGCGCATGAGCGTCCACGACCACGGCCCGCGCGCGGATGTCACCTTCGCGGCGCGTGCGCTGCAGCGGCTCGCGGATCGCCTCGGCATGCCGACGGCGAGCGGGGAGCTCGAGCGCCGCCTGGGCCAGACACGGCCGGATGACGGCGAAGCGCCGATCGAAGGCCGCGAGTGGCTGGCGCGCGCGGCGCAGGACCACGGCTTGCGCACGCAGCGCATCGACGGTCCGCTCGCAGCGGCCGCGGCGCAGCTGGAGATGGGGCAGGTCGTGGGCGCCGAGCTCCAGCACGCCTCGGGAGCGCGGCATTGGCTCGCGCTGTTCGCCCTGTCCGGCGGTCGCGTTCGTCTCGCACGCTATGGCGAAGGGCTCGCCGAGCATGAGATCGAGCTTGCGCGCGACGACTTCGAGCGCGAGTACCCGCAGGTGACAGAGACGGTCGCGTGGGTGGCGCTCGACCTCGCCACGCCCAACGCGGCGGCTTCTTCGCGCGGCCACGGGCACGACGACGGTCACGCGGCCCACGGCCCGACGCCATGGCGTCGCCTGTTGCTCCTGATCCGTCCGGATCGCGGCGAGATTCTGAGCGTCGCGGCGTTCGCCGTCGCGATCGGCGTGCTGCAGCTCGCGACTCCGATCGCGGCTCAGGCGCTCGTCAACTTCGTTGCCATGGGCGGAGCGATTCCGCCGGTGATCGTCGTGGCGGGCATGCTGTTGCTCGGGCTCGTGCTCGCGGGCGCCTTGAGTGCCACGCAAGTGTGGATCGTCGAAGTGCTGCAGCGACGCCTGTTCGTGCGCATGCTCGCCGACCTCGCCGCACGCCTGCCGCGCGTGCGCGACGGAGCACCGCACTACGGGCCGGAGCTCGTCAATCGCTTCCTCGAGGTCGCCACGCTGCAGAAGCTCGGGGCCACGATCTTGCTCGACGGCATCGCGCTCCT
Organism: uncultured Planctomycetota bacterium; assembly: GCA_903892045.1. Taxonomy (GTDB): domain Bacteria; phylum Planctomycetota; class UBA1135; order UBA1135; genus F1-120-MAGs118. The sequence continues at coordinate 12,118 of CAITGX010000005.1, read as the reverse complement.
GCTCAGCCTGTTCGTGGGCCTCTTGCTGCTCGCGTTCTATCACCCGCTGCTGCTCGCGTTCGACATCGTGCTGATCCTGCTCGTCGGTCTGGTGATCCTCGTGCCGCTGCGCGGCGCGATCCGCACCGCGATCGAGGAGAGCAAGGTCAAGTACGAGACCGTGGCGTGGCTGCAGGAAATCGCGCGCAATCCGCGCACCTTCAAGACCGCGGGCGCGCAGCAGTGGATCTACGAGCGCAGCGACCGACTCGCCAGCCGCTACGTGGCGCGGCGCAAGGAGCACTTCCGCGCGATCTTCGCCCAGACACTCGGTGCGCTCGGGCTGCGCGCGCTGGCGAGCACTGCGTTGCTCGCGATCGGTGGCTGGCTGGTGATCCAAGGCGAGCTCTCGCTCGGCCAGCTCGTCGCGGCGGAGATCGTCGTGTCGATCGTGGTCGACGCGACTGCCAAGCTCGACAAAAACCTCGAGAAGTTCTACGTGGTGATGGCTGCGACCGACAAGCTTGGCCACCTGCTCGACTTGCCGCTCGAGGACCGCTCGGGCGAGCACCACGCGCTGCCGCGCTCGGCGCAAGGCGTGGCGCTGACGCTGCAGGAAGTCGCTGTCGAGCGCTCGGGGCGTACGTTGTTCAGCGGCGTGTCGCTCGAGTTGCCCGCGGGCGCGTCACTGTGCGTGACGGGACCCGCCGGAACGGGCAAGAGCTCGTTCGTGCAGCTCCTCTGGGCCCTGCGCCAGCCGGCGCGCGGATCGATCCGCGTCGATGGACGCGACTTGCGCGAGCTGTCCACGGAGTCCCTGCGCGAGCTGGTCGCCATCGCGAGCGGCTCGGAGTTCCTTGCGGCGAGCCTGCGCGACAACGTGCGCGTCGGTCGCTCGTCGGTGAGCGATGACGACGTGCGCACGGCGCTGGAGCACGTCGGCCTCACACGCGACATCGCCCTGCTGCCGGACGGTCTCGAAACCGAGCTCGACGGCGAAGGCCATCCGCTCTCCGAGAGCCAGTCTCGCCGGCTGCTCCTTGCGCGCGCGATCGCGTCGCGGCCCAAGCTCATCGTCGTCGATGACCTCGTCGACACGTTGCCTGCTCCGATGCGCGCCGCGCTGCTCGATTCCCTGCTCGCCGCCGATCGACGTTGGACCGTGGTGCTCGTGTCCGACGACCCAGCGGTCGCCGCTCGCTGCTCCTACGAGCTGCGTCTCCCGGAGGGACGCGTCGAGCGCCGTGTCGGAGGTGTCGCATGAGTTCCACGCATTCCGTCGCTCCCGTGAGCGAGCCGCTCGACTTGCCGGCTCTGCGCTCCGTGCGCCCGCCGCGCGGCACGCGCAAGCTCGCGCTGTGGGTGTTCCTGATTCTCCTGATCTTGCCGCCGGTGCTCTTGCTCGTGCCTTGGCGGCAGAACATCTCGGGGGCAGGCCGCGTCACGGCCTTCGAGCCGCTCGACCGCACGCAGGTCCTTCCCGCGCCGGTTTCGGGTCGGCTCGCCAAGCTGCACGTGCAAGAAGGTCAACGCGTGGCGCGCGGCGACTTGCTCGCGGAGCTCGCCGACCAGGATCCCGAGTTCACGTTGCGGCTCGACCAGAGCGTGCAGCTCGCGCTCGCCAAGGTCGAAGCCGCGAACTCGTCGGTGCTGCAGTACGACGCGCAGCTCGTGTTCCTCGAGGACGCGCGCGAGACGGCGGTGTCGTCGGCGGAGGCCGACTTGCGCAATGCAATCCAGAAGGTGCGCGCGGCCGAGCAAGATCTCGTGGGCAACGAAGCCGAGAGCGAGCAAAAGCGCACCGATCGCGAACGCAAGTGGACGCTCTTCACCAAGGGTGTTGCGAGCAAGCTCGACTTCGAGAAGGCGGAGGCCGATGCGCTCGCCGCGCAGGCCAAGGTCGAAGCCGCCAAGGCGAAGGTCAACCAGGCGCGCGCTGAAGAGGAGGCCAAGATGGCGAGCGTCGACAAGATCGCTGCCGAGCAGCGCGCCAAGATCGAGTCGACACGCTCCTCGCGCGAGGAAGCCGTGCAGAAGCTGAAGGTGGCGGAGAAGGATCTGCTCGACGCGCGCACCAAGGCCGAACGCCAGAAGACGCAGGTCGTCGTGGCTCCGCGTGACGGATACATATTGCGCGTGCACGCGGCGAACTCGGCCGACCTGCTATCGCAGGGCGATCCGCTGATCGAGCTGATCCCCGACACCGAGCGGCTCGCCACCGAGCTGTGGGTGCGCGGCAACGATGCGCCGCTCGTCACTCCCGGTCGCAAGGTCCGGCTGCAGTTCGAGGGCTGGCCCGCCGTTCAGTTCGCTGGCTGGCCGTCGGTTGCCGTCGGCACGTTCGGTGGCGTCGTCAGTTTCGTCGATGCTCAAGGCGGCGGCGATGGGCGCTTCCGCATGCTCGTCTCGCCGGACCCCGACGATGTACCTTGGCCGGACCGACGCTACTTGCGACAAGGGGCGCGCGCGACCGGCTGGGTGCTGCTCGAGGACGTCAGCCTCGGCTACGAGATGTGGCGGCAGTTGAACGCCTTCCCGCCGTCGATCGCCAGCGCTCCCGACGAGGCTGCGGACAAGGACGGCGGCAAGTCGAAGTCCAAGGGCGGCGAGAAGAAGAAGTGATGCACGTCCGCTTGCTTCTCGGGCTGGCTTGCTGCGCCAGCGCGTGTCAGTCCGCGCCACCGCCGCGTCGCTCGCTGCCCTTGCCGCCGGCCTCGTCGGTCATCGAGCGCCTGCGTCCGGAACCAGCGCCCTCCGTGCCCGTGCTCGGGGCCGCGCCGGTGAGCCAAGGCTCGGCGCTCGAGCTCGACATACTGCTCGGCTCTGTCGAGACGCACTTCCCGCTCGTGCTCGCTGCGCTGGAGGAGTTCGAGATTGCCCGTGGTCGCGTGCTCGCGGCGCGCGGCGGCTTCGACACGCGGCTCGGTGCTCAGGGCAAGCTCGGCGTGGAAGGCTACTACGAGAATCAGCGCGGGGACTTCACGCTCGAGCAGCCGCTCGAGGACTTCGGCGTGACGGTCAGCAGCGGCTACCGCATCGGGCGCGGCGACTTCGCGTCCTACGACGACGGCGCGCGCACGGACGAGGCCGGCGAGTTCCGTCTCGGCGTGCTCGTGCCTGTATTGCAGGGCTTCTCGATCGACCCGCGACGCGTCGCGCTGTGGCAAGCGCGCATCGGAGAGGAGCAGGCCGAGCCGATCGTGACCGGCAAGCGACTCGAGGCGACGCGCAAGGCGGCGCAGACCTACTGGAAGTGGGTGGCGAGCGGCCGCAAGCGCGCGGTCGCGCAGCGGCAACTCGAGCTTGCAAGGGGTCGACAGCAGCAGGTGCGGATCCTCGTCGAGGAGGGCCAGATCGCCGCGATCAACCTGATCGACAACCAGCGCTTGATCGTCGAGCGCGAGGCGAGCCTCGTGCGCGCCGAACGCGACCTGCAGGAGGCCGCCATCCTGCTCTCGCTCTACTGGCGCAGCGAAGCCGGCGAGCCGCAAGTGCCGGCCGACGCGCTGCTGCCGGGCGCGTTCCCGCCCGCGCGCGACCCGGCGGCGACGCTCATCCCAGGCGATGTGGCTCTCGCGCTCGATCAGCGACCGGAGCTGCGCGCTCTCGCGCTCGAGCGCACGCAGCTCGAGCTCGACCTGCAGCTGTCCGAGAACCAGCTCCTGCCGGCGCTCGAACTCGGCATGTTCGCGTCCCAGGACATCGGCGCGCAGTCAGGCGTGAAGGACGATCGCAGCCCGTTCGAGCTGCAAGCCCTGTTCAAGTTCTCCGTGCCCGTGCAGCTCTCTCGCGCGCGCGGCAAGATCCTCGAGCTCGAGGCGAAGCTCGCCAAGCTCGCGCGCGAGAATGCCTACGCCAAGGACGTGGTCCGCAGCGAGGTGCAGGACGCCGCGTCGGCGCTCGTGCAGGCCTATCGGCGGCTCGGGCTCGCGCGCCAGAATGCCGAGCTGGCGCTGCAGCTCGAGGACGCGGAACGCGTCGTGCTCGACGAGGGCCAGAGCGACCTGTTCCGCGTCAACTTGCGCGAGCAGCAGACCGCGGCTGCGCTGGCGAGCGAGGTCGACTCCCAGCGCGAGTACTTCACCGCGCTTGCGGACTACCGCGCCGTGCTCGGCCTCGCCTACGACGAGGTCGTGCCCACGGGGCCCTGAGCCGCCGCGACGCTCTCAGAACGAGAGCAGCGTCTGCAGGTAGACGTAGTTGGTGTCACCGTTGCCCGTCGCGTTCGGCGCGTTGTCGAGGAACTCGCCCGCGAACAGGTGCGCGACGCCAAAGTCGAGGCTGAAGTTGCCCGGCAGCACGCTCCAGCGTGCGCGGAGCTCGACCAGCTGGCCCACCTCGTCGCCCGAGTTTCCCGAGGGATCGCGCACGTTGCCCGGCGTGTAGGCGTCCGTGTCGGACTCGAGGTACGCGAAGCGGTGCGCGACCATCAGGTCGAGCGCATCCGTGGGGTTGGCGGTGACGCGCCAGCCCGGCGCGCTGACGTTCGAGCGCGCGATGGCGCCGAAGATGCCAGTCGGACCGAACTCCCAGCGCCGGGCGCCGAAGAGCGTGTCGAAGCGGTTGTTCTCGCCGTCCGTCGGGCTGTCGTCCCCCGTGGCGAGGTCGTATTGCAGCGCGAGGCGCGGCTTCCAGCTGGCGTCGAAGGTGTAGCCCGCCTCGAGGTGGTGGAAGCGCGCGTCGTGGTCGAGCTCGGTGGCCGAGGTCGTGTTCGAGTGCGAGCTGCCGAACTGCCACGCGCTCTCGAGCTCGAAGTCGAACTCGCCCTTGGCAGGCTTGCGCAGGGAGCGCAGGCCGAGCGTGGTCAGGTCGCGGTCGGCGGTCGCGAGGCCGGCGGAGTCCTGCTCGTCGAGCTCGAGCCAGTACAGCTCCGCCTGCACCTTGGGGAAGAGCTCCGCGAGGGTCCCGTAGAGGCCCCAGAACTGGACGTGGCGGTTGCTCTCGTCGAGCTCGACGTCGTTGTCGAGCAGGCTCGTCTCGTCCGTCGGCAGCCGCCGCACCGGCAGCGTGTAGAAGGCTCGCAGGGAGCTCTTCGACGCGCCCTCCCAGAGCACGTTGAGGCCGTCGAAGTTGTTCGTGGTGTTGCGGAAGTCGTTGCGCGCCACGAGGCGACGGTTGCCAAGGTCCATCGTGTGGCGACCGACGATGGCCGTGGTTCGGTCGCCGTCGCGCACGAGGCCCTTGCCCTCGTAGCCGGCGAAGGCCTGCACGAACTCGGCCGCATCCACCGTGGTCGTGTCGAGCGCCGAGCCCGCGTCGGCCTCGTACTGGCGCGCGTCCATCAGCTCAGCGGTGGCGAGGAAGCTCTCGAGTCGCACGTCGGCGCGCAGGGTCGTGCGCAGCGCGAAGAGGTGGTCGCTGTCGTCGTAGGTCTTCGAGGCGCTGTCGGCTCGGAACTGGCCGTCGAGGTACTCGAAGCGCGTGCGCTGGGTGCCGGAGAGGGTGAGCCACGCGGGCAGGTCGAGCGCGGTCTTGAGTCGCCAAGGCTCAAGCTTGCTCGAGGCCGGGCTGTCCGTCGCACGGGGCGGGGTGGCCGAAGGGGCGGCCGACTGGGCAGCGGCGAGCGGGGCAAGGGCGGTTGGCAGGAGAAGCAGGAAGCCGGGGCGCATGCTGGGGAGGCTCGACGGGGGTGAGGGGCTCTTGGGACGCGACCTTAGCAAGCCGTGTTCCAGCGCCGGAATCCGTGCTCCATCGCGGCCTCGGGTCGGATTGGTGTCACCGCCTCGTAGCTCACCTACCGGAGAGACTGCGAAGTTGGACCGTGCGAGGTGCGCACATGTCCGCGTTTCCCGAGCAGCGCGGGTGCGCTGGGATCGAGCTCGGAGGGGCTCCCGGCCTCCCCATCGAGGAGAGTTCCCATGAAGCGCCTGTTGCTCGTCGTGCTCGTGGTCGCGCTGGCCATCATCGCCTACGGATTCTCGCGCTGGACCGTCTGGGGGCGGGAGGCGCGCTTCATGGCGGGCGGAGCGCTCGTCGACGCCGGCTACGGGCTGCAGGACCCGATCGAGGCCTACGACTTCGATCACCGCAGCGAGCTCACCCCGGAGCGCGTCTGGCAGGAAGTCCTCGAGCAGAACCAGCGCGCGGCGGCCATGCGCGGCCGCTTCCCGCGCACCCCGCACCATCCACTCGTGGCTCTCGTCGTGTGCATGGACTCGCGCATCGACACCAACGAGCTCGTCGGCGACACGCGTCACTACTACTACGTGATCCGCACGGCGGGCTCGGTGATGAGCGAGCGCGAGCAGGAGATGCTCGAGCTCGCGGTCCGCAACGGGGTGAAGCTCGTCGTGCTCACGACCCACTCGGACTGCGCCGCCGAGAAGACGGCCGCGAACCCCGAGGCCCGGGGGGAGTTCCCGGCCCTTGCAGCTGCGGTCGACGAGCGCGAGGTGCGGGTCGAGGAGTTTCTCCGTCGGCCCCGGATCGCGTCCGCCCTCGCGGAGGGCCGGTTGATGGTCAAGCGTGCCACGATCGAGACGCGCACCGATCGGCTGCTGGGCGAGTAGAACCGTCCACGCAATCGACAGTTGACGTCATGTTCGGGCCGGCAAGCCTGATCTAGGGCGCAGATGGACAAATCGGGCGACGCTTCGGGGCCGAAGCGCGGAAATTTCCCCATCGCCCGACAGGCGCGCGGACGATTCGGATGTTCCGAAATGTCTCAAGTCTGAAACGTGGTCGCCACGAAAGGAGGGGAGACGATCGGACGCGAGTTCACCCGCACGGCGGATGGGCGCGTTCGGCCGGAAGTACCCGACTCCTCCCTCGACGAGCCCGAACCAGCGCCCTCGCCCCATGCAGAACCCCATCGACGCCGCACCGTCCCTCGCCACCTCGGCCCGCCAGGAAACCGCTGCCGCCGACGCGGCGCGCATGCGCGCCATGATCGAGAACGCGCCGGTCAACATCATGTGCGCCGACCGCGACTTCAAGATCACCTACGTCAACCCGAAGTCGCTCGAGACGCTGCGCTCGATCCGCCACCTGCTCCCGATCGCGCCGGATGACATCGTCGGGCAGTCGATCGACATCTTCCACAAGAACCCCGCGCACCAGCGCAAGCTGCTCGCGAACCCGGCGAACCTGCCGCACCGCGCGACGATCCAGCTCGGGCAGGAGTCGCTCGACCTGCTGGTCACCGCGATGCGCGACGACGCCGGCACCTACGTCGGAATGATGGTCACGTGGGAAGTGATCACCGACAAGCTCCGCAAGGAAGCCGACATCGCCCGCACGACCTCGATGATCGAGAACATGCCGATCAACGTCATGTGCGCGGATCTCGACTTCAAGATCACGTACGCCAACCCGAAGTCGATCGAGACCCTGAAGTCCATCGAGCACCTGCTGCCGATCAAGGCACGCGATCTCGTCGGCCAGTCGATCGACATCTTCCACAAGAACCCGAGCCACCAGCGCCGCCTGCTCGGCGACAAGCGCAACCTGCCGCACTCCGCCCAGATCCAGCTCGCCTCGGAGACGCTGCAGCTCAACGTCTCGGCCATGCTCGGCAGCAAGGGCGAGTACATCGGCGCGATGGTCACCTGGGAGGTGATCACCGAGAAGCTCGCCAACGAGCGCAAGGTCCGCGAGGCCACGGAGCGCGAGCGCGCTCAGGCCGAGGAGCTGCGCAACAAGGTCGACGCGATGCTCGCCACGGTCAACGCGGCGGCTGCGGGCGACCTCACCCAGAAGGTGCCGGTCACCGGCGACGACGCCATCGGCCAGATGGGCAAGGGCCTCGCGCGCCTGCTCTCCGAGCTGCGCGCCTCGATCTCGCAGATCGCCGACGTCTCGAACGCGCTCTCCAGCGCGGCCGAGGAGCTCACCTCGGTCTCGAGCCAGATGGGCGCCAACGCGGAAGAGACCTCGGTGCAGTCCAAGGTCGTCACCGAGGCCTCGACGCGCGTGAGCCACAACACGCAGGTCGTCGCCGCCGGCACCGAGGAGATGACGGCGAGCATCAAGGAAATCGCTGCCTCCGCGGAGCGTGCCTCGAAGGTCGCCAGCGAGGCCGTCGACGTCGCGCAGGTCACCAACACGACCGTGTCGAAGCTCGGCACCTCGTCGGCCGAGATCGGTCAGGTCATCAAGGTGATCACGGGCATCGCGCAGCAGACCAACCTGCTCGCCCTCAACGCCACGATCGAGGCGGCGCGCGCTGGCGAGGCCGGCCGCGGCTTCGCGGTGGTCGCCCACGAGGTCAAGGAACTCGCCAAGGAGACCGCCAAGGCCACCGAGGACATCGGTCGCCGCATCGAAGCCATCCAGGGCGACACGCGCAACGCGGTCGACGCCATCGGTCGCATCGACAAGATCATCCACGACATCCACCAGACGCAGACCACCATCGCCGGCGCCGTGCAGGAACAGAGCGCGACGACCCAGGAGATGGCGCGCAACGTCGCCGAGACGGCGCGCGGTGCCAACGAGATCGTGACCAACATCGGCGCGGTCTCCACGGCGGCGGCGAGCACGGCGACCGGCGCGAGCGACGCGCAGCGCGCGGCGACCGAGCTGGCGCGCATGGCCGCGGGCCTGCACGAGCTGGTGGTCAAGTTCAAGATCTGAGGCCGGCGGGGCGCGAGAGCGCCGGCTTCAGGAACGCCGCGCAGGCTCACGCCTGCGCGGCGCCCTCTTTCACCGCGACGTGCGGCGCACCTGCGAGCGCCGCATGTCCGGGTGGTCCCACGCGAGAGCGTTGCCCGACCCCAGCACGCGGCAGCATCTCGCGCGGGACCGCCCCGCGGCCCTCGGAACTCACGATCGAACCCGACGACCCTCCCTCGAGCCATGCGCACCCTGCACTTCCTGCTCGGAAGCCTCGCGACCGCGCTCGCCTTTGCGGGCCTCGTGCTGCCGCTCTTGCCGGCGACGCCGTTCGCGCTGCTCGCAAGCTGGTGCTTCGCGCGCAGCTCACCGCGCCTCGCGGCCCGGCTGCACAAGTTGCGCTGGATCGGGCCGGTGCTCGCGGACTGGGAACAGCACCGCGGAATTCGGCCGCACGTGCGTCGTGTCGCGTGGCTCGGCCTCGCGCTCGGCGTCACCGCGACCTTGGCCACGAGGCCGCTCGAGCCTGCGGACATCGCGCTCTTGCTCTCGTGCGCGGCGCTGGCTGCCCTGCTCGTGGCGAGGCTGCGCGTGGTGGGTCCGGCGCAAGTCGCGCGCGCGTGCTAGAACGGGGGGCATGAGGCCCCGCTCGCTGCTCGCGCCGCTGTTCCTCGCGCTCGCCTCGCTGGCGCGTGCACAGTCCGTTCATCCCGTGGGACATGCCGCGGAAGGCCTGCCCATCGACGCGGCCCCGCGCCCCATGTACGCGCGCGAGCCCGAGCATCCGCTCAATCGCCTCCACGCACTGCTCTTCACGGCGCACGTGCTGCCGACCGAGATCGGCGCGAGCCTGCCCGACGAGCGCGAGCGCGAGAAGCTCGCCGACGCCGAGTTCTTCACCGGACGCTGGTACTTCCGCCACCGCAAGGACACGGACATCACGGACAAGGACCTCGCGCTGTTCGGCGGCGACGTGCGCATCTCACCCGTCTTCCTGATCGACCGCGACCGCGGCGCGGCACTGCGCGAGCTCCTGGCGCTCGTCGACACGCGCGAGGAAGTCGAGGCGATGGAGGCCTTGCGCTCGCCTCTTCCGCGCGCGCTGCTGCAGTGGGACGTGCTGTCGGTGTGGTGGCGGCTGGAGCGTGCCTGCAAGGAGACCGGACGGCCCGCAGCGGAGCCCGAGACGCTCGTCGCGCTCGCGCAGGCCGTGCGCGCGCTCGCGCTGCCGCGACACGTGCTCGAGCGGCTCGATGCGGGTACCGAGTCTCTCGTTCCGACCGGCGACGGCGTGGATCGCGCGCTGCCCTACGTGCCGACCGGACTGCTCGACGGTCCCCGCGGGGCCTGGCGCGAGATTGCCCGCGACGAGAAGGAGCTCTTCCACGCGACGAACCAGCTGCGCGCTGCGCGCGTGTTCGTGCGCGCGGGCACGCCGCAGGAGACGGACAAGCTCGTCGAGCGCTCCGCAGTCGCCGTCGACGAGGCCACGACTCCGAAGCTCGCGCTGGGCACGGAGGCGGCGCTCGTGCTCAGCCTCGTCGTGCTCGACGACGCGCTGGAGCCCTTTGCCACGAACGTGGTCGACGAAGTGCGCGTGCGGCGCATCACCGGCGCGGCCGAGCTGCATCCGGACAACGGCAGCTCGCGCGATGGCTTGAGTCACTGGATCTACTTGCTGTCGCGCGCGGGTGCCGTGCTCGGCGACGGGCCGCGCTTCCGCTTCGTGCCCGATACGGCGCAGGGACTGTTCCTCGAGTACGGTTCGCCCAAGCGCACGACGTACTTCGCGCAGTGCGCGCTGTGCCACCGCCGCACGAACTCTGGGGGACAGGACCCCGACGGCATTCGCTCGCTCGGGCGCTACGGCAAGCCCTCGGTCGAGCGCGACGCGAGCACGCGGCTGCGGATCGCGGAGCGGCAGTTCGCCCCGGCAGTCGAGACGCTGCGAGAGCGGCTCGGCCTCGATCCCAAGCGTCAGTAGCCGATCGCGCAGCCGTCCTTGCGGCTCTCCGACGCACCGTAGTAGACGCGCTGCACTGGGTCCCAGCGGATGGCTTGGTAGCCGCCGAAGTCGCCGACGTTCGTGCCGAGCGCGTGTCCGCGCTTCACGAGCTCGCGCGCGACTTCCTGCTCGAAGCCGGACTCGAGGAACACGCGACCGCCGTCCTTCATGCGCTCGCCGGTCGGCTCCGACGAGCCGTCGTGCAGGATGCGCGGCGCGTCGCCGGCCTCCTGGATGTTCATGCCGAAGTCGACGATGTTCAGCACGATCTGCGCGTGGCCCTGTGGCTGGGTCGCGCCGCCCATCACGCCGAAGGACAGGAACGGCTCGCCGTCCTTGGTGACGAAGCCCGGGATGATCGTGTGGAACGGTCGCTTGCGCGGCGCGTAGCTGTTCGCGCGCCCGGGCGTGAGATCGAACATCTCGCCGCGGTCCTGCAGGATGAAGCCGAGCTCGCCCGGCGTCATGCCCGAGCCCATGCCGCGGTAGTTGCTCTGGATCAGCGAGACCATCATGCCGCTCGAGTCCGCGGTCGTGAGGTAGATCGTGTCGCCCTCGTCGACTGCCGGGTTGCCGACGGGCACCGACTTCGCTGCGCGCTCGCCGATGAGCTTGCGTCGCGCCGCCGCATATTCGTCCGAGATCAGGTCCTCGACACGCACGGTCATCGCGTCGAGGTCCGCGTACAGTTGCGCACGATCCTCGAAGGCGAGCTTCTTGGCTTCGACGAAGCGGTGCACGTGCTCGAGTGAACCGAAGCCCGCCGCTCGCAGGTCGAAGCCCTCGAGCACGTTGAGCATCTGCAGCGCCGCGATGCCCTGCCCGTTGGGCGGCAGCTCCCACACGCGATAGCCGCGGTAGTCGATCGACACCGGCGCGAGCCACTCGCCCGTGTGGGCGGCGAGGTCCTCGGCCGTGAGGAAGCCGCCGTTCTGGGCCATGTAGTCGCCGATCTCGCGCGCGATGCGTCCCTTGTAGAACGCGTCGCGACCTTCCATGGCGAGCGCCTCGAGCGTGGCGGCGAGGCGCGGGTTCTTGAACAGCTCGCCCTTCGCGGGCGCGCGACCGCCGGGCAGGAACGTGGCCGCGAAACCGGGGAAGTCCTTGAGCGCGGCGGCGTTGCGCGCCCAGTAGTAGGCGACCAGTTCCGTGATCGGCGCGCCTTCGCGCGCGTGCGCGATCGCGGGCGCAAGGACCTGCGCCATCGGGAGCTTGCCAAAGCGCGCGTGCAGCGCGAACCAGCCATCGACGCAGCCGGGCACGGAGACGGGCAGCGGGCCGAGAGAAGGAATGCGTGCGAGGCCGCGGCGCTCGAACTCGGCGAGCGTGAGGCTCGCGGGCGAACGGCCACTGCCGTTGTAGCCGACGAGCTCGCGCTTCGCCGGATCCCATACGATCGCGTACAGGTCACCTCCGAGCCCACAGCCCGTCGGTTCGAGCAGCGCCTGCACCGCGTTGGCGGCGATCGCCGCGTCGACGGCACTGCCCCCGGCCTTCAGCGTGTCGATGGCCGCGACGCTCGCGAGCGGGATGCTCGTCGCGGCCATGCCGTGGCGCGCGATGACTTCCGAGCGCGTGGCG
>CAITGX010000004.1 GCA_903892045.1 uncultured Planctomycetota bacterium | reverse complement strand
GCAGCCGCGCGGCGAGCGCGTCGCCGTCGGCGCTACGCTCGCCGGTTTCGCCGCCGCGCGAATGCCCGGCACGCGCGCGGTTCCATGCGGGCCCGCGCTCGCTATCCTCCGGCCCCGCATGGCTCCCACGTCGCATCCGCTCGACACGCTGCGGGCCCGCCTCGCCGACGGATCGGCGGGCGTGGCCGGCGTGCTCTCGGGCACTTCCGCCGATGGCATCGACGTCGCGCTGGTGCGCTTTGAGCGCGCGGAGTCCGCGCGTCCGCTCGGGGCCCCGCGGCTGTTCGCCTTTCGCACCGTGCCGTATCCGACGGAGCTGCGCGCAGCGGTGCGCGCCGTGCTCGACGGAGGCACGCTCGGGCTGCGCGAGAGCGCGTTGCTGTCGCGCGACCTCGGTCGTGCGTTCGGTCGCGCGGTGCGCGAGTTCGCGCGTGAGACGAGCTTCGAGCTCGACCTCGTCGGCAGCCACGGTCAGACCGTGTGGCACCACGACGGCCGCGAGTCCTCCGGCGCCGCCACCGTGCAGCTCGGCGACGGCGACTTCGTCGCCGAGGAAGCGGGCTGCATGGTCGCGAGCGACTTTCGGCAGCGCGACATCGCGGCCGGCGGCGAAGGCGCGCCGGTCTCCGCGCTCGCCGACGACCTCGTGTTCGCGGACCTGCCGCGCCCCGCGGCGATCCTGAATCTCGGCGGCATGGCGAACCTGACGCTGCTCTCTGACGATCCGCGCGAGGACGCGCGGGCGTTCGACACGGGTCCTGCCAACGCGCTGCTCGATGGACTGGCGCGGCGCCTGCTCGGCAAGCCCTACGACGAGGGCGGCGCCGCGGCCATGGCGGGCACGACCCACGCGACGTTGCTCGCCGAGCTCGCCGCGCACGAGTTCCTGAGCCGCCCGCCGCCGAAGAGCACGGGACGCGACACCTTCGGCGAGGCGTGGGTCGAGGGCATCGTCGCGCGCGCCCGGGAGCTCGGCGTCGCGCGCAAGGAAGACCTGCTCGCCACTGCGGCCGAGTTCGTGGCGCTCTCGGTGGCGCGCGCGCTGCAGGACTTCGGTCTGCGCGCGCAGTGGCTCGTCGTCTGCGGCGGGGGAGTGCACCACCAGCGCGTGATGAACGCGCTCGCGCTGCGCTGTCCGCAGCCGGTGGCGTCGGGCGAGGACTTTGGCGTCGATCCCGACGCGCGCGAGGCGCTGGTGTTCGCGACGCTCGCGGCACGCTGCGCGCTCGCGCTCCCGGTGACGCGCACGAGCGCGACGGGCGCGCGCCCGGGCCGTACCCTCGGCAAGCTCTCCTGGCCGGCCTCTCCGGCTCGACTCGAATCATGACGGACCAGCAGACGATCGAACGTTGGGTGGGCGCGGTTCTCGCGCCGGAGCTGCGCGTCGCGGGCACGATCGCGAGCCCGGGGGAGGTCGTGCCCTCGCGCGCCTATCTCCAGCGCTTTCCTCCGGCCTTGCTCACGGCCTTCGGCCGCACGCCGTCGGGAGCCGGTGACCTTGCGGCGCTGCTCGCGCGCGTGCGCTCGACGTGCGCCGAGCTCGGCGTGCCGCCTCCGGCCGCGGCGGTCGACCTCGAGCAGGGCGCGGGCCTGCACTTTCGCGGAGGGACGCGCCTGCCTCCCGCGCTGGCCTTGGCCTCCGCCGCGCTGGCGGGCGAGCGCGAGGAACTGGACTGGATCTGGGCCGCAGGCGAGTGGACCGCGCGCGAGGCGCGCGCCTTGGGAGCCGAGCTCGTGCTCGCGCCCGTGGCGGACGTCAACACCGAGCGCGACAACCCGATCATCGCCACGCGCAGCTTCGGCGACCATCCCGGCGAGGCCGCGGAGCGCGCGCTGGCGCTGTCGATGGGCCTGCGCGCCGGCGGTGCCGGCAGCTGCGCCAAGCACTTCCCGGGCCACGGCGACACGTCGCGCGACTCCCATGTCGAGCTGCCGAGCGTGCCGGCGAGTGCCGAGCGGCTGCGCGAGCGCGAGCTCGTGCCGTTCCGGCGTCTGGTCGAGCACGGCGTCGACTGCGTGATGATCGCGCACCTCGATGTGCCGGCGCTGACGCGTGAGCGCGGGCTGCCGTGCACGCTCTCGCGCGCGGTGATCGAGGATGTGCTGCGCGGGGAACTCGGCTTCCGCGGGACCGTGGTGAGCGACGCGATGAACATGGGAGCGCTCGAGCGCTTCGCGCCGCGCTACGCGCGCGCGGTGGCGGCCGGCTGCGACGTGCTGCTCTGTCCCCACGACCCGGACGCGGCGGCGGCGGAGCTCCTGGCCTACGCCGGCGGGCCGATTCTGTCGCTCGCGCGCCTGCAGCAGGCGGCGGAGCGTGCGCTCGCCCTGCGCGAGCGGCTGCGCTCGCGCTCCAGTGCCCCGGTCGGAGCCGAGGAGGGACGGGAGCTGGCCGACCGTCTGGCGTTCCGGGCCCTGCGGAGCTCGCGTCCGCGCTGGGAGCTCGGCCCGCGCCCGCGCCTCGGCGGGGTCGCGCTGCTCGACCCCATACCCGCCGCCGAGACACCGGAGTTCGCCGGCCTCGTCGCAGGCCTGCGTGGCGAGCTCGCCGGGCTAGTGGGGGACCTGACGCTGCTGCCGGTGTTCTGCGAGGCGCGCGCGGGGCGGGGGCGCTACGGCCTGAGCGAGTCGGAACGCGCCGCGGTCGAAGCGCTCCTCGCCGCCCAGCGGGAGCGGGGACAGCCTCTGGCGCTGCTCTGGTTCGGCTCGCCGCAGTCCCTCGACCGCCGGCTCTGGGAGCGGGCGGACGTGACCATCCTGCTCGCTTTCGCGCCCACCCCGCCCCTCGTCGCCGCCGCCGGCCGCTTCGTGGCGCAGGTGCTCGCCGACTCCGGCGCGGCCCCTACGGCCCGTAGCTTGCCTGCCCAGCTGGGGTAGAGGGGGCCGAGGGACAGTTCGAGCCGGCACTTGCCCGCGCTTGACCCGCCCCCTCGCACCGCTATCATCACCCGACCTTTCGCCGGAACGGGCCCCCCAAGACCGCCCGCGCGTCCCACCCGCCCCAACCCATCCCGGGGCGGAACGCACGGGCCGCCCGCTCCGCAGAGCCCCCGCCCCACCAAGGAAGTCAAGACATGACCGGATCGTACCGGAAGCTGGGTCTGGCCCTCGCCGCGCTGTGCCTCACCGCTCCTGCCGCGCTGGCCCAGGACATCGAAGGGACCTTCAAGCAGGCCGTCGATCTGCTGCAGCGCGATCGCAAGGACGAGGCGCTGCGCATGTTCCAGAAGGTGCTCGCCATGGAGCCCTCCGCCGAGCAGGCCTACGCGCTGTGGACCGCGACGGACCACGACACTTGGCTCGAGATCCTGCGCTCGAAGGGCGACATCGAGCTCGTCGGCCGCCGCATGATGGCGCTCGTCGATGCCGCGCGCCGCGAGCGTCGCAACGACACCGACGCGATCAAGGCGCTGGTGAAGGACCTTTCGACCGACAACCCGGTCGAGCGCCGCAAGGCGATCCGCAAGCTCTCGGCCGACCACGGCGAGTACGTCGTGCCGCACCTGCTCGGCTGGCTGGGCAGCACCGCCGACGAGGAGAACCGCACCACCGCGATCCAAGCGCTGACCGAGATGAGCTCGGACGTCGTGCTGCCGCTGTGCGCGGCTCTCGCGACCGACGACGCCTTCCTGCGCCGCAACATCGTGTACGTGCTCGGCCGCATCGGTGACACCCGCGCCGCGGGCTGCGTCGCCCGTTGCGCCGGCGACGCCGACGCTTCGGTGGCCGACGCCGCCAAGGCCGCCATGGGCGCGCTCAAGTCCTCGGGCAACGCCTGCAAGGACCTGTGCGCCCTCGGCGAGGCCTACCACATGCGCTCGGGGCTGGTGCTCGCCGACCACATGTGGAGCGACGTGGTGTGGAGTTGGGGTGACGGCGCGCTCGTCGCGACCGCGACTCCGCGCTCCCTCTACCCGGACGCGATGGCGCGCGCCTGCTTCACCGCGGCGCACATCGCCGACGCCACCTGCGCCGACGTCCTCCCGGGTCTCGCCCGCGCGGAAGCTGGCACCATCGCGGCGGTCAACGCCCTCGCGGCGGCCGGCGTCGACACGACCGAGATGCAGGCCATGGTCGAGAAGGCCCACGTGGCCCTCGGCATGACCGGCGCCGCCGGTGCCGAAGGCGGACTCGCCAAGTCCGTCGCTCAGGGTGACAGCGGCACGGCCGCCGTCCTCGTGCGCGCTCTGGCCGAGATGGCTCCCGCTCCGACGACCGCCATGCGCGCTGCGCTGGCCTCGAAGGATGGCGCGATCCGCTCCGAAGCCGCCGTGGCCCTCGGCCAGATGGCCACCTGGGGCAAGGGTGCCGCCAGCGCTGACGTGGTGGCTGCGCTCGGTGAGGTCGCCGGTCGTCAGGTCGTGCGCCTCGCCTACGTCATCGACGCCGACGCTGCTCGTGGCCAGGCGGTCACCGGAGCTCTCAGCGCCGCCGGCCTGATGGTCAACGCCTCCCAGAGCGGTGTGATCGGTCTCGCCAGCCTGCGCCGCATGCCGGGTCTCGACGCCGTCGTGGTCAGCGACTCGCTGCCGGACGTCGCCGCCCAGCAGGTGATCGACGAGATCAAGGCGGAGCCGGCGTTCGCCAAGGCCCCGATCTTCCTCGTCTCGAGCAACCCGGAAGCCGCCGCCGAGGCCTTCGGCGACACGGTCGCCGGTGTGCTCGCCAACCCCGCCGATGTCTCGGCGGTGACGGCCGCCATGAGCGAGATGGGTTCGGAGCGCGACCGCGCGGATGCGCTCGCCGCCGAGGCCGCTGGCCTGCTGGCGACGCTGGCCGGAACCGGCACGAACATCGCCCCGGCTGCCGACGCCCTCGCGGGTGCGCTCGGTCGCAAGGACGCGGTGGCACTCGGTGCGGCCTACGCCCTGTGCTCGGCCGGCAACGCCAGCCACGTCGCGGCCCTCGCCGCGGTCGCGGCCGACGGCGCTCGCGCGGAAGGTGTCCGCGAGGCCGCCGCCCGCGCCTGCTCGTCGATCTTCGCCCGCGGCGGTGCCGCTGGCGAGGCCGCTGCGACGCTCGCAGGTGTGGCGCACTCCGACGCTCCGATCTCGGTGCGCAAGGCGGCGGCGCAGGCCGTCGGCAACCTGTCGGCCGCGGACCGCGCGGCTCTCGGAGCGGCCCACCACTAGGAATCGGGACGTGTTTCAGTGGCGGGCGGCCTCAAGCGGTCGCCCGCTGCCGTCCGAAACCTGTCCCACTTCGGCAGGGCTCGACCCAAGCCGAATTGCCAGTGTAGCTCAGTGGTAGAGCACCGCTTTCGTAAAGCGGGGGTCACGGGTTCGAATCCCGTCTCTGGCTCCATACAAGCCCGCGGGCCTGTTCGACGCACGTCGAGCAGGCCCGCGGCGCTTTCCCGGTGCGCTCGTCAGCGCGGCGCGTCGCGGAACTGGCGCTGCAGCTCGGAGAGCTGCTCCCGGAGAGCGGCCTCGAGTTCTGCGTGGTCTGGGCTGCCTGCGAGGTTGTTCACCTCGCGCGGGTCGGCGCGCAAGTCGAAGAGCTCGCTCGCGCCCAGTCGCGGGAAGACGATCAGCTTGTGGCTCTCCGTGCGGACGCCGTAGTGCGGTTCGACGCGGTGAGGCTCGGGATACTCGTAGTAGCGGTAGTAGATCGCCTCGCGCCAGCCTGAAGGCTCACGGCCCATCAGCAGCGGAGCGAGGCTCGTGCCCTGCGCGCGCGGCAACGGAGCCGCGTCACCGAGCTCGCACAGCGTGGGCGCGAGGTCGATGCCGGACACGAGGTGGCGATCGACGGTCCCGGCCTCGATCTCAGCTGGCCAGCGCATCACGAGTGGAAAGCGCAGGGCCTCCTCGTACATCCAGCGCTTGTCGTACCAGCCGTGCTCGCCGAGGAAGAAACCCTGGTCGGAGGCGTAGATCACGAGCGTGTCCTGCGCGAGTCCCTCGCGCTCGAGGTACTCGAGCACGCGTCCGACGCTGGCGTCGACGCCCGCCACGCAGCGCAGGTAGTCCTTCAGGTAGCGCTGGAAGTTCCAGCGCGTGCGGTCGTCGCCCGAGAGCGGCCGTGCGCGCAGGGCGGCGTTCTCGGCGTCGTAGGCCGCCGACCATGCGGCGAGGTCCTCCGTGCGGCGCGGCGTCGGCCTTCCGAGCTTCAAGTCGAACTCGCTCAGGTCGCGCGCGATCGACATCTCCTGCGCGGCTGCGCCGCTCGCGCGCGTCGCGTAGTCGTCGAAGAGCGTCGCGGGTTCGGGCAGGCTCTCGTCGGCGTAGAGCGAGAGCTCGCGCGGGCCCGGCTCCCACGAGCGGTGCGGAGCCTTGTGATGCAGGCACAGCAGGAACGGTCGACTCGGATCGCGCTGCTCGAGCCACTCGAGCGCGAGGTCGGTGACGACCTCGGACGCGTAGCCCTCGACCCGCCGCTTGCCCTGCGCCGACAGCAGCTCGGGGTCGTAGTACTGGCCCTGGTCCGGAAACACCTCCCAGTGTCCAAAGCCTGTCGGCTCGCTCTTGAGGTGCCACTTGCCCACGAGCGCGGTCGCGTATCCCGCCTGCTGCAGTGCCATCGGAAACGTCGGCTGAGAGCCGTCGAAGCGCGCGGCGTTGTCGACGACGCCATGGACGTGGCTGTGAACTCCCGTGAGCAGCGTCGCCCGCGCCGGGGCGCAGATCGCGTTCCCGCAGAACGCGCGCTCGAAGCGCACGCCCTCGCTGGCGAGGCGGTCGATGTTCGGCGTGCGCGCGAGCGCCGACCCGTAGGCGCCGATGGCGTGGGCCGCATGGTCATCCGAGAGGATGAACACGATGTTCGGACGGCGGGTCGGAGCCGCGGATGGGGCGGAGCAGGCACCCGAAGCGAGCGCCGCCAGCGACGAACCGAGAACGCAGCACCCCTTGCCCATGGCCCCGACCTTGCCACGCCGAGCGGATGCCGTCGAGGGGGGCCTCTCGACTAGTTCCGTGGGCGCAGGAACGCCGGGAGGCAGCCGCTCGGCTGCGCTTCCCTCCCGGCCTTGGAAGGAGCATTGTCGGACTGCGGCGTTGAGCCGCTGCCAGAAGCGGTGGCGCTCGCGACCGGAGCCATATCTCCGGTCTCGTCCGCCTCGAGTGCCTGCTCCGGCAGCTCACGCTCGGATGTCTCTCCGTCGACCCGCACCTGCGCGAAGTTCAGGTGGCCACACGGACCCGCGCCGCTGTAAATCGACGACACGACCGTCGCGCCACGCCCGAGCAGGTCCTGCGGGACCTTTCCCGAGAGCGCGGCGTGCTTGGGGGCGATGATGCGAGCCCGACGACCTGGCTGGATGCGACTGCCTCGCGCCATGTTGGCCGATCTCTGGATGGCTTCTTCGAGGTTTGCACGAGCGGAGATCGGGCAGCGGGGGTCGGGCGGTCGCGGGTTGGGCATCGGGTGGCTCCGTGAGGGGATGCGTGCACATGGAAACGAATTCCGAGCGCTCGCCGCTCGCAGCTTCCAGCTCGCAAGGGCCGTGGATCTTGCTCCTCGAAAGGGTCGATGTTTGCTCTCGTGAAGGCGGCCAACCGACAGTTGCAGGCGCTGCTCATGATGTGCGCGGCGGCGGCGGTGGTGTCGCTCGCGGGCGTCGTGCGGTGGATGGAGCTGCATCGGGCCGAGGGTGCTGTGCTCGAGAACCGCACGGTGCGCGTCGTGCTCGTCGAGAGCGAGGCGGAACTCGAGGCGCTGTCGGCACCGGTCGCGGCCGTGACCGATGTGGCGAGCCCAGGGGGGGAGGCTGCGACGGAGACGGGATCGATCGAGCTGCTGGAGGTGCTCGTGCTCCTCGGCGGGGAGCCCCTGTCGGGGACGACCGCCGAGCTGCTCGACATCACGGGCGTGACCGACGTGCGCGGCCAGACGGATCGCGACGGGCTCGTGCGGCTGCGCGTGCGTTCGGATGGCTGGCACACGCTGCGCGTCGTGGCCCCCGATGGGACCCTTGCGGTGCGCGAGTGGGAGAGTGGCCAGCGGCGGCGGATCGAGTTCGACTTCGGCAGTTCGTCGGTCGAGGGACGGGCGTACGACTGCGAAGGGCGGCCCTGGGCGCACGCCGCCCTGCACGTGGTTCAGGACGCGGTCGATGGCACCATCCGCCGCGAAGTGCGCACCGATGGAGAGGGCCGGTTCTCCTGCGTGGGGCTGGTGCCGGGATCCGTGACCGTCTCCGAGGCCGTGGCACAGCCCGGTGCGAGCGAGGTTCGCCGGGCGAGCACCGTGGTGGGCGAGGGCGAGAGCGCCCGGCTCGATCTCGGACACGCCGACGCGCGGGTCGAGTGGCGCGGTCTGGTGCGGCTGCGCTCGGGACGCGTGCTCGATGAGGAACTGGAGTTGCTCGTGGTCGAGGTGAACCGCGGCTGGATCGAGCGCCTGCGGAGCGATGGGCTAGGCCGCATCGCAGGCTCTCTGCGCAGCGGGGACTGGAGCGTGCAGGCGCTCGCGATGGACGGCGCGGTCGAGGTCGGGAG
>CAITGX010000003.1 GCA_903892045.1 uncultured Planctomycetota bacterium | reverse complement strand
CTGATGGCGCAGCGCATGCTCGACGAGACGCCGGAGAAGCAGGCGGACTGGGAGTGGCGGCACCTCGCGCTGCGCGTCGATTCCAGCGAGCGCGTGCTCGCCGACTTGGGCGCGAGCATTCACGCCGCGCAGCTGCTCGCCGAGCCCACGGCGCTCGTCGTCGCGTGCGCGGATGGCTCCGTGCGCTGGCTCGATGTCGCGAGAGGTGCGTGCTTGCGCGAGTGGCGCGTCGAGTCGGGCGCGGCGACCGCGCTCGCCATCGCTACCGCGGCGGAGCGCTGCTTCGTCGGTCGCGACGACGGTGCGGTCGAGGTGTTCACTCTCTCGGGCGAGCGGCTCGCGACGACCCCTGCGGGCGTTGACTCCGTCGCCACTCTGGCCTGCTCGGACGATGGTCGGCTCGTGATCTCGGGACACGGGGATCGCAAGCGCGTCTACCAAGGCTGGCTGCACGATCGCGCCTTGCTCGCGCGGCTGTGGCAGCGCGAAGGCCGTGCGCATGCGAGCACGTTCGTGCCGGGGACTCGCCTCGCGCTGATCGGGACGGCTGCGTCGGACCCCTACGGCCAGTCCGCGACGTTGATCGACGGGCTTTCGGGGGCCTGGCTGGGGCGTTGTGGCGTGCAGGGCGAGCGCCTGTACGACATCGAGCTCTCGCCCAGCGGCGATTCTCTGGCACTGCTCTCCTGGGACGGAACGCTCTCGATGCGCCGGCTGTTCGTTCGCGAGCCGCTGTGGAGCGTCCAGCACAAGGGACCCGAGGGGCGACCTTTCCCGGGTACGTCCGTCGCCTTCGCGCCCCACGGAGCCCTGCTGGCGAGCGGCGGCTGGGATCGCAGTCTGCATGTGTGGGATGCGCGCGATGGAGCGCACCTGAGCCAGCGCTTTGGCCATCGGGACCGCATCACGTTCGTGAGCTTCCTCGTCGCCGGTCGGGTCCTGACGGCGTCGCTCGACGGGACCGTGCGCGAGTGGGATCTCGCGAGCGAGACCGGGCTCCGGCGCGTGCCGCACCCCCACTGGGTGCTCGACCTCGAATACGCTCCGGACGGCGAGCGCCTCGCCACGGGGTGTCGCGACGGCCGCCTGCGCGTGTTCGATCGGCGCAGCGGCGAGAGCCTCGCCGACAGTGCGCCGAAGCAGGGCATGGGCTGCTACTCCGTGTCGTGGAGTCCGGATGGCCGCTGGATCGCGACCGCGGACAGCTGGTACCCCCCGGAATACGGCAAGGTCAGCGGCTTCCACCTGCACGACGCCCGCACCTACCAGCGTGTCGCTTCGTTCCTCGCGCCTTCGGCCTCCGTGCTCGAGCTCGCATTCCTCTCCGACTCTCGCACGCTGGCTCTCGCCCGCCACGACGGCAGCGTCGAGCTGCGGGATGCGCTCTCGGGGGAGCTGCGCCTGCGCCTCGGCGGACACGGGCACCCGCGGGTGAACTCCGTCGACCTCTCCCCCGACGGCCGCCGGCTCGCCAGCGCAGGCTTCGATGGCACGGTGCGCCTCTGGAACGTCTCCAGCGGCGCCTGCGAGCGCGTCTTCTCGGCCCACGGGCAACCGGTGCGGGCCGCGCGCTGGTCGCCGGACGGGCGCCGGATCGCGTCCTGCGCCGCGGACTGGGACCACACCGTGCGCACGACCACTCTGCTCTGGAATCCCGAGACGGGGGAGGTCGAGCGTGAGCTCGTCGGCCACGAGATGGGTGTGCTCGAGCTGGCCTGGTCGCCGGACGGCCAGCGGCTCGCGAGCGCCGACGAGAACGGGCGGGTGCGCCTGTGGGATACCCGCAGCGGCGAGTGCGTGCTCTGGATGCGCGACGAGGATGGCTGGCTGGGCAGCCTGGACTGGAGCCCCGATGGCCGCGAGCTCTCCACCGGTGGTGCGGACGGGATCTTGAGGGTCTGGAGCAGTCGCGCGGCTGGGAAAACGCGCTAGCATCGGGGCCTGCGGAGCCCCCCGATGCCGCTCGAACCCCTCGCCCCCGACCTGTCCACGGTCGAGATCGTCCGTCGCCCGGATTCCGGCGATGCGCTGCATCAGTTGCTGGTGTGGCTCGAGCGTGCGGTGCGGGCGAACCCGCGCTTCCGTCGCAGTGGCCTCGAACTCACTGCCCAGGACATCGCCAACGATGCGTTGATGCGGGCGCTGCGCAGCGAGACGGTCCAGTCGGGGCGCTTTGAGTCGCGCGGAGTGGGTTCGTTCCGTGGCTACGTGCGTTCGATGATCGACAGCGTCATCGCCGACGAGCAGAGCCGACGCCTCGCGCAGAAGCGGGGCGGACGCGCCGTGCACGAGCCGCTGACGGACTCGTACACGCCGTCCCAGCTGCGCGAGCGCGACCCGCGCACGCCGAGTCGCGAGGTCTCGAGTCGTGAGCAGGTCGAGCGCCACCTCGCGCGCCTCGACACGCTCGAGCGCAAGGTCGTCGTGATGCACGTGTACGAGCGCTGCGATTTCCCCGAGATCGCGGCACGCCTCGGCGGCACGGACTCGGCGCACCGCAGTCGCTTCGATCGCGCCCGCCGCAAGCTCCTGCGCGGCCTCGGCGAGCGTTCGGACTGCGCCTAGCCGCCCCGTGCAGCGGGCCCTGCTAGACTCCCCGCCCCGCATGCGCCGCGCCCTGCGATTGCGCCTCATCGAGGCCCTGCGCCCCAGCGACCTGCAGCTCACGCTCGTGTGGGCCGGCATCGTCGGCCTGTGTGGCGCGCTCGTGTCGGTGGCCTTCCGCTGGCTCGCGCAGCTCGTGCAGGAGCTCGCCTTCGGCGTCGAGGGGGATCTCGTCGCCGGCGCTCAGTCCGTCGCGCCTTGGGAGCGCATCGTGATCCCCGCCGTCGGAGGCCTCGCGGCCGGCCTCGTGATCCGCTACGGCGCGCACTTGGCGAAGGGCCAGCCGTCGACGGACTACATGGAAGCGGTCTCGCTCGGGGACGGCACGATTCGCGTGCGGCCGAGCCTCGTGAAGAGCACGGCGTCGCTCTTCAGCGTCGCGAGCGGCGGCTCGATCGGTCGCGAGGGCGCGATGGCCCAGCTGTCGTCGATGCTCGCGTCCTGGATGGGGCGCCGGCGCAAGTTGCCCCGCCCGCGCCTGCAGCTGCTCGTCGCCTGCGGCGCCGCTGCCGGCATCGCCAGCGCCTACAACGTCCCCATCGCCGGCGCCCTGTTCGTGGCGGAGATCGTGCTGGGCACGATCGCGATGGAGAGCTTCGGGCCGCTCGTCTTCGCGTCGGTCGTCTCCACGCTCGCGACGCGCGCGCTGCTCGGCGGTGCCCCGCTGTTCGAGATCCCGCAGTTCGAGCTCGTGAGCTACCTCGAGCTCGGGCCCTACATGGTGCTCGGGATGCTCCTCGGCGCGGTCGCGCCGTGGTTCGTGCGCTCGCTGCGCGACAGCGAGGCGCTCTTCGTCGCCGCGGTTCCAACGCTTCCCCTGCGCCTCGCCGTCGGCGGTGCGATCGTTGGCATCTTCTCGCTCTACATCCCGCAAGTCTGGGGCAACGGCTATTCCTCCATCGACGCGATCCTCGGCTCGAAGTGGATCTGGCAGAGCGTCGCGATGGTGCTCGTGTGCAAGTTCGCGGCGACCATCGCGACCGTGGGCTCGGGAGCCGTCGGCGGCGTGTTCACGCCGACGCTCTTCGTGGGCGCAGCGTTTGGCGCGCTGTTTGGCGAGCTCGTCCACGCCCAGATGCCGGTGCACAGTGCGAGCCCGAGCGCCTACGCGCTCGTCGGCATGGGCTCCTTCCTCGCGGGAGTGACGCACGCGCCGCTCACGGCGATCCTGATGCTGTTCGAGATGACGCGCGACTACGGCATCGTGCTGCCGTTGATGCTCGCCTGCGTGGTCGCGTACTACACCGCGCGCGCGATCGAGCCCAAGTCGATGTACGCGCCGCGCCTCGCGACCCAAGGCCCGCGCGCGACGCTCGCTCGACCCGAGGACGCCACGATCCGCGAACTCGTCCGTCCCCCGCCGGTCACCGTGCGCCACGACACGCCGTTCGCGGACCTCGTGACGCATTTCGTGAACCATCGCCACAACTACGTGTACGTGGTCGACAACGAGAATCGCTTCCTCGGCGCCGTCAGCCTGCACGACATCAAGGGCTCGATGGCCGAGCCGGGACTGGCCCGCCTCGTGATCGCGTCCGAGCTGATGGACCCCGACTTCCCCTACCTCGAGCTCGACTCCACCGTCGGCGTGGCGCTCGACAAGCTCATGCTGCACTACGGCGAGCGCCTGCCCGTCGTCGACGGGCAGGGCGGACGCGTGCTCATGGGCACGCTCAGCAAGCGCGACCTGCTGCTGACCGTCGGAATGCGTCGCTAGCTCTCGCTCGCGGGCTTCGCGGGCCGATCGCGCTGCAGCAGCTTGAAGTAGAGCGGCACGAAGAAGACCGCGAGCACGGTCGCCGCGATCATCCCGCCCAGCACGCCCGTGCCGATCGAGTGACGTCCTGCGGCACCGGCCCCCGAGGCCGTCACGAGCGGGAGCACGCCGAGGATGAAGGCCAGCGACGTCATCAGGATCGGCCGGAAGCGCAGCTTGGCGGCCAGCACGGCCGCTTCGGCGACGCTCTTCCCCTCGTTGCGCAGCACGACCGCGAACTCGACGATCAGGATCGCGTTCTTGGCCGCGAGGCCCACGAGCGTGAGCAGGCCGATCTGGAAGTAGATGTCCATGTCGATCCCGCGCAGGCTCGTGGCCGCGAGGGCTCCGAACACGGCGAGCGGAACGGCGAGCAACACCGCGATCGGGAGCGACCACGACTCGTACTGCGCCGCGAGCAGCAGGAACACCACCACGAGGCCGAACAGCAGGACGATCGACGCCTCGGAGCCGGCCTTCACTTCCTGATAGGTCTGACCGCTCCAGTCGAAGCCGTAGCCCGCCGGCAGCTCTGCCGACAGCTCGCGCAGCAAGCGGATCGAGTCGCCGGTGGACAATCCCGCGGCGGGTGCGCCGGCAATCTGCACGGCCGGATAGCCGTTGAAGCGCGAGACCATGTTCGGCCCCGCCGCGTAGTCGACGGAGACGAGCGAGGCGAGCGGCACCATCTCGTTGCGCCGCGAGCGCACGTGGAAGCGACCGATGTCCTCCGGCGCTCCGCGGTGCTCCGGGGCCGCCTGGATGTTCACGCGGTAGATGCGCCCGTTGAGCACGAAGTCGTTGACGTACAGGGCCGAGAGATACGCCTGCATCGCCATGTACACGTCGCTGATCGGCACGCCCATGAGCTGCGCGCGCGCCCGATCGAGCTCGACCTTGACTTGCGGCAGGCTCACGTCGAGGTTCGTGGAGAGCCCCGCGACCTGACCGCTCTCGCGCAACTTCTGCACGAGCGCCGCGCTCACCTGCGCGAGCTCGCGCACGTCATCGCCGCTCTTTTGAAGGAGCTGGTACTCGAAGCCGACGCGCGTACCGAGGCCGGGCACTGGCGGCGCGTTGAACGCGAGGACCAGCCCCTCCGGCTCCGCGCCCCAGCGCTGGTAGAAGCCCATGAGCAGCGTGCGCAGGCGCTTTTCCGGAACCTTGCGCTCTTCCCAAGGCTCGAGCGTCACGAACATCGTGAAGGCGTTGGTCCCCGCGACCCCGCCCGCGAGCGTGTTCTGGCCCCCGAGCGTGATGACCTGCCGCACTCCCGGCGTGCGCAGCAGGTCTTCCTCGACGCGCTTCGCCAGCGCATCCGTGCGCCCGAGCGCGGCTCCTTCCGGCAACAGGCCGGCGACGATGAAGTAGCCTTGGTCCTCCTGTGGGATGAAGCCCGTTGGCATGGAGGCGAAGAGCTTCCATGTTCCGAAGCCCAGCGCACCGAACAGCGCGAGGCCGATCACGGCGCGCTTCAGAAGCCCGCTGACGATTGCCGTGTAGCCGGCAGTGAGACGATCGAAACCGCGGTTGAAGAGCCCGAAGAAGCCGCCCTTGTGTCCGTGGGATGGCCTCAGCAGCAGCACGCACAGGGCCGGGCTCAGCGTCAGCGCCACGAAGCCCGAGATGGCGACGGAGACGGCGATCGTGATCGCGAACTGCTGGTACATCTGTCCCGTGATGCCGCCGAGGAAGGCGACGGGCACGAACACGGCCGCGAGCACCAGCACGATCGCGATCACGGGGCCCGTCACTTCGCGCATCGCCTCGATGGTCGCATCGCGCACCGACAGGTGGCGCTCGTGCATCAGGCGCTCGACGTTCTCGACCACGACGATCGCGTCGTCAACGACGATGCCGATGGCGAGCACGAGGCCGAAGAGCGTCAGGGAGTTGATCGAGAAACCGAGCACCGCCATGCCGGCGAACGTGCCGACGATCGAGACCGGCACGGCCAGCAAGGGCACGAGTGTCGCGCGGAAGCTCTGCAGGAACAGGAACACCACCGCGAGGACGAGCACCACGGCTTCGAACAGCGTGTGCACGACTTCCTCGACGGACGTCTCGATAAACACGGTCGTGTCGTAGGGCACGCTGTGCCGCACCCCGGCCGGGAACGTCGGAGCAAGCTCCTCGAGCACGCTCCCGATGCCCTCCTTGACCGCGAGCGCGTTGCTGCCCGGCTGCAGGTACACGATCACGAGCGTCGTCGGCTTGCCATCGAGCCGTCCGAACAAGTCGTAGCTCTGCGAGCCCAACTCGACCCGCGCCACGTCCTTGACTCGCACGTACGAGCCGTCGGGATTCGCGCGCAGCACGACCTCGCCGAACTCCTCCGGCGTCTCGAGGCGGCCGCGCGTGGTCACCGGGAGCGTGAGCTCCACGTCTTCCGGGCTGGGCTCCTGCCCCACGCGCCCCGCCGCATACAGGCCATTCTGTTCGGCGATCGCCGCGCGAACGTCGGCGACCGTCATCCCCTTCTGCGCGAGTCGATCGGGATTGACCCACACGCGCATCGCGTAGTCCTTGGCCCCGAAGCACACGACGTCGCCGGTGCCCGGCACGCGCTTCAGGTTGTCGACGACGTTCGCGGTCGCGTAGTTCGAGAGGAACACCTCGTCGAGCCTCGGATCGTCGCTCTGCAGCGCGATCACCATGAGCATGTCGGTCGAGGTCTTCTGTACGACGATGCCCTGCCGCAGCGCTTCCTGCGGAAGTTTTGGCTCCGCGAGCTTGACGCGGTTCTGAACGTCGACCGCCGCGAGATCCTGATCGGTGCCGATCTCGAACGTGGCCGTCGTGACGAGCTGCCCGTCGTTCGTGCACTGCGACGAGAAGTACAGCAGGTTGCGCGTGCCCGAGAGCTGCTGCTCGATCGGCGCGGCGAGCGCCTGCGCAACGGTCTCCGCGCTCGCTCCGGGGTAGGTGGCGCGGATGCGCACCGTCGGCGGAGTGATCGGCGGGAACTGCGCGATGGGCAAGGTCGCGATCGCGAGGCTGCCGAGCAGCAGCACGAGCAGCGACAGCACCGTCGCGAAGATCGGACGGTCGACGAAGAACTTCGACAGCATCGGCGCGGCCTCAGTTCGCCTTGGCGGCGCTGGGGCCCGCGACGGTCACCTTGGCTCCGGGGCGGATGCGCTGGATGCCATCGACGATGACCTCGTCCCCCGCGGCGAGTCCCGCATCGATCACCCAGTCTCCGTCGAGCCACTCGCCGAGCTCCACGGCGCGAGCCTGCGCCGTGCCTCCCTGCACCACGTAGACGCTCGCGCTGGTGCCCGTCACCAGCACCGCGCGCTGCGGAACGGTGATGCAAGCGGGGCGCGTGAGACCGAGCAGCACGGCATGGACGAACTGTCCGGGCACGAGCTTCTCGTCCGGGTTCGCGAGCCGCGCTTGGATCTCTCCCGTTCCGGTCGCCGGATCGATCTCGATCGCGCGGAAGCTGAGCTCGCCGAGCGCGGGGAAGCGCTCGCCCCCGAGCGTCTCGACCGCGACGCGCAGCTCATCGGGCGTGGTCATAGCCAGCACGCCCTTCTCCACGCTCCGCCGCCAGCCGATGACCTGGTTCTCGGAAACGCGGAACGTCACGAGAATCGGATCGGTTTCCTGCACGAACGTGAGCAGCGAGTTGCTGCCGGCGTCGACGAGCGCACCGACGTCGCGCTGCTCCCTGCCGACGCGCCCCGCGAAGGGCGCGGTGAGCCGCGTGTACTCGAGGTCGAGCTCGGCTCGCTGCAGGCCCGCCTGAGCGATCTGCACTTGCGCTTCCGCGCTGCGCAGGGCGCTGCGCGCGTCGTCGAGCTCCTTCTGCGACGCAGCATCGGAAGCGACGAGCGTCGTCTTGCGTTGCACGGCGAGCTCCGCATCGCCCTGCTTGGCGCGCGCTTGCTCCAGCTGGGCCTTGGCCGACTGGACGTTCGCCTCGAACGGTCGCCGGTCGATCTCGTGCAGCAGCTGCCCCGCAGCCACGCGCTGGCCGCCGGTGTACTCCTGCTTCACCAGCGCGCCGGCGACTCGCGATCGGATCTCGACGCGCCGATTCGCGCGCGCTTGCGCGACGAACTTCACCGGCATCTCCACCGTGCGAGGCGTCACGAGCTGCGTGACGACGACGAGCGGAGCCGGAGTCGGCGGAGCGAGCTCCGGAGCGCAGCCTGCGAGCGGAAGGACGGCCAGAAGGCGAAGGATTCTGTGCATGGATGTCGTGCTCCGCTCAGCGCGGGTTGGCCTGTGACTCGAAGGAACCGCCGAGCGCGAGATGGAGGTTGATGCGTTGCTGGAACAGCTCGCTGCGAACCTGCAGCAGGCCGCGCGCGGCCGCCGCGTGGTTGGCGTGCAGCTGGTCGACGTCGAGGATGCTGGCCTCGCCATTGCGGTAGCGATCCTCGCCGGCATCGCGAGCCCGCAGGAGCCGCGACTGCGCTTCCGCGAGCTCGCCGAGGCGCACGCGCAGCACGCGCTCGTTCGCCAGCGCGGTCTCGACTTCGAGGAAGGCCCGCTGGGCCAGCTTCACGTAGTTGGCGAGCGCCTCGCGCTCGATGGCCTTCGCGCCCTGCAGCACGGACTCGCGTTCGCCGCCATCGAACAGGGGCCCGAGCAGATTCGCACCGAGGTTCCACGCGAGATTCGTCGGGTCGAACAGCTCGGAGAGCTCGCGGGACGACTGTCCGCCCTGCGCGGTGAGGGCCAGTCGCGGCAGCTTCGCGGCCTTGGCCGCCCCCACGCGTCCGAACGCCGCCGCCACACGCCGATCCGCTGCCACGAGATCCGGTCGCCGCTCCAAGAGCTCCGACGGAACTCCGACGGGCGGCTCCGTCGGCAGGCTGGGCAAGCCCTGCGCCACTTCGACTTCGCTCGACGGGTAGCGACCCAGCAGGGCCTCGAGGCTGCGCAACGCCGCGCGCGCCGCTTCCTCGCTCGCCGCGAGCGTCTGGCGCGCCTGTGCCGCCTGTCCCTCCGCCGTCTCGAAGTCGATGCGCTGGCCTTCGCCCACGTCGTAGCGCGACTTCACGATGCGCGCGACTCGCTCGCGTTGCTCGAGCAGCTCCCGGTCGAGCCGGACCTGTTCGCGCGCCGCAAGCGCGAGGAACCAGGCCTGCGCCGTGCGCGCCGCGATCGACTGGCGTGCGAACTCGAGATCAGCCGCGGCTGCTTCCGCATCGAGCGCGGCAGCGCGAGCTGCATCCGAGAGCCGCCCCCACACGTCGACTTCCCAAGAGATGGAGAGTCCGAGGTTGAACTGGTCGGTCGTTCCGCGCGCCGTATCCGCTCGCGCCGCTCCGCCGACGGCATCGATCTTCGGCTGCAGCGTCGAGTCGGCCTTGCCGGCCTCCGCGACCGCGCGATCCCTGCGTGCGGCAGCGATGGCGAGATCCGGGTTGTTGCGTTCCGCCTCCGCGACCAGCGCATCGAGCGCCGGATCGCCGAAGGAGGCGAGCCAGTTGTCGGACACCGTGCCGGTGTCGTTCGCCTTTGCGTTGGCGAATTGCGGGGCGACGGGTGTCTCCGCGCGCTCGCGCGTCGGAGGTGCGACGGACGCGCCGCGACAGCCAGTGAGCAAGAGAGCTAGGACCAGCGCGGCGCGCGTGCCGAGAGCCATGGCGAATTCCTTCGGGGGGGAGCAGCGGGAGGCGCGGGCGGGTTCTAGCCGCCGAAGCCGACGAAGAAGCTGACGCGGTCGTAGTCGAGGTCGCCGTGTCCGAACATCTCGGGCAAGTCCGTGCCGCGCAGCGCGCGCGCGTCGAGTCCGAGCATCCAGTTCTCGCCGAGCTGGACCTCGAAGCCAGCGTGGGCGTAGATCCCGAACGTCACTCGCTTGTGCTCGATCTGCTGCCGGTAGTCCACCGTGTCCGGCGGCACGGGCGCTCCGGTCTCGATACGTTCGGCTTCGTAGTACGTCATCGTCGCTCCGAGGCCGACGTAGGGCCGGAAGCTCGTCGTGCGCAGGAACGTGCGCCGCACGCCGAGCGAGGCTTCGTACATCTCGAGGTCGCTGTCGAGCCGATAGTCGAGCACGCCCGGCGTCACCGGGCCGTCGCTGGCGCGATCCCCGTCGTTGAAGTACACGCCACCGCCCCACTCGACTCCGACCCAGTCGTCGAGGTTCTCGTAGGAGCTGTCGAACGCGATCGAGTAGTTGGACTCGATCGGATCCCAGAAGTCCGTGTCCTCGAACTCCTGCCCCCCGAGCAGGGCGTGGGTCGTGCCCAGCGCTCCTCCGGCGTAGGCGGGCGCCGCGAGTGCAGCACGGCTCACCGTCGGCAGGGCCGTCGGGTCGAACGCCCGCGGCTCGAAGCGGGGGCCGGCGACCGGCTCGAGCAGGACGCGTTCGGGAGCGCGAGGCGCGCTGGAACACGCCGCCAGCCCGAGGGCGGTCGACGCAGCGGCTGCGGCAATCCAAGGGCGGTTGGGGCGGCTCATGCCGAGCAAGATACCGGTCCCCCACCGAGCGGGCCACCGCGCGCTCGGAGCCCCTCCCGTCGCCGCGCGTACGCTCCCGACATTCCCCGTCGAGCCCCGACTCCCGCGCGCTTCCCACGACCACGGAAACCGCGGAACGAACCCGTGATCGCGCCGCTCGGAGGATCGATCCAGCCGTCTCGATCGCGGCGTGGACGGAAGGCGCGCGCCCTCGCCGGTTGCCGGGAGCAGCGAGCAATGTTGGGTTTCTGCCCGCCGCGCGGACGCTCCCGACATTCCCCGTCGAGCCCCGACTCCCGCACGCTTGCCACGACCACGGAAACCGCGGAACGAACCCGTGTTCGCGCTG
>CAITGX010000002.1 GCA_903892045.1 uncultured Planctomycetota bacterium | reverse complement strand
TTCTACGCGAGCCTGTGCGCGCGCCAGCCCGACGCCGCGCTGCCGCACTGGTTCGTCGCGCAGGAGCTGTTCGAGCTCGCGGTGCCGGTCGTCGCGACCGATCCCGGCGCCGGAGCGCGCTTCGAGCGCGCGGAGTCGTTCTACCGCCGCTGCCGCGAGCTCGAGGCGAGCTACGCGAGTGCCTGCACGGGCTTCGAGGTCATGTGCCGCGCCGGCGCGGGCTGGACGCGCTTCCACGCCGGCGAGCTCGACGCCGCCGAGCGCATGTTCCGCTCGATGGAGGAGCTCTTCCCCGGCGGTCTCGAGTGGCGGCTCGAGGGGCGCCTGCGCTCCGGCGTCGAGGGCCTGCAGTTCGTCGCCGACCGCTGGCTGCGCGGTGCGGCCGATTCCCTCGGTGGCTTCGAGATCGGCGCCGCGTCCAAGGCCGCGCGCATCTACGCCTTCCTGCACGCCTACCGCCCCGCCGACGCGGACTTCGCCAACAACGCCGGCTTCTTCCATCGCGAGTGGGGCGTCGGCCTCGTGACCGCCTCGCGGGAGCACCGCGCGCTCGCCGCGGCCGCGCGCGACTCCGCCGTGCGCGACCTCGAGCTCGCTCTCGCCGAGCGCACCTTCGCCCAGGCCCGCGACGTGCTCGCCGCGAGCCGCGATGCCTACCTCGCCGCCGCCTCGCTCGCGCCGCAGGATGTGCGCGTGTTGAACGACGCCGCGCTGATCCTCGTCTACCACTTTCCTTCGCGCGTCGACGAGGCCGAGCGCCTGCTCCTCGCCGCTGTCGAGGCCGGCGCGCGGCAAAAGGACTCCGGCGAGCTGCCCGCGCAAGCGCTCGACCTGCTGGTCGAGGCCTGGGGCGATGCGCACCAGAACCTCGGCGTGCTCGAGCTCATCCATCGTCGCAACCCTGTCCGGGCACGCGAGTGGTTCGACAGGACCGTCGCCATCGGCCCGCAGCCGCGCGTCGGCCGCGAGTGGGTCACCCAAGTCGCCCTGCGCGCCTGCGAGGCCCTCGCCCAAGGGCAGAGCTTCGCCCCCGAAGACCTCGACCCGCGCATCGCGCTGCTCGAGTGACGCGCGGTTCGCTGGCCACGGGGGCTACAGCGAGCGGCGGCGCAGGTAGAAGTCGAGCTTCTCGTAGTCGGTGTGGCTGTCGCGCTCGGAGAGTTCGGCCTCGTTCTTGGGCGGTGGCACGATGACTTTGTCGCCGGGCTTCCAGTTGACGGGGCACGCGACCGCGTTGCGGTCGGCGGTCTGGAGCGCGAGCACGAGGCGCAGCAGCTCGTCGACATTGCGACCGACGTTGAGCGGGTAGTAGACGAGCGCGCGGACCACGTGCTTGGGATCGATCACGAACACCGCTCGCACGGTCGCCGTCGCCGAGGCCTGCTCGTGCAGCATCCCGTAGAGGCGCGCGACCTTCATGTCGATGTCCGCGATCAGCGGGAACGGGATCGACACCTGGAGGATCCAGCGCAGGTTCTCGCGCCATGCCATGTGGCTGTGGATCGAGTCGATCGAGAGGCCGAGCAGCCGCGTGTCGAGCTGCGCGAATTCGTCCGCGCGCCGCGCGAGCTCGGCGATCTCCGTCGAGCACACGGGCGTGAAGTCGGCCGGGTGGCTGAAGAGCAGCGTCCACTTGCCCTCCTTCCAGCGATGGAACGAGAGCTCGCCCTGGGTGGTGATGGCCTGGAAGTCGGGGGCGGTGTCGCCGATGCGCGGGATGCCGCGCGAGAGTGCTTCGCTCATGGGTGCCGTCGGATGGGGGTGGGGTAGGCGGGGGACGAGGCAGCTCGGCCTCGTCCCCCGCCTCTCTCTTCGTGCCTCACGCGGAGAGCTAGCGATTCGCGTGCCAAGCTCGCGAGCGCCGTGCGCGGGGCCTGCGGAGGGCCGGACGTCCGTGCGGGCCCGCGTCGCGCACGGCTGCCCGTGACGGCGCGCGGGCGGGCGCTAGAGTCTTGCGCCCCATGGCTGCCGCACAGGATCCGGAACCCAAGCCGCTCGCCGAGCTCGCGCCCTTCGAGGAGGGCGACTTCCATGCGCTGACGGAGGCCCTCGGGCGCGATCCGCAGTACAACGACCGGCGACTCGTGACGCGGCGCAAGCTGGCCTCGATCGCGAAGCTCGCCGTCGACGAGATCGCGGCGGAGGTGGCGGGAAAGGGCGGCGCGATCGAGCTGCAGAGCCGCACGAGCCTGCACCAGCCGCACATGTTCAACCACATGCGCGTGCGGCGCATCTGGGCCTACATCACGCGCGGCAAGAAGGAGAAGGCGCGGCTCAAGCAGGTGCTCGGAGCGGAGCTCGCGAAGGACCTCGACTCGTCCTACCGCAACGCGTACCTGTGCGTGGCCGTGGAGGAAGCGGCCATCGAGGTCAGCCTGCGCATCCATCCGGATGCGTGGTTCGACGGGCAGAACCTCGTGCACCGCACGCAGAAGGAGGGCTACGCGCTCCTCCTGCCGTTCCTGAACGACCTCGACGGCTTCCGCCTCAAGCTCGACAACTGGAAGGGCGAGTGGATCTGCGGGAAGCTGACCAGCGACAAGCTGGCCGAGTTCTTCCGCTACTACAAGCCGGGCGAGCATGGGCTCGCGGTCGAGCAGCGCCTGCCCGCGCCGCCGGGCGCGCGCGGCAACGCGCTCGCGGAGGACGTGCCCGAGATGCTCGTGCTCGAGCTGCGTCGGCTCGCGCCGCTCTATCGCCTCGTCGCGTGGTCGCAGGAGTCCGACCACCTCTTCAAGCCGCGCTAGAGACTCGCAGCCGTCGCGTGCGCGCGCTTGCGCAGGACGAAACGGACGAGCCGAGCGGCGCCCGGACCTCGCGCGGGCTCGCGGCGCTTCCTTGCACGAGCTGCCGCGCACGCACTCCGCCGTAGCCAGAGAGGTCCGCGGGGCGGATATGCTGCGCGATCGCATGGGGAGCGCGCGGGCGATCGTCGTCGGAGCCGGGGTCTCGGGACTCTCGAGCGCGATCCGGCTGCTCGAGCGCGGGGTCGCGGTCGAGCTGTGGACGCGCGAGCTCCCCTCGCGCACGACCTCGGCCGTCGCGGGCGCGATCTGGTACCCGTACAAGGTCGCGCCGCGCGAGCGCGTGGCGGGCTGGGCGCGCGCGACGTATGCGGCGCTCGTGCCTCTCGCGAGCGATCCGGCGAGCGGGGTCTCGATGTGCCGCGGCGTCGAGCTCCTGCCGCGCGGGCTGTTCGACGAGGCCGCGGACTTCCGCTCGGCCGCGAGCGACGTGCGCGCGCTTGACCCCGAGCTCCTGCCCGAC
This sequence comes from uncultured Planctomycetota bacterium, assembly GCA_903892045.1. Taxonomy (GTDB): domain Bacteria; phylum Planctomycetota; class UBA1135; order UBA1135; genus F1-120-MAGs118. Next base: position 1,743 of record CAITGX010000002.1, on the reverse strand, counting down.
GGCTTCGACCGCGGCTTCGAGCTCAGCGTGCCCGTGGTCGAGATGCCGCTGTACCTCGAGTGGCTCATGGCGCGCTTCCGCGCGCTCGGCGGCGAGCTCGTCGTGCGCGCGCTCGACTCGCTCGCGCCCGCCCTCGACGCCGCGCCGCTCGTCGTGCACTGCGCGGGTCTCGGCGCGCGCGAGCTCGTCGGCGACCGCGAGCTGCGCGCCATCCGCGGCCAGCTCGTGCGTGTCGAGCGCGGCGCGGTCGAGCGCTTCACGCTCGACGACTACGACCCGCGCGGCGTGACCTACGTCATCCCGCGCTCGCAGGACTGCATCCTCGGCGGCAGCGCCGACGACGGCCGCGAGGAGCTCATCCCGAGCGAGGCGACGACCACCGCCATCCTCGAGCGCTGCGCCGCCCTCGAGCCACGCCTCGCGCAGGCCCGCGTGCTCTCCGTCTCCGTCGGCCTGCGCCCCGCCCGCAGCGCCGTGCGCCTCGAGCGCGAGTCCCCGCGCCCCGGCTCGACCCTGATCCACAACTACGGCCACGGCGGCGCCGGCGTGACCCTCTCGTGGGGCTGCGCCCACGAAGTCGCGATGCTGGCTACGCTGGTGTAACCCCCGCCACGCGGGGTGCTACTCCTCACCCGCGGACGCCTGCGCCCCCGCGGGCCCGTTGGACGGAAGCCTGCACTCGACGAACGGCAGTCTCTCGCATGCACCTCGCGCTCGCCCTCACCCTCGCCGCACTGCCGAGCCTTGCATCCACGTCGGCGGCAGCGCAGCAGAACTGCGCGCAGTGGACCGCGGAATTTTCGGGCGGTGGTTTCGATCGCCCGCCGCTCGACTTCGAGGTGTTCGACGCCGGAGCGGGGCCGCGGCTCGTCGCGGGCGGCGAGTTCACCGTCGCAGGCTCGGTGGCGGCGCGGCGCGTCGCACAGTGGGATGGAGTGGCCTGGTCGGCAATGGGCGCCGGCTTCGGCGGCGATGTGAGCGATCTCGAGGTGGCGGACCTCGGCAGCGGAGCGACGCTCTTCGCCGCAGGGCGTTTCCAACAGAGCGACGGAGTCGCGTGTCTGCGCATCGCGCGTTGGACCGGCACGAGTTGGGTGCAGCTCGGCGCGGGGCTCAACGGACCGTGCGCGGCGCTGTGCGTCTGGCCGAGCCCGAGCGGTGCGCGACTGGTCGCAGCCGGCGAGTTCACGATGTCGGGTGGCCAGTCGCTGCTGCGCGTCGCGCAGTGGAATGGCACCAACTGGGCACCGCTGGGCGCGGGCATCGGCAGCCCGTTCGCGACGGAATGCGTGACGGCGATCGCGGTGCACGACGACGGCGCGGGCCCGGCGCTCTACGCGGCGGGGCCCTTCGCCGGAGGTGTCGCGCGCTTCAACGGCTCGACGTGGACCACGGTCGGCGGCGGAGTCGCCGGCACCCTGTTGTCGCTCGCTTCCTACGATGATGGGGCGGGCACACGCCTCCTGCTCGCCGGCGGCCACTTCGGTACGAGCGTGCAGAGCGTGCTGCGCGGGTTTGATGGCACGGCGTGGCTGGAGCAGGGGCTCGCGAGTTACGGCGGTGGCGTCGACCGCATTCTCGTGCGCAGCGAGCCCACCGGCGTGGCCGCCTATCTCGCCGGTTCCTTCGCGCCGCAGGCCGGCGCGAGCTCGAGCGCGCGGACCGTCGCGCGCTGGACTCCGGCGGGCGCCACTGCGCTGCCGGACCTGACCGATCGCGCCCGCGCGCTCGAGTTTTTCGACG
>CAITGX010000001.1 GCA_903892045.1 uncultured Planctomycetota bacterium | reverse complement strand
GGCGAACCAGCGCGGCAACCACACGTGGATCGAGATCTGGGACGGCGACTGGCACTTCGCGGGCGCCGACGAGTACGACGCAGCCGGCCTCGACCGCGGCTGGTTCGTGGGCGACGCATCGCAGGCGCGCGCGGACGTGCCCGAGCACCGCATCTACGCGACGAGCTGGAAGCGCGCCGGCCTCGCGTTCCCGATGGTGTGGAGCCCGGGCGTCGAGAGCGTGGCTGCCGTCGATGTCACCGCGCGCTACGCGAAGCCGCTCGCCGCGCCGGCGCAGCCCACCATCGGCGTGCGCGTGCTGCGCGCGGGCGAGCGCGTCGTTGCGCGGCTGCGCCTGCTCGACGCTCAGGGGCGCGAGGTCGCGACGGGCGAGACGCGCGCCGGCACTGCGGACCTGAACGACATGCCGAGCTTCGCCGTCGCGCCGCAGGGCTCGTACTCGATGGCGATCACGCTCGCGGGCGAGACGCGCACGCGCTCGTTCGTGGCGGCCGCGAGCGGCGTCGCGACGCTCGACGTCGAGTGGACGGAGCTCGAGGCGCTCTCACCGGCGCTCGCGGAGCTCGAAGCGTGGCTCGCGAAGCCCGCGGCCGAGCGCGGCGATGCGCCCGCGACGCCGCTCACGCGCGACGAAGCGGCGAAGGCTCGCACGCGGCTCGCTCAGGTGCGGCTCGAGCAGCTGCGCGCGGAACGCGCGGACGAGCTGGAAAAGAAGGAACTCGCCACGGCCGGCGTCACGCTGCGCTGGCTCGAGAAGCGCTTCGGCGACGCGCCCGAGGGCTCGCGCAGCCTGTGGATCTCGATGCACGGCGGCGGCGGGGCCCCGAAGGAAGTGAACGACCAGCAGTGGCAGAACCAGATCAAGCTCTACGAGCCCGCCGAGGGCTTCTACGTCGCGCCGCGCGCGCCGAGCGACACCTGGAACCTGTGGCACCAAGGCCACATCGACCCGTGCTTCGACCGCCTGATCGAGGACTACGTCGCGCTGCGCGGCGTGAGCCCCGACCGCGTGTACCTGATGGGCTACTCGGCCGGTGGCGACGGCGTGTGGCAGCTCGCGCCGCGCATGGCCGATCGCTTCGCCGCCGCGGCGATGATGGCGGGCCATCCCAACGAGGCCCAGCTCGACGGCCTGCGCAACCTGCCCTTCGCGATCTTCATGGGCGGCAACGACGCCGCCTACGATCGCAACAAGATCGCGGCCGCGCGCGGCGTGCGCATGGGCGAGCTGCGCGCCGCCGACCCGCAGGGCTACGAGCACTTCGTGCGCATCTACGAGGGGCTCGGCCACTGGATGCAGCGCAAGGACGCCGAGGGCGTGCCGTGGATGGCGGGCTTCACGCGCCGCGCCTGGCCCGAGCGCATCGTCTGGCTGCAGGACGACGTGACGCACGAGCGCTTCTACTGGCTCGCGCTCCCCGCCGGCAGCGCGCAGCCCGGACAGCGCATCGTCGCGAGCCTCGCCAAGAACGTCGTCACGCTCGACCCCGGCACCGCTCCGTCGCTCACCCTGCGCCTCTCCGACGAGCTGCTCGACCTCGACCAGCCCGTGATCGTGCAAGTGGGGGACCGCCGCCTCCACGAAGCCCGCGTGCCCCGCACCGCCCGCACCCTCTGGCTCTCCCTCCAGCAACGCGCCGACCCCACCACCGCCGCCAGCGCCCTCCTCGACCTGCGCTGGTAGCCGCAGCACGCCGACTCGCGCAGGCGTCAGCAAACCTGCGAGCGTCGCACAGACTGCGAGCAGCACGGCGGCTTCCTCCGCGGGCGGCCCTGCAGGCGGCCTCGCGCTGGATTCGGCCGTGACGCGAGGCGCCACGGCACGGGATGCGGGCCTGGGCATCACGTTGGCGCAGCGCGCGGAGAGCCTCCGCGCGATCGGGCCAGAGGATGCATTGGAGGGGCGGAGACCGTTGTTCCTGTTGCGGTTCTCCGGGGTGTCGTTGTTGCGGTTCGCCGACCTCGCGTTCTCGGGGGAGTTGTTCCAACTCCCGCCGCGGTTCGAGCGGTTGGCGGAGCATCAGGGCCCGCACCCAGACGTTGCTTCCTCGGCGCAGGCGCAGAGGAGCATGTGTCGCGTGGATCGCGCGTCGGCGTGTCCGACGTGCGCGAGCGTCGAGCGGACGGACTGCTCGTAGGTAGTCCGGGAGAGCTTCCCGGTCCGCAGCTCCCAGTGCCGCTGCTTCAGGCGCCTCAGGGCCCGCCTCCGGTTTTCCGGTCGTAGCCGACGAATCCCGGCATACAGCCTCCAGCCGAGAAAGGGCAGGCCATTCGACGTGGGGGCGAGCATCGTCGCTCGCTTCTTGAGCTCCAACCCGAGCTCGCACGCCCGGCTCGCCACCCGCTCGCGCGCGCTTCGCAGGCTCTGCTTTTCCGCGCCAAACAGCACGAAGTCGTCCATGTAGCGCACGTAGGCACCGGGCATGATCTCCGCCTTCACGAAGCGGTCGAGTTCGCCGAGCGCGAGGTTCGCGAACCACTGGCTGGTCAAGTTGCCGATCGGCAGGCCGCGCGCAGGCGCGCCGACAGGGCCGGCGAGGATGCGCTCACAGAGCGCGAGCAGCTCGGGCTCCAGCCCGATGCGCCCCAGCACGCGGAGCACCAGCGGATGCTCGATCGACTCGAAGCACTTGGCGATGTCGAGCTTCAAGAACCACGGCCATGCGCGCACGCAGGCTTGTGCGAGGTCGAGCGCGCGGTGCGTTCCCATGCCCTTGCGACAAGCGAAGCTCTCCGCCGCGAGCTCCGCGTCGAAGCGCGCCTCGAGTGGCGCGAGCAAGGCATGGTGGACGACGCGATCCCGGAACGGCGCGGCTGTGATGGTGCGCTCCTTGGGATCGCGAATGGTGAACAGCACGGGCCGCCCCGGTCTCCACGTCTCTGTCCGCAGATCGCGCTGGAGCGCCCACACCTCGGGCTCCAGTCGCTCGAGAAACCTCGCCACCCCGCAGGCTTTTCGCTTGCCACGCGCGGCCCGCAGCGCTGCGCTGCGCAAGTTCTGGAAGCTCGTCACCTGTTCCCACGCCGTCACGGGGTCGTCTCCCGCCGCTCCCCGAGCGCCGTGCGCCAGCCGTGCAGCATGCGCCCGAGCTCGTCGATGCTCCGCATCGCAGTCTCGAAGTGCGACTTCGAGAGCGCCTGCCGGGCCAGCGCGATGCGCAGCAGGAAGCGCAGGCGCTCGAGTCGCAAGTTAGCCTCCCGCAGGCAGTGGACTCTCTCTCTGGGCTCGTAGCGCGCCACCACCAGTGCATCGAGCACTTCCAGCACATGCAGATCCACCTTCTGCACCAGCGCGAAGCGCATCGACTTGGGCCATTTCGCCGTGCGCTCGAGCATCCAGCCCGACACCTGCTCCCAGTGCAGCAGGCAGGCGAGCTCCGGCCCTGCGGGCGTGGGCGCCTCGCGCGAATTTGCGGCACTCAACTGGGCACCTGCTCGGCCGTGACCGTCGCCGACGCCTCACCGGCGCGTGCCTCCACCGCGACCCCAGACGGGTTCATCGCGCCATCACCGCTCGCGACCGGCGTGCCGTGCAGCCGCCGCAGGATCGCCTGCGCGTAGCGCTCCACCTTGCCCGGACCGATGCCGTCGATGTGCCCGACCGCTGTCGCACTCTCCGGGCGACGACGCACCAGAGTCACGAGCTGCCGGTTGGTGAGGATCAGATACGGCGGCAGGCCTTCTTCGCGGGCCTGCTTCGAGCGCCACTCGCGCAGGTGCTGGAAGAGCGCTCGCTCGCTCTCGCTCATGCCCGCGCAAGGATCGGGTGCTCCGGTGCGTCGATCGTGCGGGAAGCTCGGCGCGCGCGGTGCGGGCGGCGGCATGCGCGACGGGATTTCACGTGCGAGCTCGAGCGCCTCGCGCGGGACGATCGCGTCCTGGTATGTCAGCACGCAGGTGATGTGCGGCGTGTCGTGAACGAGGTAGAAATGCTCGCGAACAGCGAGGATCTCCTTGTCGCGGGCGAAATCGACGAGCGCAGTGTCGTCGAAGCCGCCGAGCGAAGCGGAGTAACGCAAGGTCAGGATTTTGGCGCGCATGGCTGGAGTAGCTCGCTCCCGGTACCCGCCATCCCTCCCCAACACCTCCAAAAACAGAAAAATCTCACGCGACCGCAAACTTCGCAAGCTGCACGGCGCCTCCCTCCGCGGGCGGCTGCGCACGCCCCGCTCCGGCGGCGCCTCGCAAAGGCACTCTGGTCTTCGCGGACCGGGGTGAAGTGGTGAAGTCCTAAGGTGTGATGCGCCTGGAGGGGCGGAGACCGTCGCTCCCGCTGCGGACCTCCGGGGCGCCGTCGTAGCGGCCCGCCGACCTCGCGCTCACGGGGGAGAAGCTCCAACTCCCGCCGCGGTCCGAGCGGTAGGCGGAGCTATCCACTCCGTCGTCCCTCAGGCCATCGCCCAATCGCGGCTTCGCACTCGCGTCGTAGGTGTCACCACACCACTCCCACACATTGCCGTGCACGTCGTGCAAGCCGAACGCGTTCGCGCGCAGACGACCAATCGCAGCGATGTTGTTCCAGTTCGCTGCTGCGTTGAGCGCTTCCGCGTCGTTGCCCGTCCACCAAGTGCTCGTCGTGCCCGCGCGACAGCCGTACTCCCACTGCATTTCGCTCGGGAAGTCGCACCAACCAAGCTCACGGGGCCACATCAGCGTGATGTCGTCCCACGAGATCTCGTTCGCAGGAGCCATCGCCGTGTCAGCCCAATACGAGTAGCCGCGACGCAGCGACAGCCGATCCCACTGCTCCGCCGTCAGCTCGTACTTCGACAGGAAGAACGGCGCGAGCTCGAGCGAGGTGATCCAGCCGTATTGATACTGTTTCGACGAGTCCGCCTTCGGTACGCGACCGCCCGGCAGCAACACCAGCACCATCCCCGTCTCCGGCGTGAGCGTCAGGTGCCCCTCGGGGCTGCGCTGCACGCGGCCATCGGCACCCAAGATCGGCTCCGCACCCGACTGCAAGTGCACGAACTCCCACAGGCCCGTGGCTGGATTTTCACCCAAGGGCAGCAGGCCCGCCTGCGGCGTCAAACGCTCCCCGCTCGGCCAGCGCTGCCCAGCGTACTTCGGCGCACGCGAGATCCCCTCGATCGCCTCCGACCACAGCCGCTGCGCGCGCTCGCTGCGATGCGCGGCATCCGCCGCCACCCGCATCGACTCGAGCCAAGCAAGCTCTGCCTCCAGCGCCGACAACTGCGCGTGCCACCACTCGTCCTCGCTGCG